>JBEAVQ010000006.1:0-49234 GCA_041160865.1 Pseudomonadota bacterium | reverse complement strand
GCGCAGGGGTCGGCTGTCAAGCAACGGCGCGGTGCACTGCCGCCGTCCGACTGGTCGGCGGTGGCGATAGTCGGATGAATATTGCAGGGCCGACTAAAGAAGATCAGCTTGTTCAAAGCGGCGAACTCCGTTTGTGCGGGCTAACGTCTGACTCAATCAGCGCCGAAAGGCGTCCGCTTGAAGGTATGGTTAGGCCTCTTTTCGCTGCCGCTCATAAAAGTGCACCCATACAAACGAGTAGGGTCGCCAAGGCCAACGCTGAACTGAGACTTTGAATGGGGAGAGTGAGCAACCAGATGATGGGCTGAATCACACGGCACACCAACGCCTTGGCACCGCCGCGGCCGACCTCGGCAATTTGATCTTGATAAACTTGCAGATCGGCGCGGTCACTTTCTAGCGCGCCCCCCCGCGCGCCGGCCCGCAGCACCCACCAAGCAGATCCGACAAGGGCAACCAGAAGGGCAAGCCAAAACATTCCAGAGACAAGAACAGGGGGGATTTCAGTCATGATAGGGGCGACATGCACGCTCCCACACGCGGGTTCAAGGCTTGGGGGTGAAAATGTCGCAGGTAGACGCTTCAAACTTACGCGATTAATCGCTGTCTCAGGCGGCCGTCTTCACCAAGGAGGTAATCCGGCGCTCAAAAGTCTTCGCAGGCAATGGACCGTCTAGCGCATTGATGAGGGTCGAAGTAGCATTTATCCAATCTTGGAAATGTGGTGAGGTTTCCCCCTCGCGCGCCACCCTTACCAACCCTTCACAAATCGCATCCAATTGGCCAGCGCACGTCCGGTTCGCATTGTCACGGAAGCCACCAAAGCCCGCGAGCGGTGCGAGAAGGCGAGAGGCGACCAAAAATTGCATGTGGCAACGCGCTACTTCTACTTTGTTTTTGTCAACGGCCGCGCCATATCGTGGTTCGGTCAACATACCAGCGTTCTTTTTACGCACCATGTCCATTGGCAGAGCCAAATCCAGCGCCTTCACAGCCGCATGGCAAATCATTTCCAGCCTGGAACCGACTTGGCCGCAAATGGCGGTCAGTTCCTGTCTCCAGGGACCACTTTGGGACAAGATAGTTTCGCGCATCATGCCGTGGACCAGTTTGTTGTGACGGTCGATAGCAGCTTTGACCGCGTCCACGTCAAAGGTGCCGCCCAAAGAAGCATGCTCAATGACAGCGCCTTCGCGTCGCAGAAGTGCAATCACGCGCCGCCCGACAATTGCGTAATGGGTAGTATCAAGCTTTCGGTCATCAACGCCGCGCGAAATACGTTGCAGGATCCGCAAGACTTGATAGGGTTTTGGCAAAGCCGACATTGTCAGCAACAAAATCTCGGTCGCCACTTTCGGATCGGCGTTTTCAGCCTCTTTTACAGCCGCGGCCAAACGAAAGATCGATTGCTCATGCATATCCCCGCGCAAGCTTTGTACGCCGGTCCAAATCTGCCGCCCCGCCCTTTCAGCGGACAAAAGCGGGATCAAGCGGCCTAATACATGCGAGGCTTCCGGCATCTTCGACAAGGTGCTCAGTCGTTCTGGGGGAATCTCTTGGATATTGTTCAAGAGTTCTGTCCGCATTTTTTCCGCATACTCACGCGCTTGGGTCATATCGCCGCGCAAGCTGGCTGCTGTGCCCAAGGGCTCAAGATCGACATAAGCATCGGGTGCAAGTTGGCCGATGATCAGCTTCCAAACCGGACCCAATCCAATCCGCGGCAAAGAGCCTGGCATCAGCAAATGCAGGGGACCATTCTCAACAAGATTTTCGAAGGGTTCGAAGAACAGCCGGTCAAAACTGAGGACGCGCGTATGAGTTTTCCCCGTCGCAAAGTTAGTGGGAATGCCTGCTTCACGCATAGCGCCTAGCAACTCACCAGTTGGAATGGACTTTACCCCTTGGACTTTCATGCGCTCTAAAAGCGCCCACAACTTCCCTGCCGTTGCTGGCGGGGTCGATAGCAACAATTGCTTTAAGGCTGCAATCTTGTCGTCGGTTAGAACTGTCATTGGCGGTTACTCAGGTCAGCACTCTACTGAAGTCACATCACATGCAACTATCAAACATTCTGCGTAACAAAAATGAGTTAATTTGGGGTTTGCAAGCTCAAAAACAATAAAATCAAATCTAAACAGAAGTTTCGGCGGAAGGCAGCAATAGACGAGCTCGCAATCCACCCAAATCAGATCGATCGAGCTTTAAGCTACCACCATAGGCGCGCGCCAATTCATCACAAATCGACAAGCCTAGTCCTGAGCCTGGCAAGGTCTCATCCAAACGCGCGCCGCGCTTGAGGGCGGCGACCAAAGCATCACCCTCCAGGCCCTCACCATCATCTTCAATGGTGATCTCAATCTGCCCAGTCGAAGCCATGCGCGCTTCAATTTCCACAAGTCCACCGCCATACTTGCAGGCATTCTCAGACAGATTGCCAATCAGATCTTCCAAATCTTCTTTTTCGCCACGAAAGACCAAATTGTCCTCAAAATTGGCTGTGACTTTCACGCCTTCAGCCTTGAACAAGCGTCCTAACGTGCGGCTCACATCTTCAATCACAGGCCCGAGTGGGGTGCGTGCGCCCAAGGATTCCGCTCGCGCTGCAGCGGAAGCACGCTTCAGATAATGTTCTACTTGACGGGTCATGGCTTGAGCTTGCCGCGCAACCAAATCTTCAAACTCACCCTTACTCTGGCGAGATTCATTGAGAAGGACAGATAAGGGCGTTTTCAAAGCATGCGCGAGATTTCCGACATGGGTGCGCGCTCGCTCTACCACTTCTTGGTTATGCGAAATGAGTGCATTGAGTTCGCCTGCCAAAGGCGCAAGCTCTCGTGGCGTATCTTCATCCAAGCGGTCACGCTCGCCATTGCGGATCATCGCAAGCTCGCGACCCATTCTGCGCAAGGGCTCCAAGCCTAATTGGACTTGCAAGAAGATGGCCCCTAACAGACCAAGTGCTAGTGCCGATAGTCCCAAAGTAAGCGCTAAATTGAAACGATCACCGGCGGCGACCGCCTCACCTATATCTGCCCCAACCATCAAGATGGTCTGACTGTTGCGGGAAGGCAGTTGCACCAACCGGGCTGCGACCCTCAAGCGCTCATTATTGCGGTTCATTTCTAAGGTCTGGGTGGTACCGGGTTGGGCTAGGACTTGTTCGAGCAAGAGTACTGGCGGTTCGAACGGCTCGTCCCAAACAGAACGCGAACTAACACCTTGACCTAAAAGCTTGGGCCCAGCCGTCACATCAACAACGCGCCAATAATGACCCGAAAGAGGGCGGAAAAAGCGCGGATCAGTTGGGGCACGCGGCACCCGCAGCTGCCCCTGTTCATCGGTTTCAATGGTTGCAGCCAAAGCATCAACCGAGACCGTTAGTTCTCGATCAAAGGCTTCAAAAACTGAATTGCGAAACAGGGCGGACAGGCCATAGCCCGTTGCGACCAACACCAAGGCTGACCAAATGGCCGCGACAGCGACCAGTCTTCCTGCAAGGGAGCGCTGAGACCTCACCCCTTACCTGACTGGCTGGACGCATCTGGGTCAAGCAATTGATACCCGAGGCCGCGCACCGTCGAGATACGATCTTGGCCGATTTTCTTGCGCAGCCGACCAACAAAGACTTCGATTGTGTTGGAATCACGATCAAAATCTTGATCATAAATATGTTCGATCAGTTCCGAGCGCGGCACAACGCGACCGACATGGTGCATCAAATAGGTCAATAGACGAAGCTCGTGGCTGGTCAATTTCACGGGGTCGCCCGCTACCGTGGCGCGCTGGGCGCGCGGGTCAAGTCGCAGGTCACCACACTCAAGCGCAGGCGTTGCATGGCCTGCAGCGCGGCGCACCAGCGCGCGCAAACGCGCCAGCAATTCCTCGATGTGAAACGGCTTGGTCAGATAGTCGTCCGCCCCGGCGTCAAAGCCTGCGACCTTTTCACTCCAGCGATCACGCGCGGTCAAAATTAGCACAGGAACGACCTTCCCAGCATTGCGCCATCGTTCTAGCACCGTAACACCATCGATCAACGGAAGTCCCAAATCCAAGACAATAACGTCATAGGGTTCGGTATCGCCCAGAAAGTGACCTTCTTCGCCGTCGGCGGCAACATCAACGGCATAACCCGAATCATGCAGGGCGCGCTCAAGCTGACGACGTAAATCGGGATCATCTTCCACTACCAGACAGCGCATCCGCCTCACTCCTCTCACAAAACATGTCGCCAAATCGACAATCAGGCCTGCTCGCCATTCCGTTGGCACGCAGCTGCAGGCGCAGGCAGCCTACCCTTGTCGCCTGACAATTTGCCCAGACTGAGCATCGACTTTAAAAATCATGATGCGACCGCGGGAAGCCTGCCAGCGCACGACATAAAACGGTCGCCCATTCTCTGTTACAATTTGTGTATCTAACTGATTTCCAGGCTCGATGGCGTTGATCATCCCCAAGACTTGGCCCAAGGGAATAATCTGACTGGCCAACTGAAACAGGCCGCCGCCGCCATTGCGAGTATCTTCGCGAAACACCAAGCCCGATGGGCTAGGCGGCGCGGCACTTGCCCTGCCTGCTTGCGCTGGCTCGACCAGACTGAAGCTGGCCAATAGGGACGTGCTCAAAAGAAAGGCGAACTGCTTTTTCATAGGGTCAAGAATACATGCATGGTTCTGAACGTGGACTAAACGGGATCGATCGGTTTTATTCATGGAGACGGTCAATTACCAGCACTTTACGCGCACTCTTAAGGCTGCAACAATCCGATAAGCCTACGAAAAAACTGTTTTACAGGGTTGAAGGCTGTAATCGGCTAGCTTTTGCCCAATCAATCGCCGCTGTAACAAGCGCTCCAAACAGCGCTTCGGCATCGGCGGTTTCGTCGATCAAACGCTCAGGATGCCATTGAACACCCATCGCAAAGCGCCGATCAGGGCGCTCAATCGCCTCAACCAAGCCATCGTCGGATAAGCCAGAAACAATCACTTGATTGCTGACTTCCACCAAGGCCTCGCGGTGAAAGCTGTTGACCTGCAAATGATCACGGCCGGTAATCTCATGGAGTTTGGTGCCCGGTGTGACCTTCAGGCCATGACGGGTTGATCGATCATCATGGGCGATGCTGCCATCGGTGTAGGATTTCGCATCACCGCTCATCCGACAACCAGACAGGCAGCCAAGCATTTGCATGCCATTACAAATGCCTAAATAGGGCCGATCTTCCGCCAAAAAAGTCTCTACTAAGGCCTGTTCTATCGCAAAGCGATCTGACTGTGGTGCATAACTTACTTGGCCCGGAACATACCACTCAGAGGGAAACTTAATCCGCGCGCCGGTCGACATCAGACCGGCACAATATGTGCGCGCAAAATCCAAGGAATCAGGAGCATAGGGCAGTCCCAAGGCAACTCCACCAGCTTTCTCAATGGCTCGAAAATAACCTTTACCTGTTTCATAGGAGGCCCCACCTTGGCTCGTGTTTTCGTCCAAGATAATTCCGATAATCGGCTTGTCCCCCAATAGACTCATGACCCCTTATCCTAGTTTTTTGGCCTAACGCTTTGGTGGTTCGTCCCGTCTAGACCATGTTGCAAGAAGCGTTTTCAATTCCCTATTATCGCCCTCGGGCAAGCCCAAGATCAACCGGATAAACAAGTCCCCCGGCGAACCGGGACGCGCCACGCCCTTGCCCTTCAACCGCAAGACTGTGCCGGAATTTGAGCTTGGTGGGATGGTGAGCGAGACTGTGCCATTAGGAATAGTTGCCTCAACCCGCCCGCCTTCGAGAATTTCAGTCAAAGAGACTGGCAAGTCCATGCGCACGTCATCGCCATCGCGATTAAACACTGGATGGGGCTTAACGGTTACTGTCACCATTAAATCACCGGCCGGCATACCGCCTTGGCCGGGGCCACCTTGTCCTCGCAGCCTGAGAGTACGACCCGTTTCGACCCCAGCCGGAATGGTCACATCGATGGAGCGATCGCCCGCATTCACCCGTTGTTTGGTGCCAGAAATGGCATCTTCAAAGTCAATTTTAATAGTAGTCTGAATGTCTTGACCTTTGGTGGCCGCTTGAAAGCCAGGGCGTGCACCACCTCTGGCCCCAAAGGCTGCGCCGAAAAGGTCGCCAAACATGTCTTCAAATTCGGGTTGGCCGGGTCCAGTCTGCCGCCGGCCTGCCCCCCCAAAGGGACCACCGGGACTAAAAGGGTCGCCACCGCCAAAAGGCCCGCGTCCGCCGGCATTACCGCTAAAGCCCGCAAACTTTGGATTACCGTCAGCATCAATCTCGCCTCGGTCATACTTAGCTTTGCGGTCTGGGTCGTCAAGAAATGCAAAGGCCGCCGACACACGCTTAAAGCGCTCTTCAGCCGCTTTATTGTTTGGGTTCGCGTCTGGATGCAATTCTTTGGCGAGCTTGCGATAGGCTTTTCGAACCTCGGCAAATGGGGCTCCGCGCGCAACGCCAAGCACTGCATAAGGTTCTTCTGCCACGCCTTGATCTCCCAAATTCCAGCCTAATCAGCAGGCTCAGCCAAACTTGCATTTTGAGGCCAAGCACCACGTATTCCGAAGACTTAGGCGCTCTCCACTTGCGGCGAAAGGGGGGCTAGCCATTGTGTTGCACGCTTATCCGTTCTTTAAGGCGATAACCTAACAGACCAGCGGGCCCTCGTTGGCAGACGGACACCGTTATCTAGGTCTGCAAGGCACCAAAGTCCGGAACTTCCGCAACCACGGGATAAAGATACGACGGCCCCTGAAGTTCGGTTGTGCGAAGAAGGGTACCCGCCAAATTCAGCACGGATACAGAATAACCTTTAGCGGCGATCGACTGCGGCACGTCCGGCAAGGCCCAGCTATCGCCATCACCGCTAGCCCGTCTCACCCACGACAATTGGATGCCATTTGAAGGCCGGTTTGTTTTGCGGGCCACACTGCCTGTCACGTCGCATGTCTTTATCCAAAAGCGCCTATCGGCGCGGGCCGTTGATGGCGAAGACAAGTATTACGGTAGGAAGGGGTCGGTTTGAGTGATCGTGACGTGAAATGGTCGACCACCCCCGCCAAAAGCTTTAAAACCGGGGATTTTGATCGCCCTAGATGTTGGTTTCTACATGGATAAAGCTTGACCCTTCGGGCGGATCAGCGGCGTTGTGCAGATTGAGTTCAAGGACGGGTTTCAGACTGATGCAGGGCGTCTTTCGCGCGGACCTATTGGAGCGCAAAGCCAAGATCAAAGCCTATAATATGCGCTTACTGACCATTCTGGCCGTCAGCGTAATCGTCTTAGTTTGCCTGACATCTTATGCGATGTGGCGGCACTTTCTATCGGATTTGCCCAAGATTGCTTCAAACGAAGAAATCTGGACGGCAAATCGTAAGCCCAGTCTTGAAATGGTCGATTCCACGGGCGAAACCATCTCAATCCGCGGACCTCGCTATGGACGCAGAGTCAGCGTGGATGTCCTGCCCGCCCATGTGCTGCAGGCGTTTCTGGCGGTCGAGGATGCCCGCTTTTTTGAGCATGGGGGCGTCGACTTGTGGTCGATTGGCCGGGCGGTGTTTGAGAACTTGACCGCCGGCCATACCGTCCAGGGCGCTTCGACCATCACGCAACAATTGGTTAAAAACGTTTATTTAAGCCCCGAGCAGACCTTCAAGCGCAAGCTGCAGGAAATGGTTTTGGCGTGGCAGATCGATAGCCGCCTGACAAAGAAGCAAATCCTCGAAATCTACCTAAACCGCATTTATTTCGGCCAGAACGCCTACGGGATTGATGCGGCGGCCTGGCGCTTCTTCTCCAAGCATCCAAGCAAACTGACCTTATCGGAAGCAGCCATGCTCGCAGGTCTGCCCAAGGCACCCGGGCGCTTAGCTGTGAACTTGACCGCAGCACCAGCGATTGAGCGACGCGCGGTCGTGCTACAGCGTATGGTGGCGGCAGGCTTTATTACCCAAGTGCAAGCTGACGTGACGATGCGGACACCGGTCGCTTTGCACGTAACACCCGACATTCCCGAAGGCCAAATGGGCTATGTCATTGATATGGCGCAAAAAGAGGTTGAAAGCGTCGGCAAACAAGTTGCCCCAGACCGAATTTTGCGCTTGACCGTCGAAGGCAAAATGCAGGCTGCAGCTGTACAAGCTGTGCAAGCGCTGGTGGGGGATGGAACGGGTACCGGCGTTACCCAAGCCGCCTTGATTGCGATGGATCGGCAAGGGCGCATCCTCGCCATTGTAGGTGGGCGAAATTATGATGACAGCCAGTATAATCGCGCTACCATGGCCAAGCGCCAACCAGGTTCCAGCTTTAAGCCCTTCGTTTATGCTGCCGCCCTTGAAAAAGGCCTGACGCCCGATACAATCCGAGTGGATAAGCCGATTAGTTTTGGCGGCTGGCGACCCCGTAACTTCAACGGTGGCTATTCCGGTGCCATGAGCCTGTCGTCAGCCCTAACCCGCTCAACCAACACAATTGCTGTCCAATTAGCCTCCGAAGTCGGCATTGATCGGCTGATCCTTTTGGCCCAGCGTTTGGGCATCGACAGTGAACTGCCGCGTAATCTGTCGATCTCATTGGGGGCGGGTGAAGTGACTTTGCTAGACATGACGCGCGCCTATGCCACTTTGGCCAATGACGGGGTGCGGGTTGATCCCTATTTGATTGAACGGATTGATACCACGCGAGGGACCGTCGCATTCCAGCGCGAGAATAAAGCCCCTGTCCAAGTCTATGAACCCCTGCGCGCCCGTCAAATGACTGCGATGCTGGCCGATGTGGTGGCCTTTGGCACAGGTAAGCGCGCACGCCTGCCCGGTGGTCGGGAAGCCGCTGGCAAAACTGGCACCTCGCAGAATTTTCGCGACGCGTGGTTTGTTGGCTATACGTCTGACATCATTTGTGGCGTCTGGGTTGGCAATGACAGCTCTAGCCCAATGAATGGCGTTACGGGTGGCACCTTGCCTGCACTGATCTGGGAGGACTTCATGGCCGCCGCCCATGAAGGCAAGCCACTCTCACCGCTCCCTACTCTGGATGACTTAAAGCGGCCCAGCCCCAGCACTTTGGCTGCCTTTTACGAGAGTTTGGCAGATATGTTCGCTGCGGCAGGCGGGCAAGATGTGGCTGCCCTGCCCGCATTACGTAAATTGCCGAGCCTGAATGCCGCTACTCCCGCTCCGGCACCATCCACCAACATCGGCCGCTAAGCTTGGGCAGCCTGCCGTGCAGCAAGGATCATGTCAGAGGCTTTTTCTGCGATCATAATTGTTGGCGCATTGGTATTGCCTGAAATCAGACGCGGCATGATGGAGGCGTCAACAACGCGGAGCCCCTCTACCCCGATAACCCGAAGCTGAGGATCGACTACCGCCATCGGATCGCGCCCCATTTTGGCGGTGCCAACAGGGTGATAAATGGTCGACCCGGTTTCACGCGCATAGGCTAAGAATTGTTCATCGCTAACAACGCCATTGCCCGGCTCCATCTCCGCTTCAATGAGGCCAGCCAAGGACGGTGCTTTGGCCATACGGCGGCCAATCTTCAACCCTTCGACAATGGTTTGCTGGTCTAAGCTGTCAGCCAGATAATTGGGCCAAATGCCAGCATGCTGACTGGGGTCAGCCGACTTGATCTGAATGCGACCCGTACTCTCTGGCCGCAATTGACATGGTGCAATGGTGAGGCCCGGTTGATCTTCCAGAACCATTTTTTGCTCTTCAAACAGCTTCTTCTGGTCCATCGTCGCAGGCAGAATGTGATATTGCACATCTGGGGTCTCGAGGTCTGGCCGCGTCTTTACAAAGGCTGCGATATGGGCCGCCGACAAAGTCAAAAGGCCTTTACGTTGGAACAAAAACTTGAATACCTCGCCGACAAAGGTCAAGCCCTTGGTCATTTCATTGACCGACTTCACGCCCGCTTTCAGACGATAGCGCATACCTACGACATAATGGTCGCGCAAATTCTCACCGACGCCCGGCGCATCCACTTTGACCTCAATGCCATGGCTTTGGAGCAAGGCGGCGGGGCCGATGCCCGACAATTGCAACAATTGTGGCGAGTTAATCGCTCCACCCGACAGAATTACCTCATGCTTGGCTGAGGCCTTGATCATGTCGCCATCAACGGAGAATGAAACCCCTGTCGCACGCTTGCCATCAAACAAAACCTTGTGCGCCAATGCATGGGTGCGGATTGTCAGATTTGGCCGGTGCTTGACCGGATTTAGATACGCCACAGCCGCAGAGCACCGCATGCCGTTCTTCACCGTCAATTGGTAATAGCCGATCCCCTCTTGGTTCTCGCCATTCACGTCATCATTGCGCGGAATGCCTGCCTCAATCCCTGCCTGAATGACCGCATCGGAGACCGGATGCTTTTGGGTGACATCCGACACGTTTAAAGGCCCACCTGTAGCATGACCGTCCATACCGGAGCGTTCTTGGTTTTGCGATTTGAGAAAATAGGGCGCGCAATCATCCCAGCCCCAGCCTTCGCAACCCAATTGCCGCCAGATGTCATAATCGCGCTGCTGGCCGCGGATATAGAGAAGGCCATTGATAGAGCTCGAACCACCCAGAACCTTACCGCGTGGCCAAACATGCTGGCGACCATTGGTGCCGGGGTCTTGTTCGGTCTGATAAAGCCAATTGACCTTAGGGTCTTTCAAAGTCTCGGCATAGCCCACTGGAATGTGGATCAAAGGCGAAGTATCCTTGCCACCTGCTTCCAAGAGCAAGACCCGAATTTTTGGATCAGCTGTGAGACGATTTGCCAGAACACAACCCGCGCTGCCTGCGCCAATGATGATGTAGTCATAGGTTTCGCCCGCAGGCAGATTGGCTTCGCTCATCCCAGTGTCCTCTGTTTTTGCTTTGATTTGCCGATAGCTTAGACAAGACCGACCCAAATGAAAGGGCTTTCTAGGTTTCTCCGCAAAAATTGACACTGCCGTCAACATGACGTTACGTAAACTTTGTACTTGACGTTACGGAAATCTGTTTTAATTGTTATAACACTGGCCAGTAAATCAGCTGTTCAGCTCCAGCTTAGGAGATTGCGTCATGAAACAGTCCCATGCCTTCGCACCACCAACCCAAAAAATGCTGTACCGCACAGCCGCGCTAACTGGGTCTGGGATCCTCTGGCTTGGCCTGGGCTATCTCGCCTTGACCTACGTCCCAACGGTGCAAAAGCTGCAATTACCCGAACCGCCACCGGTCGACATGGTGCCACGCGTCCCGCCCAAGCCTATCATTCCGCCCAAGCCCGAACCTGATAAGCCCGTTAGAAATCAGCAGATACAACAAACCTCAAACGACACCCCGACAGTGACGCAGCGGCCTACGACCGAAGTCGTGCCGCTTGGCCCTGTTGATAACCTGCCGATTGGTCTTGTTGGTGATATGCCTGTGGCCTTCTCGGGTGGTGGTGCGACATTGGGGCCAACCCTAGACCCACTGCCGACAGAGGCAGAGCCGGAAGCTCCACCTGCTCACCGCCTGATCATCAATCCCGTCCGTCAAGCAGGTGCTAACCCTGCCTTCCCGAGAAAGGCACTCGACCGGGATATCTCCGGCGAAGTGACCTTGAGCTTCACAGTGACCGCCCAAGGCAAGGTAGCCAATCTCATGGTGGTGAATGAGGCCCCCAAAGACTATGGCTTTGCCGATGCCGCACGAAAGGCAGTGGAGGCTTGGACGTTCCAACCCCAAACAATCGACGGAATCGCCGTGGCTTATCCCGCCCGATATACGATCAGCTTTAAGCTTGAGGACTAAGGTTTAGCCAAGCGGGTCATGGCTTCGGCAGAAGCTGCGGCCATGACCCGCCCTAGCGCTTCGCCTGCGTCGAAACGATTGGCTGCCGCAGCAATAGCCACTGGCTTCTCAGGGTCAAAACTCAACTCCGCCAGCCAAAACGTATTAGACCCATTGTGCCAAAGACTGCCGTCCTCACGCTCCACCCAACCAAAGGCGTAATTGGCCTCAGGTGGGGGCGTGTGCAGAGCGCGCCAAGTTTCAGTTTTGAGGTAATCCGTGCGCTGGCCTTGATGTCCAAGGCTATGCGCGAGGCCAAAGGCGACAAGATCTGGGATGGAGATGTGTACGCCACCCGCCGGGGCCATCGAAGCGGGATTATCCGCCCCCGCACCGAACCCTACAGCCATTAAGCGACGACCCAGCAAGGCTTTCCGGTGACCTTGCGGATTGCCTTCTCCCGGCGGACCAAAGCCAGCAGTGGCAAGCTTCAGCGGCTTAAAGACCTCCTCGACCATCAAGTCCTCATACGCTTTACCGGTGACGGCCTCGCACAAGGCTCCGGCCAAGACATAGCCATTATTGGGATAAACAGTGCTGCTCTGAGGCGGCAGAGCAAAGGCTTTTGCAGCCCACGTCGCACGGCCTTCCCTAGGCGAAGTGGCACCAGACTGCGCAATCATGTCGAATGGCGACAAATTGGTCGGCATGCCGGTTTGACCCGTCATCAAATGGGCCAAAGTCCGGTCGCGATAGGCTGGCAGCATATTGGGCGCGAGGGTGCCGAAGGCGTCTCCCAATTTCATTGCCCAAGAAAGCAGACCACGCTCCACAAGGCGGGCAACCAAAGTCGCGGTCATGGATTTGGTGATGGACCCCACATGCCAAAGCTGGCCTTCGCGCACGCGTGTCTGGTCGGTCACAGTCAAAGTTCCGGCAACAACTTCGCGGCCTACTTGGGCTTTTCCGCGCAGGATCTGAAACCCACCCACGAGAGCTGGAATTTGATATTTGGTTTGGCCCGCTATCACTTCTGCCGATAGGTCACCGAGGTCTTTCAACGCGTTTTTCTCGGGGATGGCCCCTTCTGCCAAACGCGACAAAGTCAACGACAGCGCGCTGCCTTGCGACCAAGTGCCTTCCAAAAGACCCTTGTCAGTTAGTTTAAGCATGAGGCGGCCTTTAATGGCGGAGAAGGTCACATCCAGCGCTGCATCACTGACTGTGCCGGCATCGGCGGGGATCGGCTGGTTGCCTTGATCAACCGAATAAAGGATCGGCAATTGACCGTCTTGCACCACTAAGACCAGTCGCAGCGTCGCAGAACCTGCAACCAATTGCCCGCCCCAACGACCTAGCAAACCCGCGACAGGCTTTGCTTGTGCGGATTTGAAGGGCCCAAACAGCCAGGCAGCAAAAGGAATTGAAGCAACCAACAACTGAATCGATGTGCGACGCGAAACCATAATCCATCCTAAATCTGTCGACAGTCCAATCTATCCTCAATCCATACCTAAAAACGCATTCACCGTCAGCCGTCCAGTGGTTGGATTTGGATCAAAAGCAAAGTCTTTTGGGATAGAAGCACAGTGTAGGCTGGAACTCAGATAGACGATCATACGGTTAAAGCGCGCCTCAACGCGGCCAATCATCTCATAAATCGGGCTGGTCTCGTCAATATAGGTAGCACTGGATAGGCCGTGGCTCGCGACATCGGCATTAAGAGCCGCCTCAAAGGTTGAAAAGCGGCCAACATCCACGCTTTCAAACCCGGTGCTGCGTTGCCGGAAGAAGGCCGTCCCACCTTGGCTGTTACCTTGGCAAAGATAGAGTAGAGCAGCGACGCGGCCATATTCGAGGCTGTCGAAATGCGGCAAGCGCTGGATAGGTTGCAATTGGTCTGAGGGGGTGGTCACAAGGGAGAAATTGCATTCTCTCAGACCTGCGCGCCCGGAATAGTCAAAACAGCGCGGCAGGACTTCAGCTAAAGGACCCAAAAGGGTTTGGAAGGATGACGGCGGCACAGGCGCGCGGATCCCCGGATAGTACGGCCCATTTGGTGCAAAGCTTGGCCCGTTGACAGCCATGTCGATAATCGCTTCAGGGTCAGGCAGATAATCATCCAACACGACCACTTTGATGGACTCTTGCCCAAAGTGATACACCTGTGCCGAACGCCCATGCGTTTCAAAAACCTCGACCAGAAATTGCTGCAGATCGCCCATCACATCCCGTCTGTAACGCTGCGACAAAAATCTTGGGCACGTTCAGCTTGCACACGCTTGAACGCCTCCGCGCTTGGTGAGAGACGGCGGACCAGCAAGAGCCCCTTGTCACTCGGCAGGCTAACCACGACTTCCCCTAGCTTTGCCGCAATCGGTGAGCGCGCCGCGACAACCAGAATCTGGGCCCCCTCTGGCCCGATCTTGCGGTCATTCAGGGTGAAGACATTGTCCGTATTTCCGGCGTAGAAAGCTGCAGAGGTGTAGTCTGCACCTTTACCGATAAACACCCGAACCGGCCCCTTCGTGAGGTCAAGGGCGCATGTTGAATAAGCGAGGTCGGGCGACGAACGCACGATTTGCTGGTTTTGAGGGGTGACCATGTTGCCGTGAGCGAGGCGATTAATGCCACCGGAAGCTTCAGCGATACGCTTCATCGCGATGTTCATGATCACACTCGGGATAAGGCCGATGGTCAATAAATGTCCCAGAACCGCGAGCAACGCACCAAAGGCTAATGGCTTTAGCCAGCCGGGCTTCTTTTTGTCTAGCGCCATTAGTTTGCTCCCCCTGTAGCTGGAGTTTGGGTACAGGAAATTTTCTTAATGCTTGGAAGCTTCAAGGCCTCTAGGGCCGACTTCTCAACCGATTGCGGGTTATAGAGGCGGATCGTCAAAGAATAGCTGCCGCCGCCCCTGCTGGACAGCCACGGGCCGGGGGTTGCTGGCTGTGTCGCGCTTAGTGTCCCAGTCCAAGTTGTTGCAGGCGCTATGAGCGCGCGCGTGGCATCAATGGAGCTCACCCCATCAGTATTGACGGGCAACATCTGATCGGCCCCGTAAATCGTGATCGACCACCAACGCGTCGGGATCGCCTGACCGCTGAGGGAATAGGTGCAGCCTTCAACCAATTTCGCCCCATTATCATCGACGTCGCGGTTGAAGTAGACCGTCTCTTCCTTCGTAAGCGCCAACAGGCCGACACGGGCAATCGTGGCTCGAACCCAAGGGTTGGCCGCTGCGGCACCCACGGTTGGGTCAGTCGACCAGCGGCCAGACGTGATTTTGGCGTCGCTAAACAGACCGCCAGAAATGCTGAGCGCTGAGCCCACACCAAACCCTAGGCCTAAGAAGCCGCAAATAAGCCACCGCCACATAGGCACCCTCCCCTGATTTTTATCTTGGGATCAGCTTAAGCGACTGGGCAGGAAAGAACAGGGGCTCTTTGCACTTCTGAGTGGGGCTCAAGACTTGGCGATAGCGAGGCAGAGCTCTCGCCCTATCAATGCAGCTGTGCCGACATCGCCATGGTCCCAACGCAAGACGAGCG
The DNA here is from genome assembly GCA_041160865.1 of Pseudomonadota bacterium. Classification (GTDB taxonomy): domain Bacteria; phylum Pseudomonadota; class Alphaproteobacteria; order Caulobacterales; family Aquidulcibacteraceae; genus Aquidulcibacter. The sequence continues at coordinate 33,914 of JBEAVQ010000006.1, read as the reverse complement.
CTTTTACGCGTAGGCTTAGGAACGGGGCTTCGCCACCTGCGGCAGACATGGCCAAGGCCGGTCCCAGCCGGGCGGACCACAAAAGCGCTGGGTCGCGGTCTGTTGCCCATGCCAAGCCATCCACACCACCGGGAGCAGGCACAGGGGTGAGGGTACCATCCGATGGCAAGGCAAAGGGCCAAGGGGCAGCCTTAGGGGCAAATATCAGACTGAGAGGGACTACTTGCTTCAACCGAATAACAAGGAAAACCTGCCCGCCCGATTGGACCGCCGCCATAGCCAGACCTTGCACCCGCCCAGTCATCGAATCTTGCGAGTCGCGAGGCACAGGCGCGCGCAGACCAGCATCTTCGGCGTCGGATAGGGCAGCTTGAATGGCGGAATCATTGATGATGGCCGTGGCTTGAACCCGTGCGCCACCACCCTCACGCGCGCCCGCCACCATCAACCGCCACAGCGCAACAGCCCCTGCACCCGTTGAGGTCAAAACCAGCAACAGGACCAAAACCCCCGAGCCATAGGACACAAAGCTCGGCGCATTGAGTGCTAAAGGTGCCAACAAAGCGAGTAAAAGAAAGGCCAAGAGCAGCCCGCCCGCCGACAAGGCGATCAATCCCTCTTCATGACCTGTACGCGCCTTGGCTGCGTCAAAACCATCACGCAAATTCTGCAGGAGAAACTTGGGGTTCAAAAGGAGAGGAGCGCGCGCCATGACCTCATGATGACGTGACTCTACCATTTTGTGAAATCGGATCCTGAGGGGGCCTTAGACGGGATCAAAATAGCGCTCTAGCACGCCTTCATAAATGTCGGTCAGAGTCTCAATATCGCGGGTCTCCACCCGCTCATTGACCTGATGCATGGTCGCACCAACCAAGCCAAACTCACACACAGGGCAATAATCCTTGATGAAGCGCGCATCCGATGTGCCGCCCGTAGTCGACAGTTCAGGCCTGCGGCCTGTCACCGCCTCACAAGATTCTTGGATAAAGTGGGTCAAAAGACCTGGCGGGGTGAAAAAGGCTTCACCAGAAACCATAATGGACAAATCAATCTTGCCGTTGAACCCCAATTCAGCGCGCTGGGCTTCGGCCCGCAGCCAGTTGGAGAGGCTTTCTCCCGTATGGGCAGTGTTGAAGCGAATATTGAAGCGAGCGGTCGCCTTTTCCGGGATCACATTGGTCGCAGGATTGCCGACATCCACGGTCACAACTTCCAGATTGGAAGGCTGGAAGCCTTCGGCCCCGTCATCTAGTTTATAGCTCTGGATTTGGTGCAAGAAGCCAATCAAAGCGCGCACAGGATTTGCCGCCTTATGGGGGTAGGCCACATGGCCCTGAATACCCGTCACTGTGACTGTGCAATTGAGCGAGCCGCGGCGACCATTTTTGATCATATCGCCCATGACGTCTGGATTGGTAGGCTCGCCCACCAAGCATTGATCCAGAACTTCACCTTCGGCGGTGATGGCTTGAAGTAGTTTTTTGGTGCCATGCAAGGCAACGCCTTCTTCGTCCCCGGTAATGAGGAAAGAGATGGAGCCCCTCGGCTTTGGGTGCTTTTCCAAATAGCGCGCCGTAGCCGCGATAAAGGCTGCGATACCACCTTTCATATCAGCAGCGCCCCGCCCGATCAGCAAGCCATCTTGTAGCGCAGCTTCAAACGGGTCGACCTTCCACTGAGCCAAGTCCCCCGTCGGGACTACATCGGTGTGGCCTGCGAAACAGAAATTAGGCCCTTCATTGCCCAAGCGAGCGTACAGATTGTCGACATCCTCGAAGGGATAACGTTTCACCCAAAAGCCCAATCCCTCCAGTGCACTTTGAACAACGTCGAGCGCGCCAAGATCAGCCGGCGTGACGGAGGGTTTGCGGATCAAGTCGCAGGCAAGACGGATGGGGTCGATGGTGTTTGCGGTCATATCGCCAATCTAGGGCAGATTGGTGGCTCTAGCCAGTGGCCGCCACCCGGCGGATCGCAGCCATAGCCACCGCATTCGCGATCAAGTCCGCCCCTTCGGTCCAGACAGGCTGGCCAGACTGAATGGCCTCCACAATGCCATCGAACTGATAAGCGAAAGTGGGACGTCGCGGAAAGGTTTCGCGTGTTTCTTGACCATCGGCGGTCAGGATTAATTCTGAGCCATATTGGGGTGCCAGCGGGTTATCGATATCAAGTCGACCTTTTGTCCCAATAAGTTCGAGCCTTGGTGGTTTACGGCCACCTTCAGGGTCCATATCACAAATCACGTCGGCTTGAAGACCGCTTGGAAACAAGAAATGGGCCGTTGTCCGCCGGTCAATTCCATCTGGCTCTAGGTCTTGATGTGCCGCCGTCACCTCAGGCTCAGCCCCTGCCAAATGGCGTAACCAGCTAACGGGATAACAGCCGAGATCAGCAAGTGCGCCGCCGCCTTGTGAAGCCTGCCAGCGAAATTCGCGGGCATTGCGGACGATGGGTACAGAAAACTCTGCCTCGGCTGATAAAAGCTCACCCAACTGACCCGATTGAACAATCTCTACCGCCCGACGAAACAAGGGATGCCAACGATAATGAAAGGCCTCAATCAAACGCTTGCCGGCCTTGATGGCAGCCTCCACCAATACCCGCGCGTCGGCTTCATTCACCGTCGCAGGCTTTTCAATGAAGACATGTTTGCCCGCTTCAAGGGCCTTTAGGCTCCACTCACAATGGCCTGCAGGGGGCAGTGCGATATAGACCACATCGACATCGTCGCGCGCGATGACTTCTTCATAGGTTCCAGCATTTGGGATGGCATTCATCATAGCATATTCAAGCGCGCGCTCCCGCGTCGAGGCCCCAATCGCCACCAGACTGGCATCTGGGTTCTCAGCCAGAGGGTCGATCAATGCGGGTTTAGCGATGCGCGCCGCACCGAGAATAGCGAACCGAAGAGCCATCTACTTCCAATTCATAAAGACGGACACAAATACTAAAAGCCCACATAGTTGTGAGAGTCGACAAGAAATCAACCAGCGCACTTTGATTTGGTTCCCCGTTGGGTCAAGTCCTATCAATCACGAAAACGTGATAATTGTGACAGGAGCTACCGAATTTTACATTACCGACAGAAGCCAAAGCTAACCGCAGCGTTTAGACCGCCACTCAGCAACTTGAGGCAAGCGCTCCCTGCCGAAAGCCGCTTCGCTCGGGCCGTTGGCTCGCAGGGCTTCTAGGCGCGCCATGCCGTCGTCATCGGTGGGAAAATGGCCAATTGGGACCCATCAAAAGGCCATATGGGCGGTGCCACGGGAATGAAACTATTCGGCCTCTTGATTGTAGACTTTGACGCGCGCCGGCAATTACTCAAAGTCCTCTAAAGCCCGCGCTGTTGTCCAAACGCTCATATTGATCAAGAAGCGCGAGTTTTCGGAAGCGCGGATATAAATGGCAATCCCGCCATCGGACTTAAGCTGCCAAACAAAACCCTCAGCCCGCTCAGCACTCGCATTCACAGCATCAATGCGGCTCGTAAAGCCTGCAAAGCGCGGGTCATCCTGATCATAGCGTGAGACCGACACATTGATCTGGGCAAGATAATGGCCCTCAGGCTGGAGAAACTTAAGGCCCCCTAGTCGCGTAAGAGCTCATTGATACCGGTTTTAGAACGCGTCTGGGCATCGACCGTCTTAACGATCACGGCGCACGCCAAGCTAGGCCCCCCCTTGGGATCCGGCAGTGAGCCCGGCACAACCACGGCATAGGACGGTACTTCACCACGATAGACGGTCCCCGTCGCGCGGTCGATGATTTTGGTGGATGCGCCTAAGAATACGCCCATGGAGATTACTGCGCCCTCGCGCACGATGACGCCTTCAGCGACTTCAGACCGCGCGCCGACAAATACATTGTCCTCGATGATGACGGGGCCAGCTTGCAAAGGTTCGAGCACGCCACCAATACCGGTACCGCCCGAAATATGGACATTGGCCCCAATCTGGGCGCAAGAACCAACCGTGGCCCAAGTGTCAATCATGGTGTTTTCGCCGACATAGGCCCCAATATTCACAAAGCTGGGCATCAAAACTGCGCCCTTCGCGATGAAGCTGCCCCGGCGTACGACCGAACCTGGCACCATGCGGAAACCTGCTTCGCGGAAATCAGGCTCTAGCCAGCGCGCGGTTTTCAGCGGCACTTTATCAAAGGCACGCCCGGCATGTTGCACCGGATGGGGATCATGCTCTGGGTCAATCAAATAATTGTCGTTGAGCCGGAAAGATAACAGCACGGCCTTCTTCAGCCATTGGTGCGTTGTCCATTGCCCATCAGCGCCACGCGAAGCCACGCGCACGACACCTAGATCTAACAAAGCCAAAGCTTGTCCCACCGCATCGCGAACGGCCCCGGCCGTCTCAATCGAGATGGCGGTCCGGTCTTCCCATGCGGCATTAATGGTGGCTTCAAGGCGGTTTAGATCAGTCATCGGCGTGGTCATTTTCAGCTAGCGGGTTTGGCCATAAGGCCTTTTGCTATGCCTGTGCTTGGCCTGTCACGCAATCGCTTGCGTCACTTCCAACAGCCAGAATTAAAACAAACGTCCACCATTCGGCACATTTTGATCGGGCGCGAAGAGAACCACTTGGCCGTCTGCGTCTGGGAAACCCAAGGTCAGCACTTCAGACCGGATCGGCCCAATCTGGCGCGGCGGGAAATTGACAACGGCCACAACTTGACGACCGACAAGCTCATCAAGGCGATAATGCGTGGTGATTTGGGCAGAGGATTTCTTGATGCCCAAGGTAGGCCCAAAGTCGATCATCAGGATGTAAGAAGGTTTGCGCGCCGCCTCAAACACCTCTGCCGCCACAATCGTGCCGACTCGAATATCCACCGTCAAAAAGTCGTCGAAGGTGATGGACTCAGCGGCAGGAGCTAGAGGGTCGTGCAAGTGATGCATAGGCTAACCTAGATCGAACCCTTTTCCTCAACCACCAAAATCCGGGCGGTGCCTACAGGGCGCGCAATATGCTCATCGCCAATTTGGGCCACAAAAACATCATTGGGACCAAGGCGTACGGTCTTTTCGATGCCATCTGTGCGATAAGACATATCGACATAGCCATCGACGACCATAAAAATTTCCGCGCCCGTATTGGTGTGCCAAAAATAGGGCTTATCTGTCCAATGCAGTCGCACGGTCGCTCCGGCGATTTCGGCCAAGTCACGCGCACCCCAAGCCCGCTCTGCGGTGAATTGGGTGATGTCCCGGTGAATATCAGCCATGTTGACTTCCAGCGTCTACAACAGCTTCCAAGAAAGCGGTTAGGTCGTCGGTCATGTGATGCACATGATCGGGAGTCTCATCGACAGGCCCTGCAGGCCTTCCATCGAGAGGCTCGTGACTCCAATCCTTCCACGACCAGACGAGGATGGTGGAAAAGCCAAGCTCATGGGCGGTCAATAGATTGCGCGACAAATCCTCCACCATGACGGCTTTGGTTGGCTCAACCACATGGCGGTCAATCAAAACATCAAAGGCTTCGCGCTTGGGCTTAGGAACATAACCCGTGGCCTCTATGTCGAACAAATCGTGGAAGACATCTTCCAGGCCCAAGGCCTTCAGCGTGCGTTCTGCATGACCGCGAGAGCCATTGGTGAACACCAGTTTCCGGCCTGGCAAAGCCTCAATCGCGGTGCGCAATTTCGGCGCGGGCACAACGGGGCTGTAGTCGAGATCATGCACATAATCTAGGAAGGCGCTGGCGGGCATATCATGCTCGCGCATCATGCCATTCAACGTGGTGCCATAGGTCGTGTAATAATGCTTCTGCTTGGCCTTCGCTGCACCATAGTCGAGACCAAGATAGCGGCCGACAAATTCGGTCATGCGCTCGTCAATTTGGGCAAACAAGTCACATTCAGCAGGATAGAGCGTATTATCGAGATCAAAGACCCAATCTTCGGCCTCAAAAAGTCGGGTCAGCGGGCGTGTGGTCATGAGCGAATAAGGGTTCCTGAACCGGAGTCGGTGAAAAGTTCGTTGAGGATGGCGTGGGGTGTGCGGCCATCGAGGATGACCACGGCCTCAACGCCGGATTCAATCGCCGAAATGGCAGTCTCTAATTTAGGGATCATCCCGCCATTCGCAACGCCAGACGCCATCAAAGCCCGTGCATCCGAAATCGTCATTTCCGGGATCAAATTGCCATTGCCATCCTTCACCCCTTCAATATCGGTCAACAACAAGAAGCGCTTGGCATGGAGAGAGCCAGCCAAGGCGCCCGCAGCGGTATCGGCATTGATATTGAAGGTGGCGCCAGCCGGGTCCACACCGATGGGGGCTACCACCGGCACATAATCCTGCTCGGCCTTGATTAAGGTCATGACCAATTGCGCATCGACTTCTTTGGGGTCGCCGACAAAACCCAGATCGACCACTTGCTCAATCCGGCTCTCAGGGTCCTTGCGGGTGCGCACGACTTTTTCGACCGTGAACAGGCGCGCGTCCTTGCCCGAGAGGCCAACCCCGCGCACATCGGCTTCTCGGCCCGCTTGGGTAATCAAATGCGCCAATTGCTTATTGACTGCCCCCGACAGCACCATTTCGGCAATTTCCATCGTGGCGTTATCGGTGACGCGCAGGCCGTCGACAAACTCAGACTTTACACCCGCCCGGTTCAGCATGGCGCTAATCTGCGGCCCACCGCCATGCACGACCACGGGATGAATGCCGACAAGCTTTAACAAGACCACATCGGCAGCAAAGCGCTGTGCAGTCGCCTCATCGCCCATCGCATGGCCACCATATTTGATCACCACCGTCTCGCGGTCATAGCGTTGGATGAAAGGCAGCGCCTCGGCCAAGGTTTTGGCGGTTGCAAAAGCGGTCTCAGCTTTGCTGGGGGCGGCAGTGTCGGCAGTCATAGGCGTTAGATTCCCAAAGGGCTCAAAGGCAGGGTGATCGCTTTAGCGGGCTCTGCCCCTCACGCCAAGCTGTTTGGGCGTTTGAGGCATGAGGCCCAGCATACCGGTTTAGCGAAACGTCTTAACCTCAAAACGCCCTGTATGGGTCGCAATCCCGCGCTTCATGCCTTCGCTGACATAGGGCGTGGAGACATTGCCCATGGCGTCCACGGCAATCAGGCCACCATCGCCGCCTTGGGTTTCCATATCGGCCAAGGCGCCAGCGCATGCAGACGCCAAGGTCTGCCCGCCATAGCGGACGCGGGCAGAGATGTCGGCAGCCACAGCGGCGCGCATGAAATATTCGCCTTGGCCCGTACAGGACACTGCCACGCGCTCATCCGCCCAAGTCCCTGCTCCGATCAAAGGCGTATCGCCAACCCGGCCCGGCATTTTGTTGAGAAGGCCACCAGTCGAGGTTGCCGCTGCCAGTCGCCCTGCAATATCGCGCGCCACCGCACCTACCGTGCCATGCGCTAGCTCACCGGGTTCAACAGGGCGACGGACAGCTGGGGTGTAATAAAGGGCAGGGTCTTCAATCTCTTCAAGGGCCATGTCGCGCGCGAATGCCTTGGCCCCAGCGCCGACCAGCAGCACATGCGGGGTCTCGTCCATCACGGCGCGCGCGGCCATAATGGGCGAGCGGAAGCCAACTAAAGCCCCAACCGCGCCAGCACGCCTGAGCGCGCCATCCATCACAGCAGCATCCAATTCATACTCGCCATTGCCATTGGCCGACGCACCCTTGCCCGCGACATGGAAGCCTGAATCTTCTAATTCCCGCACCATGGAGACTACCACATCGAGTGCGGACAAGCCTTCTTCCAGCATATCCGCACCGCGTTTGAGAACTTCCGCCATATGGGCTTCTTCCCGGTCATAGGTGCGACCGCGAGCTGGCCCTGCCCCGCCATGAAGTGCCAATGCCCAAGCCATGAAATGCTCCCTATGCGCTGGGCACCAAAAAGGTCACCCAAGAAAAATGAGAAATGAGACATCCTGCTCTAGTGCGAAGCGTAGCACTTCGCTATGCCTTTCAAAACAGATTGCTCAGGAGAGACATCATGAAGGCGCTTTTGTCCAACTCACCCGGTATGCCCGAGACCCTCAGCTTGTCGGAATTGCCCGATCCAGTTGCAGGCAAAGGCGACGTTATCCTCGATGTGAAAGCCGTCGGCATCAATTATCCCGACGTCTTGATCATTCAAGACAAGTACCAGTTCAAGCCAGAGCGGCCGTTTGCACCAGGCGGTGAAGTCTCTGGCGTTGTCTCAGCTATTGGCGAAGGCGTGACCCACCTCAAAGTCGGTGACCGCGTGATTGGCTCGACCGGTTGGGGCGGCTTAGCCGAAAAGATCGCACTACCTGCCGCGCGCTGCATCCCCATCCCAGACACCATGCCGTTTGATGAGGCTGCCGCCTTCATCATGACCTATGGCACCAGCCATTATGGCCTGAAAGATCGTGGCCATCTAAAAGCCGGTGAGACTTTGTTGGTTCTGGGTGCGGCTGGCGGGGTTGGCCTTGCTGCGGTTGAACTCGGTAAAGCCATGGGCGCAAAGGTCATTGCCGCCTGCTCGACCCAAGAAAAAGTCGACGTCTGTCTGGCCCATGGCGCAGATGAAGGCCTTGTCTATCCAACGGGCGAATTTGATGCCGAAGGCAAAAAGGCCTTGGCAGACTTGTTCAAAAAAGCCTGCGGCCCTAATGGCGCAGACGTGATTTATGATGGCGTGGGCGGTGCCTATGCCGAGGCCAGCTTGCGCGCCATTGGCTGGGAAGGCCGTTTCTTGGTCATCGGCTTCCCAGCAGGGATTCCAGCCATTCCCCTCAATCTAACGCTTTTGAAGTCCTGCCAGATTGTCGGCGTTTTTTGGGGCGCTTTTACTGCGCGCAACCCGCAAGCGAATCAGGAGAACATCGCCGAACTAATGGCGTTGTATGCAGCGGGAAAAATCAAACCGCATGTTTCTGCACATTTCCCATTGGACAAGGGCGCTGAAGCGATCCGTCATCTCATGGACCGCAAAGCCACTGGAAAGGTTGTTGTGACGTTATGACCGAACCAAAGCCTCCCGGCGCTGTGATTGTCGCCGGGACTTTGCGGGCAAGACGGGGGGTTACCTTACCCGTTTTGGCAGCGATGGCAGCTATGTCGACGGCGTCTCGCGCAGAAGATGGGTGTGAACTTTATACCTATGCGGTGGATGCCTTCGACCCGATGACGATCCGCGTCTTCGAGATTTGGACGGATATGGCGTCGCTTAAACGCCATCGAGAAGCTAATCATACGAAAATCTGGCGCGGCAAATGGAATGATCTTGGGCTGGGCGATCCCAATCTGACCTCATACGAAATCGATAACAAAGCACCGCTTTAGACGGTGCGACACATAGTCAGGGAGTACAGCCATGGTTGGACGCGTAAAGGACAAGGTCATTGTCGTAACGGGGGCTGCCAGTGGCATTGGCCTTGGCACGGTAGAGCGCTTGATTGAGGAAGGTGCCTTTGTTCTGGCTGCCGATATTCAAGATGAAAAAGGCTCCAATCTGGAAGCCCGCTTCAAAGATCGGCTGATCTATCGCCACTGCGATGTCACCGATGAAGCCCAAGTCAAAGCCATTCTCGATGATGCGGCAGGCCATTTTGGAGGCGTGGACGGGCTGTTCAATAATGCAGGCTCAGCCGGGATTATGAGCCCCTTGGAAGAAGTTGAATCCAAAGACTGGAAAGCAATCTTCGACATATTGGTGACCTCAGTCTTTTACGGCACCAAGCACGCCGTGCCGCATCTGGCCAAACATGGTGGCGGCTCGATCGTCAACACAGCCTCCATTGCCGGCCTTGAAGCTGGGTGGGGGCCGATTGCTTACTCAACCGCCAAAGCCGCGGTGATTCATTTCAGCAAGGTGGCGGCAGCCCAATTGTGCTCGAAAAATATTCGGGTCAATGCGATTTGCCCTGGCCTGATTGCAACGTCAATCTTTGGCACGGCGATTGGCTTGCCGCGTGAACAAGCCGATCAACTCGCTGCCCTCATTGCCCATCAAGGCGGGACCGCGCAGCCGATTGGCCGTGCAGGTCAACCAAACGACATAGCTGAAGCCGTTCTGCTTCTAATGAGTGATGCGGGCAGCTTTATGACGGGCACGCATCTGGTCGTCGATGGCGGCATCACTGTCGGTCCACGCCATGCTTGGGACCCAGCTGCCCCCTCCCCCATGGCCTCCATCTTTGGCGATGCCTTGCCGACACCGCAGGGCTAGATCAGATCGTCGATGGATCAGAGCAGAAGCCCCGCCCCAAAGAAACAACCGCTCTCGTCTAATGGCATTGGCGCGCTCTGGATGTTGGGGTCAGCTGCAGGCTTCTTGGTGATGGCAGTGCTTGCCAAGGGCTTAGGCTCGACCACCAGCGTCGCAATGCTGATCTTCTGGCGCTCACTCGCAGGTGTGGTGGCAGTTTTGCCATTCGCTTTGATGGCCGGGCCGAAGGTGTGGAAGACGAGCAGACCGGGCAAGCTCTTGCTGCGCTCCAGCTATGGGACGATTGGCTTTTTTGCGGGCTTTTATGCGCTGGTGCATCTGCCTCTGGCGCAAAGCCAAGCCTTGAGCTTTTCACGCACCTTATTCATGACCATTTTGGCGGTCGTGATCTTGAAAGAGACTGTCGCGTGGCGGCGCTGGTCTGCCGTCGGCATTGGCTTTCTCGGCATTTTGATGATGACCAAGCCTGATTTCTCTGCCCATGCGACAGCCATTGATCCAGCAACTTTAGCGGCATTGGTATCCGCGCTTGCCTTCGCCTTTGCCCTTGTCACCGTCAAGGATTTGACGAGGGATCATTCGTCCTTGACGTTGGTGGTCTATGGCAATGTGTTCACCACTTTGGCGGGTTTGCCGTTCCTGATCCTCGACCCCGTCTTGCCAGACTTGCAGACCATGGGCCTATTGATCGCGATGGGATTTGCAGGCGTTGCCGCCCAATCTTGCTATGTGCGGGCTTTATCGACGGGTGAGGCCTCATTAATGGGCTTGATTGATTATATTCGCCTGCCCTTAGTGGCGGGCGCCGGGGTGATTTTCTTCCACGAGGTCCCCGACACCTTAGCGATGGTGGGGGCGGCGATCGTGATCATCTCCACCATTTACATCACCGTGCGCGACGCCCAAACCAAGACGGTTAAACCGCCTGGCCCGCCACCAGCCTAGCGCCCCACTCGTTTAGGATGCCGAGCGTGATAAGTGCTTGGCCGCCATAATAAAGGGTCCAGACCGCAGGGCTCGTGACCCGGTGCCACGGTGAGTCTGGTTTGAGGGCAAACATCTCAAACCCCAAAATCATGTCAGACGTCGCAAACGCGACGACACCAATCACGGCAAAGGTCAGATACGGGCTGGTCGGCAAGGCCAGGGCCGAGAAACACATCGCCAGAATGATCACGAAATAGATACTCAAGGGCCCCTTCATCGGCCCTAAATGCCGCCACAGGACGCCGAACAGCAAACCAGCACTGGTCAACAGCAAAGCTAAGGCGGCCACGACCTGCCAAGCCCCTAAGCCGTGCTTAAACGCGCCAAACTCCAAAAACAGTGGGATGTAACAGCCATGCGCGATGGCAAAAGCGACCACGCCCGCCATAAAGCGCTTCTCGCCCGGCCCCGCCAGCAGCAAGTCCCCCACCGCACTGGCAGCTAAGGCAAATAGCAAGAAGCTTGGCCCTTGCGCTTGCCAAACCACCAGCGCGAGGCCCGCGACGGCTGCTGTCTTCATAAAGCTGCGTAACGGGCTGGGTGCCTGCTTGTTAAAGATGAGGCCATAGAGCACAGCCGCAGCGGCGGACAACAACCAGAACCACACCATGGGCTCGGCAAAATTAATCAACATGGCCTAACCCCCAACGCGCAGGGACAGGCCACCATCGACGCAAAGGCCTTGGCCTGTGATGAAACCAGCGTCCGCGCTCGCCAAGAAAAGGGCAACTTTGGCGATATCGTCTGGCTCGCCTAAGCGGCGCAAGACGGCCTTATTAGCCCATGTATCGGCAATCTCGGGCCGTTGCTCCCAAATGCCTTGCGTCATGCCGGTGCGAATGGCTCCAGGCAGTAGCCAATTGGCGGTGACACCATATTTGCCAAGCTCAATTGCTAAGGCGCGGGTAAAACCCTGCACACCAGACTTAGAAGCCGAATAAGCCGCGAGCCCCATGCCGCTTCCTTCGGCCATGACAGAAGCGGTGTTGATGATACGGCCAGCAGCACTTGCCTTTAGATCTGGGATAGCTGCGCGCGTTAGGCGGAACATGGCTCGCAAGTTCACATCCAAGGTCTGGTCCCAATCGGCATCGCTCGTGCGCTCCACCAAACTATTGGTCGCAATGCCGGCATTGTTGAATAAGATATCGACCCCGCCCATAAGGCGGCGCGCTTCGTCTAGGATTTGGTCTGGCGCATCCGAATCGGTGACTGATTGGCCGTGGGTCGCAATGCTGGACCCTTCGAAGGCTTGCACCAGTTTATCGCTCAGCAAATCAACCGCCAGAACCATCGCGCCCTCTTGCGCAAAAAGTTTTGCGGTAGCAAGCCCAATGCCGGAAGCGGCCCCGGTGATAATGGCGCGACGGCCAGCCAATCTTTGGGTCAAAAAAAATCCCTTCTCTGCGTTTGCAAAGAAGGGATAATAGATTACGGCGCAGTGTCGATGGAAAAAATCGCGTGCGTCGGCTGAACTGCAGTCCGCAGACCCTGGAGGGGGCTGGGGGGGCTGTTGGGAAACCAGAACCTGCGAGATGTTCTGCTGTCCAACCGACAATGACGTTATCGCCCCCGCTTGTGGCGCGATCTGGGTGCAAATGCGGCGGAACAGGGGCATTGCATTAATTATTTGTCATTTAACATCACCAAAGCATGAAGATGGTTTCCACTTGGTGATTTACTTCAAGTCAAATGAGCCTAAACAAGTCGCATGAAGTTCGCAAAAATGAATGGTCTTGGTAATCAGATCGCGGTCTTAGATGCGCGAGAGCGTCCCATAACGCTCAACGCTAGCGCGGTGGAGGCCTTGGCGACCGCTGGAAAAGGGATTGGCTTTGACCAATTGATGGTCCTTCTGCCACCCAAAAATCCCGTGGCTGACGTTTATACTGAGATTTGGAATTCCGATGGGTCGAAAGTTGCCGCTTGTGGCAATGGCTCGCGCTGCGTTGCTTGGTATGTGATGCGGGAAATGAATTGCCAAAATCTGGTCATGGAAACAGAGGCTGGCCTGCTCGGCGCCTCCAAAGTTGGGCCCAATATAATCAGCATCGATATGGGCGAGCCGATTTTGGACTGGGAACGTATTCCGATGTCCGAGCGGATGGATACGATGCGCATTGAGTTGCAAGTCGGCCCGATTGGCGATCCCATTCTGCATGGCCCCGGCGTGGTCAATATGGGCAATCCGCATTGCGTCTTTTTCGTCCAAGATGCAGAGCTCGCCCCCGTTGAAGCCGTTGGGCCGATGATTGAGTATCACCCCCTGTTCCCTGATCGCACCAATGTTGGCTTTGCCGAGATTGTGGCGCGAGACCATATTCGCTTGCGGGTATGGGAACGCGGCGCTGGCCTGACAAAAGCCTGCGGGACTGGGGCGTGTGCAGCACTGGTCGCCGCTGTGAGGCGTCGCTTGTGCGACCGAGTCGCCAACGTAGAAGTCGATGGCGGCATGCTTCAGATTGAATGGCGCAAGAGCGATAATCACGTTATTATGACCGGGGCAGTCGCCCTTGAATCGGATGGTAATCTAAACGGAAATTAGGAAGATCGCAGCCTGATAGCTTGACGAGTTCGCCCTCAGCCCTCAAGCACCCCGCGCAAGCAGGGAGTTTAGACTCATGGCGAATGTGGTGGTTGTCGGGGCCCAATGGGGCGACGAAGGCAAAGGCAAGATTGTTGACTGGTTAAGCGACCGTGCCGATGTGGTGGTCCGCTTCCAAGGCGGTCACAATGCCGGCCATACATTGGTCGTCGGCGACAAGGTCTATAAGCTCTCGCTGCTGCCTTCAGGCGTTGTCCAAGGCAAGTTGTCTGTGATTGGCAATGGCGTGGTTGTAGACCCACATGCCCTCTTGGATGAAATCAAACGTGTAAGCGACCAGGGCGTAGTGATAGACCCGTCAATCCTGATCTTGGCCGACAATGCCACCTTGATCCTAGCTTTGCACCGTGACTTGGATGGTGCACGTGAAGCACAAGCCGGTGCTGGCAAGATTGGCACAACCGGCCGTGGCATTGGCCCAGCCTATGAAGATAAAGTCGGCCGTCGCGCTATTCGGGTTGCCGATCTAGCCGACCCCGATGCGCTTGACGCAAAGATCGACCGCTTGCTGGCCCACCATACGGCCTTGCGCAAAGGCCTCGACCTGCCAGAACTCGATGGCGCTGCCATCAAAACGGAACTCGTCAGCCTCGCCCCAAAGATCCTACCCTACGCACAGCCAGTGTGGAAAGTGCTGGAAGAAGCCCGCCGCCGGGGCCGCCGTATCCTGTTTGAGGGGGCACAAGGCACATTGCTCGACATTGACCATGGCACCTATCCCTATGTGACTTCATCCAACACGGTGTCTGGTCAAGCTTCGGCAGGTACCGGCATGGGTCCAAACTCCTTGGGCTATGTGTTAGGTATTTGCAAAGCCTATACGACCCGGGTTGGCGAAGGCCCCTTCCCTACCGAATTGTTCGACGATGTGGGTAAGCGCATCGGTGAGCGTGGGCATGAGTTTGGCACCGTAACAGGGCGTCCACGCCGTTGTGGCTGGTTTGACGCAGTGCTGGTGCGCCAAGCGGCCATCGTCGGCGGCATTAGCGGCTTAGCCCTAACCAAGCTGGATGTGCTCGATGGCTTTGAGCAACTGAAAGTCTGCGTCGGCTATCGAATCGGGGACCGCGCCTTGGATTGGTTCCCAGCTGGCCTTAAAGATCAAGCCAGTGTTGAGCCGATCTTTGAGTATTTCGACGGCTGGCAAGAAACCACGCGCGGGGCACGCACATGGAAGGACTTGCCAGCCAATGCGATCAAATATGTACGCCGTATCGAAGAATTGGTGACCCGACCCGTCGCCCTCCTCTCCACCAGCCCAGAGCGGGACGACACAATCTTGGTGCGTGATCCATTTGAGGGTTAAGGGCTGATGGACCAAAAGCCACTGCCCCCAAATCATGAGAATTCCCCCGCTCCCGAGTGGGATGACGAGGAGGTCGATGAAGCCCCGCGCGAGCTAACGCCCGAAGAACAGGCTCTGCATCAGGAAAACATGGCCAAGCTTGGCCGGATCATGCGGGCCTATGGCATTTTGAAATTTGGCGTCACGGCGCTGTTGATCGTAATCGTGATCAAGTTTTTCGGCCGCTAGACAGATCGGTCTAACGCCAAAGCGCGCTCGAATCACGCGTGCAACTAACTTGGGTCCCACCTACATCCAGCGCTAAACGATTGGCCGTAGGCTCACCCCAAGCATAGCCTTCGGCCCGATCATCACCATCAACCAAGAGATAAAGTGTCAAAGAAGGCCGGTTCTGGCCAATCGGCCATTCCACATCGCGGAGGCGGAGGCGAAGCTTTTTAGGATTGCCTCCCGCAAACTCAGCGCTTGCCATACCGCCTTGGTCGTGCACCACAAGGTCGGTCACAATCGCGCGGTCTGACCCTTTGGCAACGGAAGCCCAGCACGTGAAAGTCTCGGCACGCTTTAACCGGGTTGGCGGCACATCACTGCCACCAAAGACGCGAACACCGCGCTCATCGACACCAACATCGCGCACTTCCCACACATTGGCAGAAAGGTCGTGCTGTTCGCTGACATTGAGAACCCGCTTGTCGGCGTTGGTCACGAGTTTGCAGGTTGCCGGTCGGGTCGCGCCACTAAAGCCTTCCCCGCGCCGACGCCAAATGATGTCGCAGCCCGTAACTGTGGTAAACGCATCCTTCTTCAATTGCTCTGGTCTCAGGCCCTCTGACCCTTCTGTTTGACGCCAAGCACCTTCCAATGGTTTGCCGTCTTTGGGGGCAAAGCCTGCGAGGCGCACCGCCCCAAGTTCTTGATCGACACTTAAGGTCCAGATCCGTTGACGTACAACGGGACCTGCTTCACTGCCCTTGCGGTATTCAACATAGAAGCTGACAGGGCCAAACTCAGGCGCTTCAATTGGCTTAACGAGCGCATGTAGCCGTTCATGGCGCAAAGACACTGGCACATTGAGCTCGGGCTCAAAAAAGGTTTGCAGCTCATTATCCCAGCGGCCAGCCAAAAGGTCAGCCAGGTCCAACAAGTGCTTCTCAAGGACTTCCTTCATAGCAGGTTCCAACAACTTAACCGGGGCAGGAATCGGAGGTGCTGCTAAAACCTTGGAAGGTGACGTGGCTGCAACGTCTGGCAGGCCAGCCCTTTCGGCGATCGATTGGCTGACGATCTCCGCCAGAATGCTTTCAGGCCTCAACTCAGGCGGTAGTGATTGAGTTGAGGCGGCAGGCTTGGATACAGCCTGCGCCCTGCCAAAATTTGGAAAAAGGACGGCAAGGCATGCCACAAGGACGGCAGCCTTAGTTTGGTGGTGGCGTGTCGAAATCGGCATGTCCAATCCCCATTTTTCCCTTGTTTGGGGAACGCTATGTCATGATTTTGTCCGGCTTTGCCAGTCCTTGCTCTGCCATACCTTATGGTAGGCCTAGGACGCTAAAGCCGTAGGCAAAGTTGGGGCGGCTGGGGCTGCTGGAATGGCTGGGGTGTTGGTGCTGATTAGGGACGGAGTGGCGCTCGACGGCGATGGCGTCAAGAGACGGACAAATTCGCTGGCGACCATAGGCTTGCCAAACAGATAGCCTTGCAGCGTGTGGACACCCGCAGCTTTTAGAACCGCATGCTGGGTTGCCGTCTCGACGCCTTCAGCGACCACTTCGCGACCCAAAGCTCGCCCGATACTAGAAACGGCTTGGATGATCGCCAAAGCCTCACGCGAGGTTTTTGGATCAAGATCAAGACTGGTCACAAACTCGCGGTCGATCTTGATTTTATCAAACGGGAAGCGGTGCAATGAGGTCAAACTTGAATAACCGACACCGAAGTCATCCAGCGCCAGTTTGCAGCCCATGGATTTGATCTGGGCAAACAGCTGACGCACGCGGTCAGGGTCACCCAAGAAGGCCGTTTCGGTCACTTCCAACACCACCCGGGCGGGATTATAGCCAGTCTCGGCAAACAGCTCCTTTAGATCGCCGACAAAATTTTCATCTATCAATTCAAGCGGTGACACGTTTAGTGCGATCGGCAGATTGCCCCAATGCGCGGTATCATTAAAGACGGCCTGGCGAACAAAGTGGCCTATGTGCACAATGAATCCGGACTTCTCGGCAATTGGAATAAAGACGTCTGGGCCAACACGGGCTCGGCCACCGCGATCCCAACGTAGAAGCGCTTCTGCCGACACAACTTGATTACCGGTGCGGTCATAAAGCGGCTGATAGACCATGCTGAGCGCACCGGTTTCCAGATCCGCTTCCAGTTCGTCGCGCAAGGCTTTTTCTTCTGGAGACAGTATGGCTGTGTTGAGCACTTCGACGATTTTTGGCTTCACTTCGGCTTTTGTCTCGGGTGCTGGTTCCTCAGATAAGTCAGACTCCATCAGGACCGCGAGACGGTCGAGGGTCATATGCAAAAGCGCGATTGCACGCTCAATATCTGACTGCGCAATAGGCGTGTTATGGATACGAACCGCGGCCTCAATCGTTCCGGCTAGCTTTGCTACGGCACTCGCGCCGATGTTTAGGCTCATCGACTTCAGCGAGTGAGCAGCCTTCGCAATACGTTCCCGATCACCTGCGTTTAAGGCCTCTTGCAGTTCGATCAATGTGCTCGGTGCGTGGTTGCGATACAGGCCAACCACACGCACAACGAAATCGCGACGGTGCGTCTTCAGATCACGCAGGAAGGGCAGAATTACGGCGTCATCGAACAAGCCGCCTTCGGCTGATTCCCCGCTCGTTTCTGTCGAGTCCCATGTTTGATCATCCGAGCGCGCGTCAATAATTTCGAGCGCCTTGGTTGCCAAATGCGCGGGCAAATTAGCTTTCAGGATTTCACCCAACGCCACCAGCGTGAACGGCTTGTGCAAAACCCCGTCCATCCCGCATTCCGACCAAGCATTTGCAGTCGCGCCCACGACATGGGCGGTCAGGGCAACTACAGGCATACGCTTGCGGCCTTCTTTGGCTTCAAGAGCGCGGATTGCGCGTGTGGCTTCAAAGCCGTCCATGACGGGCATCGAGCCGTCCATTAGCACCAGATCGTAGTCTTTGGTCGCAAGAACGTTCAGCGCATCTTGGCCATCAACGGCCACATCGGCCTTAATTTCAAAGCGCGACAGGGCTTCCACCGCGACTTCGCGATTGACCTCACCATCATCCACAACAAGGATGCGGGCATCGGGAAAGGCCACCGTAATAGCTTGGTTCATCGCGCCGCCCTGGCTGAGGGCAAAGCTCGTTCCGTTGCGTAGTGCCAAGATCAAATGGTCAATATCGGCGTGGCGGACGGGGCGTTGCAACGCAGCAACTGCTTGGCCAGCGCGCACCATAGAATCGGCGGCGGAATCATCAGCGTCGGCAATCAGGACCAGCTTTTTGGGATTGAAGCCGGGTGGCAATTCGGTGCGATTGACCTTGTCTGCAATCAGCAAATCCGGCTGCAACGCATCGGTTTGGCCAATCACAGCCCCCGCCGTAGCAAAGCGGCGACTGATTGCCCAAGATTCAACTTGGCCGTCCACAAAAACCTTGACGCACGAGGGCACGTCGCCTTCTTCCAGTTTGGGCGGCTCAGCTAAGACGCGTGCTTCACCTGTCAGGGCAGGCAAACGTAGGTGAAAGCTGGTGCCGTGGCCCTGCTTACTGGTGGCACCAATCTGGCCGCCCATGGCTTCCACCAAGCGCTTGGAGATCGACAACCCAAGACCAGTGCCACCAAAACGGCGGGTGGTGGTTTGGTCTTCTTGCGAGAAGGCCGAAAAGATACCGGAAATCTTGTCTGCAGCAATCCCGATGCCGGTATCCTGCACAATCAAGCGCCAAAACTGACTATCTGGGTCCGGCTCCAACCGAACAAGCACGTGGCCGGTTTCTGTAAACTTCAAAGCGTTAGAAACGAGGTTTGAGATTACCTGACCGAGACGGACTGAATCCGCAGGGATCATCTTGGGCGCTTGTGGATGGGCCGAAGCCACTAGCTCTAAGCCCTTTTCGCGAGCTTTGGTATGGAACAGGGCCAAAACGTCATCAACCAAGTCAAGCAAATTGATTTCGCAGATCTCAACTTCCAACTTGCCGGCTTCAATCTTAGAGAAGTCGAGAATATCATTGATCACCGCCAACAAACTGCGGCCAGATTTCACAATCGTGTCTGCGTGCCGCTTTGCTTTGGCGGGCAAGGACTCCGCCGCCAACAGCTCTGCCATAACCATCACACCATTCATTGGCGTGCGGATTTCGTGGCTCATAGTAGCCAAAAAGTCTGACTTGGCAGCATTTGCACGCTCTGCCGAGTCGCGGGCCACCAGATAGTCGCTCGTTCGCGCTGCCACTTCAGCTTCCAGACCGCGCATTTGATCTTCAATACGGCGATCCCGCTCACCAATGGCTTCCAACATGGCGTTGAAGCCTGTGACCAGCGTGCCGACTTCGTCCGTGGTGGTTGCCTCAACCCGTTGCGAGAAATCGCCCTTTTCACCAATTGCGGCGACTGACTTTGTCAGATCAGACAATGGCTTGGTCAGCGCGCGTTGAGTGCGAAGAGAAATCCCCAACGACATCAGGAGGGCCAGTAAGGCGACCCCCAACACGCTGCCGATGGAGCGAAGCAAAGGCGTCAAGAAGTCATTGGCCATATGGACCACGACGACGCGCCCCAAAACCTTGCCGCCCAATTCGATCGGCGAGACGACTTCCACCGATTTGGTGGTTATCAGCGCGATAAGGTTTGGATCGGCGCTTTCACTGTCCAATCGTACGTCGTTGCGCAGACGGGTACCAGAGCCGTTCTCGGCCAAGGACATGCCATTAGCAAGTTCCACCCGCGCATATACGATCCCAGGGCTGCGGGAGATAGCACGAATAGCGATAAAGGCGCGTTGGCGATCTTCAGCATCTGCTGCTTCAGCCGCACTGCTGGCCAAAACTTGCGCAGCCGTCCGCATTTCAGACCAGCGCGCCTCTGCATGGCGCGTCATATCCTGATAGGCAAAAATCATGGTGACCGGCACGACCGAGAAAATCACAGAGTCGAGCACAAGGACCGCTAGCCGTGACCGGATAGAGCTTGGCTTTTTCGCCTTTTGGACTTTCTGTTTAGGAGGCTTCGTCTGAGATTTCACCTGATCAAACCTGGGCGCTAGCATCGGATTTCCTAAGTAGCGCGGACACATTAAGTGCGGGTTAAGCCAACAGATTTTGGCCACTGCTGAACTGGGCAGCAGCACTGCATCGCGACAACTTGGTTTGACGGGCGGTTAACCGATTTAAGTTAGTGTAACGGGCTAATGGGAGTCTGACAGACGTGCATAGCGCCGTTCTAATCTATAATTATAGGCATGCTGAAGTCGCGTTTGCCTGCCTTTTTACCGAGGTTGCTCCCTATGAGTGACTTTAGCATCACTGCCACGTCTCAATTCGTGCCGACTGAATACGCGCGGATCTTGGTGGTCGACGACGATCCCATCCTGCGAGAGTTTGCGGGCGTATATCTATCCACCCCGACAATGGAAGTTGAAGTCGCAGAAGATGGCCGCGCCGCTTTGGAGCGCCTTAAGCAAGGAGGAATCGACCTTGCCTTGGTCGATCTGGAAATGCCTATCATGGATGGCTTTGAGTTGATAGCTTCCGTCCGCGCCGAACCCAGCCTCGACGACTTGCCAATTGTGGTCATCACAGGCCGCGAAGATATGGAAGCAATCGACCGCGCTTATAGCACAGGGGCGACGTCGTTTGCGATCAAGCCGCTGAACTGGCGCTTGGTCAGCCACCAATTGTCCTATGTGCTGCGCAATAGCCGCGCCGATGCTAAACAACGCCAAGGTCGCCGCTTAGCAGAACAAGCCGATGGCTTGAAAACCAACATTCTGCGTTTAATGCAGCATGAGTTTAATACGCCTTTCAATATCATCCTAGGCTTTGGTAAGCTGATTGAGGGCCATAGCGACAGTATAGCTATCCAAGGACATGCCCGTCAGATTGTGAACGCCGCCGAAAAGTTCAAGCGGATGCATGATCAATTGATGGAATCCGCTCGCATTCTGTCTGGCGATATTGAGGTCACCAAAAAGGTGTTCTCGGTTGCCGACTTGATAAAGGCCGCAGCGCGTGAGGCGCTGCGTGGGGGTGGCAAGTCGACTGATCTGAAATTGGCCGATCGGACTGGCAACTCTGAAATCACGGGCGATTATGATTTGCTGCTGACGGCTTTACGTAATCTGATAGAAAACGCCTTTGCCCATGGCCAAGCACCGATCCATGTGATCGGCCAGCGAACAGCAAATGGGCGGGTAGCCATCCGCGTCTCAGATGCCGGTCAAGGCATTGACCAAACCAGCTTCGCCCTTGCGATCCAAGCCTTTAAGCAAGGCACCAACGCGCTTCAGCGTACTGAGGATGGCTTAGGGTTAGGTTTAGCCACAGCAGTTGGCAGCTTGAAAGCTGTTGGCGGTGAAATTCATCTTGTCAGCGGCGAAGATGTCGGGTTTGGTATTGAGATGGAATTTCCGCTCGAATTGTAATAAGTCAGAATTAAATTCTCAATTCTCAATTCTCAATTCTCAATTCTCAATTCTCAATTCTATGAATATAAAAGCATTGTAGAGTGAATAAAAAATTTCCATTAATAAGTGCATCATATCCTTCAATTTAATCGGTTGTTTAGCTCGCAGGCCTATAAATTGCCGACTACAAGTAGGCATGCAAGATGTTTTACAGATTCAGTGACAAGAAATCTCGGCGGGGCAATGTAACGTTGATCACTGCTTTGGCGTTAGCACCGTTGAGTTATGCGGTCTTGTGCGGTGTCGAAATTGCGGGGATCGCCCAAAGCAAAGCCAATTTGCAAGCGGCCGTAGACGCCGGCGCTTTAGCCGGCGCAGGTGAATTGAGCGTGTCCACTCGCGGTGATGCAGGCATTACAAGCACCGCCATTACACTTGCTACCAATGCGGTCAGCGGTCTGGCAGATATCACGCAACCCAGTTTCGAGGTCGCCATCGATCGCAATGGTGGTACCGTCAGCGTTACGGCAAGAGCGCATTTTCAATCGATGTTTTCAGGCCTCGTGACTGATAAAACACCGCTGGTGGTCACATCTACGGCAGAAACGTTGAGCAAAACGCCGCTTTGTGTGCTCCAAATTGACCAAGCCGCGACAGTGGGAGCGAAGGTTATGGATCGCGCAATCATTCGGGCACCAGGCTGCCTAGTACAATCCAATTCAACAATTGAAGTTACCAATTTGGGCCGAATTGAAGCAGGTTCAGTGCAGGCGGTGAACGGTGCAACGGGTATCATCTCGCCAGCGGCCAGCATAGGTGCATTACCGATTCAAGACCCCTTTGTTGACTTGGACTTAACGTCTCCCAATTGTACCACTGCGCTTGAGAACGTCGTATACAGCGGCTGGGTTTCAGTTAGTTTGCCTCCCGGAACTCATTGTGACAATCTCAGAGTTACCGGCAACGCGACATTGATACTCGAACCCGGCGAGCATTATTTCAAAGGACAATTGGAGTTTAACGGAAACTCTAAATTACGCGGCGATGACGTCGTATTGATCTTTGACCCTGACCGCGCCTTCTCATTTGATCAAAGAGCCGATATCGAATTAACCGCACGCAAGTCGGGCCCACTGGCTGGCTTCTTGATTGCAACAGGGCGTAACAATACAAAGCGCTTCACGATTTCTTCAAGTCAAGTCCGAGAGTTATTGGGCACCATTTATATCCCCGGAAGCGAACTTTACGTTTCTTCTTCTGGTAATGTCGCCCAAGACTCGGCGTGGAGTGTGATCGTCGCAAAGTCTCTTACCTTGGCCAATAACCCGGTCTTGGTGATCAACAAAAACTATGCGGGCTCGAATGTGCCCGTTCCCGAAGGGGTTGGCCCATCGTCTGGGGTACCCCGACTAGCGCGCTAGACCTCAGGTTCAGCCGAAGTTTTGCGCGGTAGCCATGGCCCCCATCCGACCAGCAATAAAGTGAAACTCCGCCACTGTTTCCTCGATAATATCTCGGGCGGACTTAATCTCATCAATGAGGCCAGATGTTTGGCCAGCGAGGCCCACGGCTGCCTCCATATCTCCACCAAAATAGAGGTCGAGTATACCTTTGAAGGTATCGGGCGGCATGATACCCGCCTCATAGATCGACGCCGTTCTCTCTGTCTTGAGGGCACGAATACAGGGGCTCGCCTTTTTATTGAGGACATAGGTCCCCGTTTCCTTGGCATCGAGAATGGCTTGCTTATAATTGTGATGCACGGGACTTTCGGCACAGCTGACAAAGCGTGTGCCCATTTGGACAGCCTCTGCCCCTAAAGCGAAAGCTGCAGCCATGCCCTTACCGTCACAAATGCCACCGGCAGCGACCAAGGGCACATTTGTGACCTTGCGGATCGCCTGTAAAAGCACGAGGGTGGAGACTTCCTCAGGGTTTTTAAAGCCGCCGCCTTCGGCACCTTCGACCACCAGACCATCAATGCCCGCTTCCACACATTTCAGAGCCGCGTCCACAGTCGGTACGGCGTGATAAACAACGATCCCAGCTGCCTTTAGGGGCGCTATGAATTTCGCAGGGCTGCCGGCGGAGGTCGTCACAAACTTTACGCCAGACTCACAGATAAACTGCAAAATCGCGTCATTTTTCAGAAACATAATGGGAAGATTGACGCCAAATGGAGCGGACGTCAGAGTCTTCATTTTCAGGATTTCCGCTTGGCAATTCTCTGTCTCACCAGAGGACGTTTCAATCACCCCAAGCCCGCCTGCTTCACACACGGCTGAAGCCAATTGCGAGCGGGCGATCCAGCCCATTGGCGCTTGGACGATGGGATATTTTGCACCTGTGTGGGCCAAGAAGCGGTTCATAGCGATTTCCTTCATTTAGGTGTTTAGCGGCCGGGCCGATAGCTGCGCTCGATCTGACCAGCAAGGTCGGCACGATTAAACAGAACGGGCTTTGTCTTCATCTCGACAAACAGCTCACCCTGATCGGCATAGTGGGGTGAGGCTTTGTCCAAAGTTGCGGAGCCATATTGGTGGATACTTTGCGACGACAGTTTGCCCGCCTTATCCCAACTGACGAACATGATGAAGGTATCGCCACCATTTGCTGTCAGCGTCCCATCTTTTTGCGTCTCGCCATAGACGGCACGAAAAACGTCTGGGCCGCCGTCGATTGGTAAATCGAGATTGCCACGCCGATAGCGATTGACCTCACTCCAGGTGGGATCAAGGCGCCCGAAATTGGTTTTGAGTTGGGTGATCGCCGCGTCTAAAGCTGGCCTCAAGGGAGGCAAAGGCTCTCCATTTTCAGCTGCCCGGCCAATTGGCTGGCCCATCAACACGGCCAATGCAGCCCCGCGGCTGGTGCGATCAGTGCTGCGATTCCAGGCTTTTAGGACTTTTTGCGCTTCGGCTAAATCAGGATTGCCGCTAGCGTCATAAGCCAAGGCCTCCCGTATCAATCCTGCCAAAATGCTCTTCTCGCTAAAGGCAAGATCGTACTTATAGGCCTCAAACTCTTCGGCTGAAATAGAGGGGTCTAAGGCATAGGTTTCAAGCACACGGTAAGCGCGATTGGTCATATTGGTTTGCAGCCCAAAATGTGCGCCTAGGCTCTCTGGACGGATATTGTCTGGGCCGTCTGTGGCTACCAGTGGGCTATTATTGGAATTGAAGACCAAGCCCGATTGTGGGTTCCAAAGCTGGGGCAGCTTGTCGAATGGCACACGGTCCTTCCACAAAAGGTCGCTGCGATCACCGGGTAGGATGCCCTGCCAATCCACGCCATCCTTGCGGACTGGAAATTGACCATTGGAGAGATAGCCGACATTACCTGCATCATCAGCATAGATGAAGTTGATACTAGGCAAGGCTTGCATCGCCATGGCCGCGCGCCATTCGGTAAGGTTCTTGGCTTTATTGATGGCCATATATTGGTTGGGCTGGCGCAATTCGCCCTGCCCGGCATAGCTGACGGCAAAAATTCCACGATCGGTCTCTAAGGCAGGGCCATGCACCGACCACAATAGATCGCGCTTCACGGTCCACAGAATAGGGCCCCACACCTTTACCTTGAACGTGGCGACTTTCTTTTCAAATGGCACCCATTTGCCATCTAGCAAATATTGACCGGGCTTTTTGGGGTCAGTTGTCAGGTGGTACACGTCTGCTAGATCGGGCTTATTGACGGTACTGGCCCAGCCCAAATGTGCATTATGACCGTGCAACATGAAGGGGGAACCGGGGAAGAAGCCTCCCGCGACATGCCACCCCTCACCACTGTCCAACACAGCCTCATACCACGCCACCATGCCATCATAGGGCTGGTGGGAATTGACCAAAAGGCGGGTTGCCCCGTCGGTGGAGCGCTTGGGCGCTATGGCAATCCCGTTAGAGCCTTTGGGCGGCGCTTTGTCGGGTGCCGGCGCTGGTTCTAAGATGGACTTAAATACTTTATCCAGCCCATAGAAAAATGGCCCCCGAAACACGGTGCCAGCCGCCACATCCTTGCCGGACAAAGGCAAAAGCCCGTTTGGCACTTTGGTTGGGTTTTGTGCGGCATACAAATTGACCCCATCGGCATAGGCTTGCATAATCGCGCGCGCTTCTGGCGTAACCTCACGCTCATAGCCCGCATCCACACTGTCCCAGACTCTCAGCAATTGCACTAGATAATCACCAATGGCAGCATCCATGCCCTTGGTCTCGCTCATGGTGCCGCGCGTGGCCAGGACGGCTTCAGTGATCGTGGCAAAATCATCTTCGGAGTGCGCATAACCCATACCAAACGCGACATCGACATCGCGTGGCCCTGAAATATGGGGCACGCCAAACTTGTCGCGCTCGATCAGTGCATTATAGGCCTTAGCTTTTTCAAGATAGGGTGCCGGACTGATCGCCTCAGAGAACAAGGCCAGTCGAACGCCAGCCGCATGGGCCCCACCGGCCAAGATAAGGATCAAGAGACCAGCCGCTAGGGCGATCTTTCCAATTTTGCCCATGATGTCGCCCCCTTGAGTGCTTATGAAGCTGCACCCTTAATTCATCTTGGTAACGCAATTACGAGCAATGTCTATGGGGGTAGGAAGGCAGATTTTCTTCGCTCTGCGATTTTCCGCGACAAGTCCGCCCATGTGCGTTAGCAAAGATCAAAACCATAACTTGCGGAGAAAACACCATGAGCGACACCCAACTCCACGGCCTTGAATTGCGGTCTACCGTTACGTCTGAGGGCCAATTGATCCTCAATCTCGAACCTGTCGCAATTCATGAACCGGGCCCTGACGAGGTGATTGTCCAAGTCGAAGCTTCGCCAATCAATCCATCTGATCTGGGGCTGTTATTGGGGCCCGCAGATATGGCGACCTTGGTGGCCAGTGGCACGCCAGACCGACCTGTTTTGACCGCGAGCATCCCGCCAGCTCGCATGGGTATGATGAAGCCCCGTTTGGATGCCTCTATGGCCGTCGGCAATGAAGGCGCTGGGACCGTTGTCCGCGCTGGGTCTAATGTTGCTGGTATGTTGGGCAAGAAAGTCGGCATGTTTGGCGGCTCCATGTATGCCACCTATCGCAAACTGTTGGCCCGCGATTGCTCACCTCTGCCGGAAGGTGCGACCTCCGCTGAAGGCGCATCGATGTTTGTGAACCCCCTCACCGCGCTAGCCATGGTCGAGACGATGAAGCGCGAAGGTCATGTGGCCCTCGTCCACACCGCCGCTGCTTCTAATTTGGGCAAAATGCTGAACAAAATCTGCCTCGCCGATGATGTTCCCTTGGTCAATATCGTCCGTAGTGCGGAGCAAGCCCAAGTCCTAAAAGATATAGGTGCGAAATATGTGCTTGATTCGACTTCAGAAACCTTCCAAGCTGACCTGACCGACGCCGTCACTGAAACCAAGGCCACCATCGCCTTTGATGCGATTGGCGGCGGACGTTTGGCCAATTCGATCCTGCACGCGATGGAAGCGGCTGCAAACCGCAATGCCAAAGAATACAGCCGTTATGGCTCTTCAACGTTCAAGCAAGTCTATATTTACGGCGGGCTAGACTTGCGCCCAACCGAATTAGATCGAGGCTTTGGCCTGTCCTGGAGCGTAAGTGGCTTCTTACTGACGCCCTTTCTGCAGAAGATTGGCCTTGAAGCGGCACTGGGTCTACGCCAACGTGTAGCACGCGAACTGACCACCACCTTCGCAAGCCATTATACCTCGACATTGTCCTTGGCCGATGCCCTGCAACCTGATCACGCGCGCGCCTATGCCCGCAAAGCGACAGGTGAGAAATACCTCATCAATCCAAGTATCTAGTGCTTGGGCGGGGCAGTACTTGCGCGTTCAACAAGCGAACCCGGCACCAAATAGGGCTGTTCGCTTGGCGACGTGGCTTGATGGATCAACAGTTCAACAGCCTTGGAGAAAGTGGCTGCGATCGGTTGATCCACGGCTGTCAATTGTGGCGTCGTGAATCGAACCACAGGGGTGTTGTCAAAGCTGATAATCGACAGATCGCCCGGCACGGCCAGATTGCGCTCATGGGCGATATCCAAAGTGGCCAGAGCCATTTGGTCATTGCTGGCGATGATGGCGGTGGGCGCGGGATCGAGGTTGAGAAGCGCTAATGCGGCCTCGCGACCACTCTCATAGCTAAAGTCGCCCGGCACGCATAAGCCCGCATCCGGAAGGCCCGCTTGCGCCATCGCCTCCCGCCAACCATCGACGCGCCAATGCGACAAATTATAGTCTGGCGCGCCAGCAATAAAGCCGACCCTCTTATGACCAAGTCCGATCAAATGCTGGGTTGCCTGTGCCGCCGATCCTGCATCACCCATATGGATGGCAAAGCCGCTGCCCCGCGTCAAAGAACCAATTCGTGCAAACGGTATTTTGCGCTGATCCAAAAGTTTGGTGATTAAAGGGTTCTCTGAGTGCGGCGGTGTTAGGATGATACCATCGGGCTGAAGGGCCGCGATGGTGCCGCTTAACTCGCGTTCAACATGGTCATTATGGGTGTCGACGAGCTCGAAGATCATCCGATAGCCATGCTCAGCGCTCGTCAGCATGCCCCCCAAAAGCATCTGGTCGACCCAGTCCGCGCCACGACGCGCACGCCATTCTGCGATCGTCCTCTCCCGGTCATTGATAACTAGGATGAGGTAGGAGCGTGATCCGCTCATGCGTTGGGCGGCGATGGAGGGGACATAGTGCAACTTCTCGATCGAGGCTTGCACGCGCGCCTTCATTTCAGGTCGCACATTAGGTTCATTATTGATGACACGGCTTACCGTTTGCAAAGAGACGCCCGCATCTGCTGCGACATGGGAGATGGTGACCGATTGATTGCGGCGGCCCATAAGCTAGCCTCTCAACACCTGGTACAAACCAGAATTTTCGCCAATAGAAGCTTCAAAAATCGGTGGAACATAATCGGCGCGCACGAAAAAAACTTTCATTGGAACCGTCTTGATCCTGATATCCCAACCCAATCTCTGAGAACTAGACCTAACTGTTTCACCTCAAACAATCAAAAGACATATCATTTATACACAGAAATTTGATTGTTTTGACGAAAACTAGTCCTGAGGTTGCTTGAAGGAAAAGCAACTTTCAATCGATCGCAGGCATTGGCCCTGCCTGCAGGATCAGTACCGGCGTGAAAAGCGAGCCTTGGAGATCAATCCAAGGCTCGCTCTTGCCAGATAGATTAGAAATCTACCCGCGCCATTAGAGTGAAGCGACGGTCGTTGCGGAAGGCCGAACGCGTCACCCGTGTGCCTTTGAAGTCAATGACCTGGCTGGTCTGAGTGACTTCATCCAGCAAGTTCACGCCTTGGATCCCGAACTTAACCCGTGGCGTCCATGAGTAGAAAATAGAGCCATCGAGTTGTCCTGTCGCCTCGCCATAAATTGGCGAGAAGGGGAAGATCACATCGCGTGGTGTCTGCAAGAACTCTGAGCGCCAGTTATAGGCCAACCGCATCGCAATCGGGCCCTTTTCATAGAAGCCGACCGCGTTGATCGTGTGCTCCGAGACCCCTGCCAGCGGTGTATTTCCTGCAAATGGGCTCTGCTCCGCGCCGAGGTTTGAGTTACTGAAGTCGCCCGCATCCACATAAGTATAAGTGAATTGGGTACCAAATCCGCTCAACAGGCCCGGCAAGAAGTCATAAGTCTGCTGATAGGAAAGCTCGACCCCTTTCAAGATGCCGCCATCGCTATTGACGGGACCATTGACCAGAACATCGGTGGAAACGCCCTTTGGACTGGTGAACTTACGAACCGTAGCCCCACCATTCACAATGCCCTGAATGTCCTTCATGAAGGCCGAAACCGCGACATAGCCCACTTTGGCAAAATACCATTCGTATGACAGGTCGTAGTTCCAAGATTCAATAGGACGCAGGAGACGGTTACCCGTGCCAATCTGGAATAGAGGCCCTGTTGCCAAGGTACCGCCAGCTTTCAGGCTGGCCGTATTGTCGGAGATGCCGCCGCCTGTGGCAAAGGCATTCAGGTCTGGCCGCGAAATGCCCTTTGAGATCGCCATGCGAACCAACATACCATTGCCAAAGTCGGCTTTGGCATTGAAGCTTGGCAAAACATGGTCGAACTTAATGTCGGCACTGTCGTCAATCTCTTCGCCGGTAAAGACCGCGGCAAATTCAGCCAAGCGCGTGGTTGATAGCCCGCAATAACCCGGGGCAACTTGGCCGACTTGAACGCGGCTACACGCATTCTGCAACTCAGCGACACTAACCTTACCGTCACCATTACCACCCGAGCCAACCGAATCGAAGAATTCTCCGGTTGGCAGTTTGATCGCACCGGCACTTTGAACCGTAGTCTGCACATAACGCAGGCCGAAGTTTCCGGTGACTTTAAGGTCGCCAGAAAAGTCTTTGCCAAAGTCCACGCGGGCGAAGGCAGCCGAGGTCAATTCTTCCACGTCAGAAATTTCACCGGCGGTCCAAGGACCGCCAGCCACATTGCCAGAACGCGCAGAGATTGGGAACCAAGCGTTCGGGGTCAGGGTCGATGCGGTAATTGCATTCGCTTGCTTGCGGATTTCGCCGCTCAGATAGTCGCGAACCGTGTTGTCGCCGCCGAAGAAGAAGGCAGAGCCATTGCCCAGAGGTACAGGCACATTGCCGCGTTGGAAGTTATCGCCGAATGGATTGCGGATGGCAGACGAACCTGGGAAGTCTTTGGCATAAGCACCACCGCAGCCAAAGGCTTGGAAGTCGCCGCAGTTCCAATTGCCACCGCGACCCGTCCAAGGTGCACCCAAATTGCCCCAGTTGGAGAAGTTGGCACTGCGGGTGATGCGCGAACGATCACTCCAGCGTGCACCAAAACGTACGCCCTTGAAGAAGCCGTCTTCTTTCAGGTCATAAGCACCGTCGAGACGCACACTGGTCATCTCGCCTTCGTTATAGACTTGGTTGTCTAGCAAGAACCAATAGAAAGTCTTGGATGGATCGGTGAAGTAGCTGGCTGGCGAGGTTGCCAATCCGGGCTGCAGGAACTGCACCAGAGGCGTTTCGCCGGTATTGTCGATGTAAAGATCGCTATAGGTCTGCATGGCCGAGATGAAGCCATTCTCGGTGCGGTCCGAAGCGATATGTTGGGCTTCGAAATTAAAGCGCAAGCGATCGGTTGGACTGAACTTTACAGTCAACGACACGTCTTCGGTAGATGCAGCATCTTCGCGCTGGAAGCGCAGCAATTCGGTTGGGATGCCACGGCCACCATTAAAGGGCTGTAGTTGGGTCAACGTACCTTTGGCGAACTGATTGCCAGCAAAGGTGGCAGTCGTGCCAGGTGCGACGACTGGGAACAAGCCGTCGTCATTGACCAAAGCCAAAGCCGAAAATTCTTCCAAAGTCGCTTCCGTGGTTGCCTTCAAATATTCAAGCGTGGCCAACCAGCGCTGATCATTGCTTTCCCACTGACCCACGATCGAAATCGCGTCGCGATCGCGGGCTAGATCGGTGGTGCGCACGCCTGCGCCCTTTGGCACGAAGACGGCATTGGTTGGCGGGAAGTTAGTTGCGTTGAAGGCTTGGCCACCGCTGAAGCCGCCAGAGCCTACAGCACGCACACGGATACAGGCCGACGTCAGCGAGGCATCGCGGTAGCATGGGTCGGTGATTTGCGACGCATCGGTCTTGGTCACCAATTTCGACTGAGCATAAGCTAGTTGGATACCAAACGTGCCAACTTCGGTTTCATAGGTATTGGAACCCAAGAACGAGAAGCCAGGCGACCATTCCTTAGCCATGTCGCCATAATTGCTCTCAATCGTGCCAGCAAAGCGTGGGCCCTTCTTGTCGAGCGGCTTACGGGTCACGAGATTGACTGTGCCAGAAATGCCGCCGTCAATCATGTCGGCCGTAGCATTCTTGAACACTTCGACGCGGCCCAAAAGCTCTGGCGATACATCGTTGAAGGAGAGTTCGCGGCCGCCGTTTGCGGAGAAGATATCGCGCCCATTTAACTCAGAACGCACGTAAGGCAGACCGCGAATAATCACGCCGGAACCTTCGACCGAGAAACGATCTGGGTCATTACGCTGTTCAAAGCGAGAGATATTGATGCCTGGAATGCGCTGCAGGGCTTCTGCCACCGAACGATCTGGCAAAGCGCCAATATCTTCAGCGGTAACCACATCAACGAAAGTGTCGAGATTGCGCTTTATCGATTGCGCATTTTGCAACGAGCGGCGGAAGCCCGTTACCACGATCACTTCGGCTGCTGGCTCTGCTTCCTGGGTTGCAGGGGCTGTGGTTTCAGCTGGCTTGGCCGGCTCTGCTGCTGTCTGCGCGAAGGCAGGCTGCGAAACCAGCGCCAAAAGGGCGAGACTGGATGCGGTGGTCAAAGCGGTAAACCGCCGGGACCGAGACGTGGCTGTGACTGCGTTGAGTTGATAGGCCAAATTTTCCTCCCCTGACTCCCTTCTTTTTTGAAGGAAGCTAATCATATTGAGTGACGCATAACCGTAATTGAGAGCGTTCACAAGAAAAAATGAACGTTCACATTTGCGTCATTCATGCTAGATGGCAAGAAAATACAGTTAAAGTGATGCAGGGGGTAACCATAAATGACAATTGAAACGATAATAATCGTAGGCGGTGGAACGGCGGGCTGGATGGCTGCAGCCGCTTTGTCGCGCCTGCGTGCGGGTAAGCCGGTCAATGTCATTGTTATCGAATCTGAGCAAATCGGCACCGTCGGCGTTGGCGAAGCAACCATTCCCCCCTTCCTCGATTTCAATCGCTTATTGGAAATCGACGAGGCAGAGATGCTGTCCGCCGTGCAGGGCAGCTTCAAACTTGGCATTCAATTCGTCAATTGGGGCAAGATTGGGGACAGCTATATCCACCCCTTTGGCAATTACGGCTATCAAGTTGATGGCGTGTCCTTCCACCATATTTGGCACAAATTCAAAGAGGCCGGCGATAAACGGCCGATCCAAATCTTCAACATCGAAACCATGGCCGCCCATTATGGCCGCTTTGCTCGGACTGAAGATTATCAACGCGACGACCTGCCACCCATCAATTACGCCTATCATCTTGATGCCGGCCGCTATGCCAAATACTTGCGCGGCTATGCCGAGAAGCGCGGTGCAATAAGGATTGAAGGCAAGGTCAATGATGTTGCTTTGGATGGAGAGACGGGCTTTGTCACCGCCGTCACCATGGATAATGGTGTCGTTATAGAGGGTGATTTGTTCGTCGATTGCTCCGGCTTCCGGGGCTTGTTGATTGAGCAAGCGCTGAAGACCGGTTATGATGACTGGTCAAACTTCTTGCCCTGCAATCGTGCGGTTGCTCTGCCCTGCAAGCGTGACGATGGCAGCCCACCTCCACCCTATACCCGCGCGACCGCACACAGCGCTGGCTGGCAATGGCAAGTGCCGCTGCAGCACCGCAATGGCAATGGCCATGTCTATTGCAGTGAGTTCATGAGTGATGATGAAGCCCTCGACATTCTGTTGAAAAATATCGCAGGCAAACCTCAGGCAGAGCCGAATTTCCTGCGTTTTGTTACCGGGCGTCGCAAGAAGTTCTGGAATAAAAATGTGGTGGCATTGGGTCTGGCTGCAGGCTTTATGGAGCCTTTGGAATCGACCTCCATCCATCTGATCAACACTGGCATCAATAAGCTGATCGCGCTGCTATCGCTCGATGGCATCACCCAAGCGCAGGAGGATGCCTTTAACCGCCTGACCGGCAAAGAATATGCCCGCATCCGCGACTTCCTGATACTGCACTATAATGCCACCACCCGCGACGACAGCCCATTCTGGAATTATTGCCGCAACATGGCTGTACCTGAAAGCCTCACCGAAAAAACGGACCTGTTCCGCCTCAATGGCCAGATCTTCCGCGAAGATGACGAGCTCTTTACCGAAACAAGTTGGGCAGCTGTCATGATGGGTCAGGGCATCACAATGCAAGGGCATAATGCCATGGCTGACGCCCTGTTGAGCGCCAAAACCGGCGATGAATTGCGCGGGATCGAACAATCCATCCAATTCGTAGTGCAACACATGCCCACCCATAGCGACTATTTGAAGCGCTACTGCCCTGCGCCGATGTAGGGTTAGGGCTGCTCCTGAAGTCCCTTCGGGACGGCCTCCCCATGGATGGGGAAGCGCCATGCCACCACTACTTGGGCTGCCGCTTCCCCGCTAGCGGGGAA
>JBEAVQ010000027.1:0-25485 GCA_041160865.1 Pseudomonadota bacterium | reverse complement strand
AACCGGAATGATCCCAGAATGATCAATGACCAACCGCCAATCCCCCCACTCCGCCAGCTATATGACGAGCGCTGCGCAGGGGGATTAGCTGTCACCGCGTGTTACACCACAAAATGGGACGTGATCGCGCCGCGGATTGATTTATTGAGCGATTTGAGTTTTCAAAGAGCGCTCTGGTTGAACTTTTGGAAGAAACATTTCGCGGCAATTGGCTTCACTCGCAAAGCTTCTCGAGGCTAGTTTTCTGAGTTTTTCTAAGGACGCTCACAAGTCCAAGCTAATCCGTCAGCGTAACTTCCTCGATGACTTTGCCGCCGTCCAATCGTAGGCACGTGCTGCCCGCAACCCGCTCGCGATGCCCGTTTATATCAATGCGGGCCCATTGCCATTGCAAGGCTAGATTATTCTCAAAAGCGATTTCCCGTTCTAAGGTGATGTGGGACTGAGGGTAAGCTAGGAATTGTTGAAGCCACCACGCCTTGATTTCTCGGGGCCCACCTTCAGAATGTGGTCCGCTCCAGTGGGCCTCAGCATGATAAAGGTCTGAAATGCTTGATATTGATCGGCAATTCCAGATTTTGTGGAGGCAATCGGCGGTCGCGCTGAATCCACTTAACTCGGCAGGCCCAGTTTGGCCTTTGCCGGAGTCAAGCTCACCCAGTAGCTTGTGGTGTTGCTGCGCAGGTTCTGGGTAAGGCGAGCGGGTGATGATACAATCCGACGCTATTCGGCCATTTTCGAGCTTGATCCAGTAGTGCCTGCGCACAGATGATCCATCGGGCGAAGTCCACGCGACGTCGGCAAACTCCTGAGTGCAGGCGTGGATCTTGAAGCGCCAACCAGAAAATCGCGCGACATCGGCGAGTATTTGTTGGCGAATAGCGTTTCTTCCAAACACAAGCTCCCCGCCTACACGCCGGATTACACGGTGTAAGTATAGGCCTTCAAAGGCACCAACATTCTCGTTGACGTGGAGCTCGGTTAGCATTTCCTCAAGTGTCATCGCGCTCATGCTCCACCACTGATTTGGTGCCAAAGGGCGATCTCGTCAAAAATTGTTGTCTCCTCGACGATCACGCCGTTCAAAGTGCGCCAATGGCTGATTGCTAGGATATAGAGCGGCGCATTACTTGGCGGCCCATATAAGCCGGTACTATCGTGCATTCCGGCAAAGCTCCATCGCACCGCAATGTCCGTGTACGGGCCTTCAGTGACCGAGGCGACATGGTCAACGCGGACCTTGGCACCCTTCGACATCGACAATAAAGCTCCGATCCATCCAGCTATTTCGCCATGACCAAAAAGCAGGCGAGCGTCCGGACCTGCCCAGTGGGCATTGGCTCTATAGACTTCCCGCACGCGCGATAATCGACGTAGGTTCCAAATTTGCTGGAACACCAAATGGGCAAACGCTTCTGGTGCCTTGGCGGGATCGGGGAAAGCCGGGTTCACAAGAACCACCGCTTCCTGGCTGAGGATTTCATCCATCTGCTTCTGGCGCCACGCCGCTATTCCTGAGCCGGTGGCTGGCGAGAGTTTGGCCTGGGCCTGTCCCAACGCCTTGGCGCTAAGGCCGAGGTCTCGTGCAATCTTTGAATTGTCGCGCACGAGCCACTCTTCGATAATTCGGTTCTCGAGGCACAAACAATCAGCAATCGTCGTGAAACAAACGCTGCGACCGGTAGCCGGGCCAAATTCACCATCACCTTGATGGGTAGCGTGGCTGGTGATGCGGTGAGAGGAATGATAGCCGTCCCGCTCGTTGCCGGACCATATTACGGCTTCGCCCACTAAAGTCCGGTCTGGAAAACTGGTCAGTGTCTTGAGTGTTCCCGCAATTACACTCTCAACACCTGATACATCCCCGCTCATCAGGTGTATCGGACAATCCTCACCATAATGGGTGGTGATAAGACCAATGTCTTTTTCTTCCCAAATCCGGTGCGTGCACCGGATAATATAGTCAATTATATCAACATAGATGTCGTCAAAGCCGTTGAGTGGCTGCCGCCGGGGCCCCTGTGGCGCAAGGAGCTCAACAATATCTCGACCGTAGAGGCCTAAAGCAGTCATCGCATCACTAAACCTTTTTGACGACATGGATGACGCTGTCTTGGTCGGCAATTATGGTGGGCTCCTGGTCGTGCGGTACAGACAAAGTATCACCAATTTCCAAGATCAGAGGCCCATCCTCGCAAGCCAGGTTGACCGCGCCTTTATGGATGAAGATGACAGCCCCAGCCACTTCTGCAAGCCTTTGACCATTTAATAGCGAAACCTGAGACAGGCTGAAGCCATGCTCGCCGCGCAAAATCCCGTCTTTGCTGATGATTGGCAAAGAACCCGACCTTGCTTTTGCAACAAAGGTTTCCGCCTCGGCCTGTGTGGCGACGTGGAGGGCCGCTACTTGCTGTGCTGTTGTTTCGGGCATGATGGGTGCCTCTGCTGGCACCGATTGTCCCGCCACTGTGTCGATCAGTTGTCCGCTCTCAAGCAGAACAAGACCGTGCTTGCGCGCCATTTTGAAAACGGCCGGTGCCCAGAGTACGCGGCCAGGATCATCCTCTCCCAGCACTGCCCATAGGAATCCTATGTCGGTGCCAATATTGGTAAAGCCACGAAATATGCCGGTTGGTATGGAGATCACATCGCCTGGACCCATCTTGACTTGTGCATCTTGGCCGGTTTCGCCCAGATCGAACCGCCAGTGGCCTGAATGAACCAGAAATACTTCGGCTGTTCCATGGCTATGTTGGGAATTGACGCATGCTGGGGGTTGTCGTGCGCCGCCAATGTTAAATCCATGCGGCTCAGCGATATGCACATATTGATCAGGGTTCTCAGATACGCCCGGGCCGATGATGGTGAAATTCTCTTTGGCTTCAGAACCGGGCGAGCGGCAATCGATGAAAGCATTGTAGCACGGGCGCAGGTCTATGTAGCGAACGAGACGCGCCTCCCAATCCTGCAAGCTCATCGAGCGCTGGATATCTTGGGACATAGAGACAGTATCCTGAGCCACCCGAACCATCCAATCATCAGAGCCAGTCAAACGCAGGCCCTTTCAACACCATAAAAGCTACATGCTTCAAAATATGGGTTTACGGCCGTTGCATTCGAAGTCAATATGCTTTGGATGAACGATCCAAAAAACCTCAAAGCTGACTATTGGCGAATTATCGACGCGACCTGCAATTTGAGCGGCGGCGCTACCACTCTGCTGGACCAACTTTATGCGCCGAACTGTGTCATGTCGGTTTGTGCACCGTTTGACCGCGCGCAGGGTGACGCTTTGGTCGGGCATGCAGCCATTTATGAAGGGCTTTTTGCGCCTTTATTGGCTTCTTTCTCCAACTTGGAGCGCCGGACCGAAATACTGATGCAAGGCCAGTTTAAAGGCGGGGACTGGGTTGCAAGTTACGGTTGGCTTATTGGCAAATTTGAAAACGACTTTTTTGGCATTACGCCGACACAGCGTCATCACTGGCTCAGGTTCGGCTGGTTTGAACGCATCGAAGGTAGGCGCGTCGTTGAAAGCATTGTCATCCTTGATGTGCCAAGACTGATGATTGAGTGTGGCGTTTGGCCAGTTAGGACGCAATTGGGTGAGAATTGGTCGCCAGCCCCAGCTGCGCAGGACGGACTTCAACTGAACTCATCTGCCCCTCAGGATAACGCGAAAAGCCTGAATTTGGTTGAAGCGATGATTGCCGGTCTGATGAGCTATGATGGCAAGTCCCTCAAAAGTATGGGGATGACGCGTTTCTGGACGCCCCAGTTTCATTGGTATGGTCCAGGCGGCATCGGCAGCGCACGCGGACATCAAGACTATGAGCAAACTCACCAGCAACCCTTTCTGACTGCCTTCCCAGATCGTATCGGCGGCAATCATCGGTGCCGTATTGGCGATGGTGCTTTTGTTGCATCATCGGGTTGGCCAAGCATAAACGCGACACATTTGGGTGACGGCTGGCTGGGGATACCCGCCACCAACAAGCGCATCACCATGCGCGTCATGGACTTCTGGCGTCGCGAGGGTGAACTCCTAAGTGAAAACTGGGTCTTTATCGATATAATCGATCTGCTCCAGCAGTTCGGTATTAATGTGTTTGCTGGCCTTGAAGCGGACACTAAACTCCGGGGAACATCATGAAGTTTGAAGCACTTGATTGGACCATCGTTATCTCTTTTTTGGTCGGCAATCTGGTGCTTGGCTATTTCTTAGGCCGTAAAGTCACGACGGCAAAAGAGTTTAATCTCGGCAGTGGTAGCACGCCTTGGTGGGCAATCGGCCTTTCGGTGATTGCGACCTACATCAGCGCGCTTTCGTTTTTGGGAGCACCGGCTTGGGCTTACAAGGACGGCTTAGCGGCGCTAGCCATCCATTTGAATTATCCAATCGTGATCATTTTGGTCACCGGGTTCTTTTTGCCATTTTTCTATATGAGTGGCGTCGCCTCCATCTACGAATATCAGGAACGCCGATTTGGCCCTTTATCGCGGGCTGTGATGTCTATCATTTTCCTTGTCACACAAGGGCTATCTACGGGGGCCATCCTGTTTGCCACAGCGCTTGTTTTGAAATTCATAACTGGCATGTCGATCCCAATGGCCGTTGTGATCGTGACCATTATGGCTCTGATTTACACCACTATGGGCGGCATGCTGGCTGTAATCTGGACAGATGTATTCCAAGCAGCGGTACTGTTTGGCGGCGCGATCGTTATTCTCATCGCCCTCTTTGTTTCAATGCCAACACCTGTCGGTGAGGTCTTGTCGAACCTCAAGGATTTGGGACGATTGAGTGCGATTGATTTTTCGCCCGACCCCACTGTCGCTACGACAATTTACTCCGGCCTTTTTGGCATGACGTTGTTTCACATTACGGTTTATGGCGCGAACCAAATGATGGTGCAGCGGACCTTAGGTGCCAAAAACATTGGAGACGCGAAAAAGTCCTATCTGTTGATGGGGTATGCCGCTTTCCCGATCTATTTTCTATTCTTCTTCATCGGCGTGCTGGCTTACGGCTATTATGACGGCAAGCCCTTTAGCCAGTCCAATCAAATCATCCTGCAGTTCGCGGCCGAATCTGGTGTGCCTGGCCTGTTGGGCGTTTTGGCGGCTGCGGTTTTGGCGGCATCCATGTCGACATTAAGCTCGGCCTTCAATTCGATGGCAACCGCGAGCGTGGTCGATTTCTATCAGCGCTATTTCAAAAAAGATGGCGACGATGCGCACTATTTGCGGGCTACCCGCATCGCCACTGTGATTTGGGCCGTTATCATCATTGGCCCGGCTATCCTTTATGATCGGTCTACCGGTTCAATCTTGGAAGATCTCAGCAAGATTGGGAGCTATTTTGTGGGGGCAAAGCTTGGCATGTATGGCTTGGGCTTCTTCTCGAAACATACAACCGAACGCGGACTGATGGTGGGCGTTGTTGCGGGCTTTGCCATCATTTGGTTTGTGGCAGACCAAACCCAAATCGCTTGGCCTTGGTTTTGTTTGATTGGTGGGGCGGCGACCATCATCGTCGGCTGGACCGCCAGCCGAATTCTCGACGGCAAACAGGCAAATTGGTCGCCTTATTCAGTGCCCGGCCAACAGGCGCGCTTTGCTGCAGAAGGTCGTCCCCTCAAAGACGGCATTTGGAACACCATGCCTGGGGCTATTGATAAACAAAGCCTCTGGTTGCTGGTCTATCTCTTCGTAACGCTCGTTGCTTTAGCCTTATTTGAGTATCTGGTTTAGAGACGACTCAGTCTTGCATGCGCATGCGAGTTATGCCGAGTCGAGCCCGTCAGGCGAAGGCTTTTCCTGGTGGATATGCAGGGCATTTCTGCAACACTTGATGAATTCTCGTCCAAGCTAGTCAAAAATTATGCCTTTGGCCCTCTTGGGCCTGTTAAATTCTGCTTGCATTCGAAGTCATAATACAATCATATCAGCATTCGAAAAATCGAGGGGGACCTTGCGATGCTTAATGATTTCGTCACTCACGCGACAAAAACAACTCTTCTAGCAACCATTTCCGGATTGGCCTTCATGGTTGCAACACCGAGTTTTGCTCAGCAAAGCACGTCTGCTGCCACCAGCGAGCCAGAGCGCGGCATTGAAACCGTGGTAGTGACGGCTCAGCGTCGCGAAGAAAATCTGCAAAATGTGCCTCTTTCAGTATCCGCTTTTAGCGCCGCACAAATCCAAGCGCGCGGTCTTACTGATATGTCGCGCCTCGAAAACTCCGTTCCAGGGCTAACATTTGGTCGTTCGGGTGTTGATGCTCGCCCAGCAATTCGCGGTGTCCGGACCGAAAACGTTGGCGTGAATGGCGACACAACCATCGGCTTTTTCATCGATGGCGTTTATCAATCTCGAGCAGCACAGGCCACTTTAGGATTTGTCGACCTCGATCGCGTTGAAGTTTTGCGCGGACCCCAAGGCACTCTGTATGGTCGCAATACATTTGGCGGCAATATTTCTATCGCGACCGCCCAGCCTCGCATTGGACAATTCAAAAGCGGACTAGATGTTACGGTCGGCGAGAACAATAAGGTCCGCATTGAGCCGTTTATAAACATTCCAATTTCCGATTCTGCCGCCTTGCGTTTGAGCGGTGCTTCGGAAGATGATGATGGCTATGTGAAGAACGTCAATCCGAGCGGGAACAATCTTTTTGACGAGAAGACACGCTATATCCGGGCAGCCCTTCTGCTCAAACCAACCGACAAATTGACAGCGACAATCAAGATTGACAGTGGAACCCGCGGTGGCGCAGGTGGCTCTGCGTTTGGCTACAAGCTTGCCGGGTCTTTCTTCGACATTCCATCAAATCAGCAATTGTTCAACGCAACCCCAATTCGCAATCTGAACACGCGCGGGGGTAACCGTGACGGGGTTGTCGATGCACCTCTCACCATTGATGCAGGCATACCTTTGTTTGCCGCCGGCGACCCATACACCATCGATACCGATCAAAAGACAATTCTCGACCTGACGTCTACCGGAGCCAGTGCGAATATTGCCTATGACTTTGGCTCGTTCACCCTCAAGTCCATCACGGGCTTTGCAGACTTTGAAGCCATCCGCACCTCTGACACTGACTTCTCGGCCAGCACAATCGGTACGGACTATCAGCTCACCTCGGCGAAGACTTTCAGCCAGGAGTTCCAAATCTTATCCCGTGGCGAAGGCCCCCTCAGCTATGTTGTAGGTGCCTACTACTTTGACGACGAATTGCGGGGCGTCTTCATCAACGAACAAGTGCCTCGGACTATTCGCGGGGTTGGCGCTCCAGTCTCTCTGCCGGTTGCGGGCGGTGGCTTCTATGATGAGCAACGCGCCGATACCACCTCTATCGCTGCCTATGCGCAGGGAAGTTATGCGGTCACTGAAGCTTTGAAACTGACAGCAGGCCTTCGTTTCACGCGCGACACAAAGGACTTCAAGTTCGCAAATGCGGCGGCCGTTTTGCCGCTTGCGGGTACACCTCCAAATCCAGTCGGAACAGCAATTACTTTGGCCACGGGCGGTATACCGGCAAGTGCCTTTGGGTCTAAGGGCGCACCCACCAATTGCGTCTTTGCAGCAACAGCTATTCAGCCCCGGCCAGGCTTTGCCTGCTTAGCTGCCAACACGGCCGTGCTAACCGGGGCGACCTACAATACCGCCGAGTTTGAAAAGCTGACTTGGCGTCTCGCGGCCGACTATCAGCTAACAGAGGACAGCCTGCTCTATGGGTCTGTCTCGACCGGTTTCCGGTCAGGCGGCTTCAACTCAGGCCAAAACCAAGCGGCGCTAACCCCGACCTTTAAACCCGAAGAAGTCACCGCCTTTGAGATCGGCAGCAAGAACCGGTTCTTGGACAACACGTTGCAGCTGAACGTTGCCGCCTTCTTCAACCAGTATGACAGCCTTCAAGAACAGCGTCAGATCCCAGCTGGCAACACGACCCTGTCGATCATCGAAAACAGTGGTAAGGCAGAGGCAACTGGCGCGGAAGTCGAAGCTATTTGGCGTCCGATTGACAATTTGACGCTGAACCTGTCGCTGTCGGTACTCGATGCGGTATACACGGACTATACCAATGTGCCGCTGCCATTTGGGACTTCAATTGTCGTTGCCGACGCCGCGCAGCTGACACCAACAGTTGTAAATGGCATCACGATCGCGAATGCAGGCCAACGTCGCGTTTTTGCGCCAGGCTATAATTGTGGGCCAGTGCCCGGCACCGGAACAGGCGCTGTCGGCGCACCAGCCTTGGCATTTGGCTGTGATTTGACGGGTAAGAAGTTGCCTTACGCATCGGATTATTCGGGCAGTTTCTCGGCGCAATATGTCTTCGACCTTGGTGGACTTGGGCAGGTCACCCCGCTTGCTGTTCTGACATTCAACAGCGGCTTCTATGGCCAGCCAGCAAATTCGATTTTGGACAAGCAAGACGCTTATACAAAACTCGACCTGCGCGTCACTTGGGACATTAATGACAATTTGTCTCTCGCTGCTTATGTGAACAATGTGACCGATGAAGCCACAGCGACCCGCTTTGTTTGGGGCGGTGGCGGGGCGATGCAAGCCAGCTATGCACCACCCAAGCTTTGGGGTATCCGGGCCAATCTGCGCTTCTAATTCAGGGGCAAGGCAAACCGAAGAAAGGCTGAGGCTGGCAAAGCTTCAGCCTTTTTTGTTGCTATTGGGCGGTCCATCCGCCGTCGACAAGAAGGCTCGTTCCCGTGACCATGCGAGATGCTGGACTTGCAAGGTAAAGGACTGCAGCAGCAACATCCTCTGGCTGACCGATCTTTCCCATCGGGATCATGCTTTTGACAAAGGCTAGGAAAGCGGGATCACCCAACATCGGTTTGGTCATAGCTGTTTCAATGAAAGTTGGTGCAACAGAGTTCACACGTATTCCTTGGGGCGCTAGTTCTACCGCCATGGCCTTGGTCAAGCCTTCTACCGCATGTTTGGTCATGCAATAAACCGTGCGCCTTGGTGACCCAACGTGACCCATTTGACTTGTGATGTTAATAATTGAACCGCCGCGGCCATGGGCGAGCATCGACTTTGCGGCAGCTTGAGCTACTAAGTATGCGGCCCGAACATTGAGGGCCAACATGCTATCCAGTGTTCCGATGTCGACTTCTTCAATCAAGAGTGGACGATTCATGCCGGCATTATTGACGAGAATATCGATTTCAATCTTGGCCAAACCTTGAACGAAATCAGCGTCCGTCACATCACCGACCAGAGGCGTGATATTGCTGTGAAGGCCAGCTAGTTCGTCCAATTCTGCGCGACTTCGCGCAACGGCCCGAACCTTTGCCCCCGCCTCAGCCAGGGCGAGCGCAATGGCCGCTCCCAGTCCTCGACTGGCCCCTGTGACGACGGCGGTGCGCCCTGTAAGCCCCTTCGCCCAAGCTGGAAGCATTATGTCATTGCTCATCACTGTATCCCGTTCTTGTTTGCGCAATTTGGTCTTTGCATTCGCAGTCATTTCCGGTAGCGTAGCGCGCAACACACTCAATATTCAAGCTGTGGGAGGCTCATTTGGCAAAGTATCTGAAGACCGGAATCAGTGAAGATGCAGCCGAAGAAGCCGATGCTGGTGTGCGGGCAACTGTCGAAGCCATAATTCAGGATATTAAAGCTCGGGGCGATGAGGCTGTCCGTCATTGGTCTTCAAAATTCGACAATTGGGCACCCGATGATTTCCGGCTAAGCCAAGATGCAATTGATGCCGCCTATCGCGCACTCAGCCCCCAGACCATCGAGGATATTCGCTTCGCCCAGGCGCAGGTTCGCAATTTCGCTCAAATCCAAAGAGACGCGCTCAAGGACGTTGAAGTAGAAACGCTGCCCGGTGTTGTCTTGGGGCACAAGAATTTGCCGGTAAACAGCGTGGGCTGTTATGTTCCAGGCGGCAAATATCCCCTCGTTGCTTCGGCACATATGAGCGTAGTCACGGCAAAGGTTGCAGGCGTTAAGCGGATCGTCTCGGTAGCTCCGCCCTACCAAGGTGTTCCAAATCCTGCCATTGTTGTTGCGATGCACATGGCTGGAGCCGACGAGATATATTGCATTGGCGGGGTACAGGCCGTTGCCGCCATGGCGCTTGGCACCTCTACAATCGCGCCAGTTGATATGATCGTAGGCCCCGGTAATGCCTATGTTGCTGAAGCCAAGCGTCAGCTCTTTGGCCGCATTGGGATCGACCTCTTGGCCGGTCCAACCGAAACCCTTGTTATTGCGGATGATAGCGTTGATGGCGAATTGTGCGCCGCCGATCTCTTGGGGCAGGCTGAGCACGGACCCAACTCGCCAGCTGTTTTGCTAACCAATAGTGAGAAGTTGGCCCGTGACACGATGGCCGAGATCGAACGGCAGCTGACCATTCTGCCAACCGCCGCGATTGCCGGAAAAGCTTGGGCCGATTATGGGCAGGTCATAGTCGC
Organism: Pseudomonadota bacterium; assembly: GCA_041160865.1. Classification (GTDB taxonomy): domain Bacteria; phylum Pseudomonadota; class Alphaproteobacteria; order Caulobacterales; family Aquidulcibacteraceae; genus Aquidulcibacter. The sequence goes on along the minus strand of JBEAVQ010000027.1, from coordinate 15,031 downwards.
AGACAGCTATGAGGAAATGGTCGCGATTGCCGACAAAATCGCGTCCGAACATGTTCAGGTGATGACACGCGACCCCGACTACTTTTTGAATAACATGACCAATTATGGCGCACTCTTCTTAGGCGCGCGCACCAACGTTAGCTATGGCGACAAAGTCATCGGAACCAATCACACGCTACCCACACGTGGCAATGCCCGCTTCACCGGGGGGCTTTGGGTAGGGAAATTCATCAAGACCTGCACCTATCAACGTGTCTTGACCGATGAGGCCAGCGTGATGATAGGTGAATATTGCTCGCGCCTTTGCGCCATTGAAGGCTTTGCAGGCCATAAAGAGCAGGCAGATATTCGGGTGCGACGTTATGGCAAAAAAGAAGCCGCTTGATCAAACTATGTCGGAGAAAGCCGGGGTAACATCTTATGATGTTGCCCGCCGTGCCGGCGTGTCTCAGTCGGCCGTCAGCCGGGCTTTTAGAAAAGGTGCTTCAGTGGCACCTGCAACACGAGCCCGCATTGTCGAGGCGGCGAGGGCGTTGGGATATGAACCCAATGCTATTGCCCAAGGTCTGATCACCAAACGCTCAAACCTCGTCGCAATAATTATCTCAAACCTGACCAACCTCTACTATCCAGAAGTCTTAGCCGAACTCACCCAACGCCTGTCACAGCATGGTGTGCGCGTGCTTTTGTTTAGCTTGGCTGCTGAATCCGATGTGGAGGAAGTTCTCGGTCAAGTCTGGCGCTACCGTGTCGACGGCGCGATCGTAGCTGCTCGTCTGTCTGCGGAGCAATTGGTTGCCTTTTCGAATCGGGGTGTCCCCTTAGTTCTCTATAACCGCGTTGGGGAAGGCGTCCCGGTCGCAAGTGTCTGTTGTGACTCAGACCTTGGTGAACGCGCGTTGGTAGATGGCTTGGTACAGGCTGGGCACACATGCTTCGGGATCATCGGCGGTCCAGCCGATTCCTATGTAGGCGAAGAGCGCGCCAATGCCGCGATCAATCGACTTGCCCATCACGGCATCAAAGCAGAATTTGTCCGCGGGCAGTTTGATTATGAGAGCGGTGGCGCTGGCCTTAAAGCTCTCATGGAGCTCACCGACGGCAAATTGGATGCGCTAATTTGCGTCAATGATTTGATGGCGATAGGGGCGGTTGACACGGCACAGAACATCATCGGCAAAAAGGTCCCAAGCGAATTGTCCATTACGGGCTTTGACGGCGTTAGTCCGGCAACTTGGGAAGCCTATCAATTGACGACGGTACGCCAGCCTGTGCGACGTATGACACAAGCCGCTGTCGCAATGTTGTTGGAGCGCATTGAAAGCCCGGACATTTCTCCAGAACAACGCTTGTTTGCGGGAGAATTACTATCTGGGCGTTCGGCACGATTGCAGTGACCACGCCGCCAGCCCTGGTGTGGATCGCAGGCCACATGTGCGACCACAGGCTTTGGCGCGACGTGGGTAGGATCAGTCCTTATCCAAATGCCTATGCCTCCATCACCCAATTTGATTGCATCGAGGCGCTGGCACAGGATGTCTTGGGGAGATTTGCAGGCCCCATCATCCCCATCGGTTTTTCTATGGGTGCGATTGTGGCGCTTATGATGGCCCGGCTCGCCCCTGAACGCGTCAAGGCAATTGTGCTTTCCAGCACCAATTGCATGGCAGATTTGCCTGAAAGAGCGGTCGCCCGCTTATCCCAGCAAACCCAGGTTCGCAGCGGCCAATTGAGCGTCATCGTTCGCGACGAATTAAAGCCTCACTATCTTAGCGCCGCAACCCAAGGCCCAAAGCGGCAGGATATCCTCGACTTAACTTTTGAGATGGGCATGGACCTTGGGCCAGATGTGTTCCTCCGCCAAAGCGAGGCACTTCGGACGCGGCCTGGTCTATGTGACGTAATTACCAGTTTTGAGGGCCGTGTGCTTGTGCTTGCGGGTGCCGATGACACTTTGTGCCCGCCAGCATGGCACGCTGCAATGGCAGCACGAAATCCCCGCGCAAATTATGTCGAGATCCAAGACGCCGGCCATTTGTTGCCGCTAGAGCAGCCTTCTGCCTTTACCGAGACCCTTTCAGACTGGCTGACGAACCTAAAAACAACGCCCAAACAGGAGATTGAGGCATGAGCGAGCGCATTCTAACCACACATGTCGGATCATTGCCGCGCTCAAAGGCTGTTACAGACCTCATCTTTGCGGCTGAACGTGGTGACTCCATTGATCAAGCAGAGTTCGAGGATGTGATCGGCCGGGCCGTTGATGAGACCGTCGCCAACCAAGTTCGCGTCGGCATCGACTTGGTCTCCGATGGGGAAATGTCGAAGATTTCCTATGCAACCTACATCAAGGATCGTATCACAGGCTTTGATGGGGATAGTCCAAGAACCCCACCCTCTGACCTTGAGGCGTTTCCAACCTTCTTGGCGCGTCAGGCTAGCGGCGGGGGTACCCCTACCTATCGTCGCCCAAAATGTATTGGGCCGGTCGCCGTGAAGTCCATGGAGCCTCTCAAGGCCGATCTTGGCTTCATGAGCGCGGCCCTCGCCAAACATAAGCCTGTGGCAGGCTTTATGAATGCGGCCTCGCCTGGCGTGATCGCCCTATTCCAACCCAATGAGCATTATACGACGCAGGATGATTATCTTGAAGCACTCGCTGAAGCCATGCGACCTGAGTATGAAGCTATTGTCGCCGATGGTCTGATCCTGCAGCTTGATAGTCCAGATTTAGGGCTTGGCCGGCATATGATGTACAAGGATCGTAGTGATGCCGACTACCTCAAACTCATTGGCACGCATGTTGATGTTCTCAACCATGCGCTTCGCAATGTACCAGCAGACCGGGTTCGGATGCATGTATGCTGGGGCAATTATGAGGGCCCGCACCATCATGATGTCGAGATGGGCGTGATCTTGCCGACACTTATGAAGGCCAAACCAGCGGGGCTATTGTTTGAGACCTCCAACCCACGCCACCAGCATGACTGGAATTATTTTGTTGAAATGCTTGCGATTATTCCCGACGACAAGATCCTCATTCCAGGTGTGATCGATTCCACAACCAATTTCATTGAGCACCCCCGTGTTGTTGCCGAGCGCATTGAGCGCTTTGCGGGAATAATCGGACGAGAGCGCGTGATCGCCGGCACTGATTGTGGTTTCTCGACTTTTGCAGGCTATGGAGCCGTGGACCCGGAGATTGTCTGGGCCAAGCTGAAGACATTGGCAGATGGTGCGGAACTGGCCAGCACAAAGCTTTGGAGCAAGGCAGCGTGAGCGCGTTTCGAGACAAATTGCTTGCCGGTGAAGTCATTGCCGCTACATGGGTCAAGACGCCAAGCCCAATCATTGTTGAAGTTCTAAGTCTCAGCTCTTTGGACTGCTTGGTGCTTGATGCCGAGCATGCCCCTTTTGACCGCACAACGTTGGATTTGTGCATTCTGGCTGCACGAGCCTATGCACAGCCTGTCCTTGTAAGACCTGCTTCCAGTAGCCATGAGCAAATCCTCAATGCGCTCGATTGCGGGGCAGATGGCATTGTCCTCCCCCATATCAGAAGTGCCGACGACGCAGCTGAAGCCGTGAAGGCGTGCCATTATGGTCGTGGCGGTCGCGGATTTGCAGGATCTAGTCGCTCAGCCGGCTACACCACGAAGGGTATGGCGAAACATCGTGAAACCGCGAAAGACATCATCGTCATTGCGCAGATTGAAGATGTCGAAGCCGTGGAAGACATTGACGCTATTGCCCGAGTGGCAGGCATCGACGCGCTGTTTATCGGTCGCGCCGACCTAACTGTCGCCTACAATGCAGCAACACCTGATGATGAAATTGTCGTGGCGGCCGTGGACCGTATTGTAGCCGCTGGAAATGCCGCAGGGCGTGTTACTGGGATGTTCCTAGGCCGCCCCAGCGATGTTGCCTTGTGGCGCGGGAAAGGGGCCAGTCTCTTTGTGCTTGGCTCGGATCATGACTTCATCCTTCAGGGTGCAGCAGCCCTTGGAGAAACAATTAGAGGGTAATGGTGAAGGGCTAGTAACCTGCAAGTTTCACCGCGCAAGTCAGTCGACAGTTCCTAAATTCTCGCTAGTTGCAAAGGCGCTTTCAAAAATTTAGCGCCCTGCGTGTAGAGAGCTTTTTCCGCGTTAAGTGCTATCAGCTATCCCAAATTTGGGCCACGTTCGTCTGCTTGGTACCAAACCAGGTCAATAGCGGGCAATTCTCTCAAGCGCGAAAGCGGAGAGGCCAAGCAGGAGGCACGCAACACTACAAAGATTTCATGCGAGGCCGCCTAGCGGATGCTTAAAGCCAATTTGCCCCTTGGGTAATGACGACGCATGAGGTTCAAACTCGACCCATCAAGTTTAGCGCAATTGATTTGGTCAAAATTCTTGGCTTTTTCAACAATCTGTATTGCAATCGTCATCAGACATTTGTGATAGATCAAGGCGCTTATATCTAAAGCTTTCTTGCGAGGACGTGACTCTACTCACTAAAACATCTCCTTGAGTGAGTTTCTTGTCGCTCAGACCTCGATTGCAGCCTCTTGCGCTGCGCCATCAGCAGTCAAGGCTTGGAAAGTGTGTCTTCCATGTTCGAGTTCCCAAGCGCGCGTTTTTAAGTTCCACCCTTTAAGTTCTGATAAGTCCACTAGATCAATGCCGATCATACCCAGAGATATGCACTACGACGTGAGCCGCCCCCCATGTTGGGATCACTTCCACTCCGATCAGTCAGTTTCGTCCGAGAGGTCCGGGGCGCGGGGAGCTCGGATGTGGCGGTTCATAAAGATCGCGTTGAGCAGGAGGCGCTCTGTGCCGGGAAATGTACCGCGGAAGGTGGGGTTGTCGGCAAACAGCACCAGCGTGCCCGTTCCTCGCTGGGTGGCGGTGACGGCGGGCGCCCCGGCCACACGGGCGATTGATGCGCGCGAGGCATAGCCCGCCAGGAGTGGTGCATCGCGATAGCGGGCCACAACGGCATACGCATCATCCCGTGGCCACTCGAGCACGGCGGTGCCGACCTTCATGATTGCAAGGTCCCGGTCGGTATGGCCGAACGCCAACGGATGGCTCGGATCCAGGTCGGACTGGAACAGGGCACCCGCGATGATGTGCTCGGTCTCGCCAGTTTCCATGCGATCAAAATCGCGCCGGTCGCGCGGTGGCTCGGCTGGCCGCGCTGTTGGCTGGTCAGGCGTTCTGGCCTCATGGCCATCACTTGCTGGCGCTAGCGCAGGTCTTGCTGCAGGCCGCGCGGACGGGCTGGCACCGGCAGCGGCTGTCTCGCCGGTCTCGGCCGCGAAGGCCCGCTGCGCCCACTGGGCTGCTGCGCCACTGGCGATTAACACCCCGCCGCCCCGAGTCCAGCGCGTCAGCGAATCGGTTTCGGCCCGGGTCCAGCCGGCCGAGACAGCGCCCATAACCAGAACATGCGTATATCGTGACAGCTCTGTCCGGCTAAGCTCGCTAGCGCGGCGCAGCGTTACCGGCAGGCCCATCTCGTGGTCCAGTAGCCACCAGGCCTCTCCGGCCTCCATGCGCGGCGCGTCGCCCGTAAACAGCAGGAGAATTTCAGGCCGTGTGACTGTGGTCCAGGACTTGTTACCGCCAAGGTCTGTAGCGGGGCTCGGCGTACGGCCTGACACAATGGGCGCAATCATCGCGCCGTCTTCCCGCGCCAGCTTGCTCATCAGGGCGTGTATGGCGGCTGCATCCATCTGTTGCCCGGCGGTCGGCACGAACAGCGCGCCGCGCCCGAACGACACAGGTCCGGAGGGTGTTGCCGCTTCGAACGGAGCCGAAGCCGCGCGTACCAGCAGGCCCGCGCGCAGGAGCTTGCCCGCCACGCGCGGCGCAGCGCGGTCGCTCCACCGCACGACATAGCCATAGGGCCCTTCTGCCAGATCGGATGCGGGTGCCGGTTGACGATCAAACCCGCCGCGCGCGCGCCCTCCCAAAAGCCGAGGACGGAACGCACCTGGCTCCAAGGCGACCCAGTCCAAGTCATAGGCCAGCGGCATGGTCCAAGCGGACACGTCATAGAAGACGTTCTCCTCGAAGGACTTCGGCGTCTCGAAGATGCCGCGCACCATGGCGGCCTGCCGCTGGTCGGTGGGCACCACATAAGCGCGCCCCGCCTCGAACCGTCGGCCACCGGCCTCGATGGTCTCGGAAAGCGCATGGGCCGTCACGCCATGGGCGGCCAGAAGCCCCAGGAACCGCTGCATCCGCGCCGGATCATCGGGAGCGGCAACTACGTAAGCCGCTGGTCCGGATGCTCGGGCGCTGGCGCGCGCCTGCCGGAAGAAGGCGGCTTGCGATGCGGTCAGGTCGCGCCGGATTTCAACCGCGCCAGTGACGGCGGCCAGATTGGCGCGGAACTGTAGCCGAATGTTCTCGGCATAGGTGCGAAGGCCGTTGCGGCCCTCGACGGCGCCGCCAGCGGCAGTGCCCGCTTCATACAGGATGCCAACGCCTCCATTGACCTGCGGATAGGTCGATCCCTTGCCGATGTAGAAGTTATCGAACCCCTCCTCGGCATAATAGAGCACGCCGTCAGGATCGAGCGCGCGGGAATGGTAGCCTGCAATCTGGTCTGCCAGTTCGGTCTGCCGCCGTGTGATCAGGGCATTCGTCCGTCGCGGCTCTCCAGGGTGGAAATAGAAGCTACTGTTGGAGCCCATCTCGTGATGGTCCAGTGACAGCTGGGGGACCCAGCGCTGCCAGGCCCCGACCCACGCGCGCGCCTCCGGCTGGCTCAGCAGAAGCCAGTCGCGGTTGAGATCAAAGCCATAATGGTTCACCCGCGCCTCGCCCCATCCACTATGCTGAAAATGGGCAGGATCGCTCACCCCGGCCTCGCCCGAAAAACGGTCTACCCTCGAGACCCGCAGCGCGTGGCCGTCTGGATTGAGGACAACGACCGCCAGGATCACGGCCCGGTCGAGCATCGCCTCCATTTCGCCGCCCGTGGCTGCTGCAAAATGGTAGACCGTGGCCAGCGCCGCATCCTGAGCCGACGCCTCGGCGCCGTGCACGCCGAAATTGGCCCAGACGAAAACTGGCGCATCGGCAGGTGCCTCGACCCCGGCCTCAAGCCGCAACAGATGCTCTGTACGCAGTTGTTCAAGGCGCGCATGATTGGCCGGGCTGGTGATCTTCAGTAGCAGGATCGGGCGGCGCTCGTGGGAGCGGCCGATTTCCTCGACACTGATCCGGTCTGACAGCCTGTCCAGCGTGCCCAGATAGGCCAGAAGGTCATGGTGGCGGACCGGACGCTCACCTAGGGTAAAGCCAAGTGCATCTGTCGGGGTGGGGATCGCAGGGTTGTAGGTGGTGCCTGGCACCACATGCGGCGGTGCTACCTGCCGAGCGGCAACCTGCGGCGGCAGCAGTGCTGCGCCGGTCGGCTGAGCTGCCGCCGGGTGAGTGAGAATCAGGACCAAGATCAGGGCCAGCATGCAAGAAATCCAGCCGCATGCACTCCGCGACAGCCAATTGTTCTGCATTGTCAGTCTCTCTAGCCCCTACCCTTTAGCACGGATTGTTCATCACGCTGCATGAATTGACTGGCGTTCCTTGCATAAGCTGTTGAGAGGGTTAAGCAAAAGATTGCTCAATCCAGTTCCTCTCCCAGACAGATTGCGCCTTGACCGCCATAGACGACTATGCCGCTATGCCTTCTGGTTTGCTAGCCTGTGCCGGCTGAAAAGTCAGTGCCGGGTTTGATGGCGCTGCGTTGGCGGATTAACGTGCAGTCCTGTGGGACTTTACTATCTCCAATGCCGCTGAAGACGACCAAATTCGCTTTTGACTGCATTCCAACGTCCGCTTTCGCTCCCCACGCATCCCAAACCAGACCATCCGCGACCAAACCCACCTCTTCAATCAAAATCGCAATCAACCCGGATCCATGCACCTAGCCCATCACGCACAAACCTCCCGCGGAGCGGGTTCGTTCTTCGGCAAACTGTTGCCAATCTCAAGTGTACAAACGCCGCTCTATTGTTTCTGTTCATCAGGCTTGGGTACGATTGAAATCCAATTAGCTTGCTGCCCTTTGCTTCGCTTGACCACCGCACCATTTACAAGGCGGATTTCGTGAGTTCGGATCTCATCTCCCGCTCCATTTTTGCTGACAGGTTAAACCAAAATTGCGGCGCTTGCCGCCTGCTCAGCGCGAGAGGCGTTTGCGGAAGTAGAGCGCTGAGGCGCAGATGCCGATAAATCCTATCAGGCCTACAGCATAGGCGGATTGGATAAAAAAGGGCACCCAAGCGAGTTGGATGTTGGCAAAGTTCTTGGCGAGCAATAACCCAATGCTGCCGACATATCCCGCTGCATCGGCAACATAGATCAGGAAGCCCGCCGTTGCGACTTGCCCGCTGGCGGCCACCAATCGCTCGAATAAAACGGTGTTGAACGGCGTATAGGCAGCATATAGCCCTGCGCCGACCAAGATCATCCAGGTGATGGGGCCAATCAGGTCTGCCTGAAAGGCTAAAGTCGACAGGCCAATTAAGGCAAAACCGGCAGCAAGAATGCCATGCACGAACAAAAGCGCACTCCGATTATCCTTGATCACTATCAAGGAGCCGAGAATGGTCAAAGCGACAACGGCAACGGGCAGTTCCGACAAGGTGAAGAGGGCCGCGCCATTGGTTTGGCCAAGGTCGCGCCAGATCTCGGCGGCGAAATTGTCCCGGAAATCTCGGAACGCAGTCAGGAAGACATAAGCCGCCACTAGGAGGATTAGGCCAGGCGCATAGGCCAGCATAAAGCCATTGCGCTCTTTTGGCTGCATTGGCGCACGGCGCACGCGCTGGGCTTGGTCTTCCTCCGACGGTGGCGGCAAGAGCGATAGGCCCCACACCGCCAAAAACAATAAAGGAAAGAAAAGAGCGCCTGCCGCGGCTGGCATCCAGAACGGGCTGACGGCTAATTCACTCATCAAAAGACTGCCTACCGACTTCACAATCCCGGACGAGACGATGAAACTGGCGCACAGTATGGCACCGAGTGCCTCAGTTGTTCGCCGCCCCTCCAGAAAGCTGAATACCAAGCCCCAAATCAGCCCCAGCGGTAAGCCATTGAGAAACAAGGCTGCGACGTTCCAAGGTGCGGGCAGGATTGCAAACAAAACAAGCGCCAGCCATGAGAGGCCGATCAACGCCAAAATAGCCCATCCGCGCTTGGAACCATCCAGCTCAGCAATCACTTTGATGCCGATAAATTTTGACAAGGCATAGCCAAGCACTTGAGCGATCACCAAGGCGATCTTGTAATCCAGCACGAAGGTCCAGCCAGCCACATCTTCATAAGTCGCAGCTGAGAAGGGCTTGCGAAAGGCGTACATTGAAAAATAGGCGCAAAAGGCAACGATGCCGCCATAGGCAATGAAAACTGCCGGGTGAGCACGAGTTAAATACGCTTGAAACCGGCCCATCGTTGCCCCCAACTTGCTCTTTACTATTTGATAGCAGCATCCAAAACGATGTTGCTGCCCGGGACAAGCCCTGGCAGCGCAATTGACATCTAGGAATTTTAGTTAAACTCCCCAAATGTTTGGCCATTCTCTGCCCTCATCTAAGACATGCTCATAACTGCCGCTGGTGATATTTATGACCACCCGCTGCAGATCAATCAGGCAGAACCAAAGAAATCCCGGTGGAAGTTAAAGCCTAATTGGTCGATCACCTCGCGCGCTTCGTGGCTCAGTTTTCTTTTGCTGTTTGACCTTCCTCACGCTCTCGTGATTGAGTGTGCCCATGACCCAAACACATCGCCTTGCTCGTCCGCCGATACAATTCATCCTAGGCCTCTTAGCCTTGCTAGCAGCTTTCTGCTATAAGGGCGTGGCGAGTGCGCCGCCCAGTATCTTGGAAACCCTGTCCACGACGGGATTTGATACAAAAGTTGCAATTGGCCGACTTGCGCGCATCCTCGGGGACGAGCGACCCCATCCGGTCGATTCCCCGGCTAATGATCTGGTTCGCGAGCGCATTTTAAATGAGATCAAGACCTTGGGCTATACGCCAGAGGTGAGGGATGACTTTGCTTGCCGGGGATCTAAACGTTTTGGCGGCATGAGCTGTGCGCGGGTTCGCAATATCCTCTTCCGGGCAGGCCCTTCTGGTGGTGGTGCGGCCCTTATTGCAGCCCATTATGATTCTGTACCAGCAGGCCCCGGTGCCAGCGATGATGGTGCGGGCGTGGCTGCGACCTTAGAAATTGCCGCGCGTCTGGCAGGCCGCAAGCTGACAAAGCCGGTTATCTTCCTCCTCACCGATGGCGAGGAAGTTGGGCTGCTCGGGGCTAGTTCATTTGTGCGCAAAGACCCTTGGGCCAAGGACGTGGCGCTTGCCATCAATATGGAAGCACGTGGCACAGGCGGCCCAGCGATCATGTTCCAAACCAGCGCACCCAATGGTCGCGAAATTGCAGCGCTGACGGCTAAGCCCATGCGCACAATCGCCAATTCCATGGCGGCCGACATTTATCGCACCTTGCCAAACGACACCGATGCGACCGAGTTTTTGGCCAAAGGATATGATGTCGTCAACTTTGCCTTTATTGCTCCGGTTGCCCGGTATCACACCCCCCTAGACAATCTCGCCCATCTCGAGCCCGCTAGCGTTGGGCATATGGGTGGTGCGGCACTGGTAGCGCTAGAAGGGCATTTGGCAGGAAAACCCTCCGCCGACGCGCCAGAGACGGACGTCATCTATTCCGATGTTTTGGGTCGTTTCATCTTGGTCATGCCGAAAGCGGTTGGATATGGCCTGTTGGGTTTTGGGCTGTTGGGAGCTTTGTTTGCTTATGTGCGAAGCGGGCCAAAAGGCGTCGTGCGTGCACTGATTGCGCCTCTGGCTGCACTTCTTGTTGCTGGCGGTGTTGGCTTCGGCGCACTTTGGCTGATCGACCAAATGCGCGTGGAAAGCCAATGGTGGTTTGCCACCCCGATGGCGGGACGGCTATTGGTGTATAGTAGCGGTCTCTTGGGTGCGCTGCTGGCGCTTTGGTTCTGTCGAGGGACCATGCCCATGCGCGTCCTTGCTGGGGCTTGGATTTGGGTAACAGGGCTCTTTCTTGGCCTCTCGCTTGTTTCCCCGGGCAGTATGATCCTTGCAGCGCCGGCCGCTGGGCTTGCTGGGGCGGGCTTCTTGCTGTCTGGAATGAAGATTGACCGCAGATTGCTTCAAGTAACGTTTAGCCTTGCCTCGGCCTTAGTCCTGCTGATCTTTATCCTGCCTGCCTTGGACTTTGCCGAGGTCGGCTTAGGCTTTGGTCTGGGCTGGGCGTTTGGGGCAATTGGTGCCCTCCTGATGCTCTGCACGCTTGCACCAATCTGGCAACCCGAGACAAAGATGGCTGGCGCAAGCTTGCTGACACTGTTGGCAATTGGCGGAGCCTTTGCCTGGGCTGCCTTCACGCCAGCCTATTCACCCGAAATCCCGCGGCCTTTGAATGTTCAGCACTGGCATGGTGACGACGGAAATCATGCTTGGGTGCTGGGCCCAGGTGATGAAGCCGCGCCCACTAGCCTGCAGGCCCTAGCCCCGTTCAAACTGGCCTCGCTGAGAAATAGCGACAGCAAGCGCGTCCATGCGCCAGCGCCAGTGCCGAGCGGGCCCCCTATACCCGCCCGCATTGAGATCCTCAGTGAAACAAAGACCGCTAAAGGCCGCACCTTGAAGCTGCGCGTGCTCGCACCTGGCGCTGATGAGGTGGTCCTCTCAGTTCCAAAGGAGGCGCAAGTTCGCATGCTGAGCGGCGGGGCCGACGGGCAAGCAGGTGGGGTTACCTTTGATGCCCCCAAAGCCCTTGGCTTGCGCTGTGTCGGTCGGTCGTGTGTGCAATGGGATTTAGAGGTGAAGCTTGGCCCCACCCCGGCGCCATGGATTACCCGCGCTGTTTTACGAAAACTGGGTCCTGAAGGCGATCCCATCGTCAAGGCACGCCCGCCCTGGGCATCGCCTGTTCAAGGTGGCGACATAAGGGTGACCAATCAGAGCCAGAAACTTTAAAAAAAGCCCTCCCCCATGCAAGGGGAAGGGCTCTTGTCTAATCAATGCCGGCTTTTCGGCAGACGATTAATATTCGCTCTCATCCACATAGAAACTTGGCTTCGTTGCTGGCTGCAGGCTTGGCCCTTCCTCGGGATCAATAATGCCCGCTTCAGCGGCAGCCTTCGCACGGCGAGACGAAGACGCCTTGACCAAAGCGTCAAGCTCAATCTGCGTACACAAACCGATAGTGACGGGATCAACTGGCTTAATCTGCGCGCTGTTCCAATGACTGCGGCTACGTACGCTCTCAATGGTCGATTTGGTGGTGCCGATCAGCTTGCCCATTTGAGCGTCTGTGATTTCTGGATGATAGCGCAAGAACCAAGCAATGGCGTCTGGGCGATCTTGGCGACGCGACACCGGTGTATAACGTCCGCCGCGCTTTTTGACGGGCGGCAAGTCCAGCTTACGACCTTCCAAAGGCTTGATTTTGTGGGTCGGGTCCGCCTCACCGCGCGCAATTTCCTCACGCGACAATTGCGAATTGGCAATCGGGTCCAACCCTCGCACGCCGGTGGCAACATCGCCGTCGGCAATCCCTTTAACTTCCAGCGGATGCAGGCCACAGAAGGCTGCGATCTGGTCAAATGTCAGGCCGGTATTGTCGATCAACCACACGGCAGTGGCTTTGGGCATCAAGATCTCGTACATGATTTGTGGCCTCCAGATACAAAATCGCCCGGCGCGACGGCCGGGCAAAGGGTCGCGGGCCGCTTTACTCAAGGACCCTATAAGGTCAGACATAACGGTCTCTTGCGAAATTTGGAAGCCCGGCGACTGTTAGTTGGTGCCTGACCTAGCTTAAAATTCAACCGTGTCAGAACCGGGTAGATGCACGCAGGCGCACCAAGGTTTCCCCATCTACACCAGCGATATGATTAGGCTGGTGGATGTGGGTTAGTTCAACTCCAAGCCAAGCTGCGGTTTCAGACGTGCGCCCCAACAACCAGTCACGACTAGCCTTCAAACGCAACTCTCGCCCAGTTGGCGTAACATCAATGCTGCGCTCCGACCAAGTCTGAGCGCTACCCCATGTGAGGTAGGGATCTGCAAGGCGGTAGCGCAAGCTGCCCTGTTCAACACGTAGAGGCTGCTCCAGACCTAAGCGCCACCAGCCATTCGTCAGTTCTCTGGCATAGATCAATGAAGCAGCGCTGGCGTAAATTGGGGCACCAGAAGCAAAGGCCTTATTGCCCGAGATATCGGCCAGTCGCGCGCCTTGGACCCGAGCGGTCAGTCTTGCGCGGTCAGTCAGCGCAAAGTCCATTTGCAACCCTAAAAAGCGACTTTGGGCACGCGTTTCATCGGGTTGGCGGCTATTAGAGAGCCATGCCTCATCGCTCCAGCGCGAACCTAGGAAGCTACCGTGCTCTGCAAGGCTGCCGAGTTCGAGGACACTGGTCAGACGCTGGCTTTGATGGGCCACTTGAAAAAGAGAGGCAGACTGACGGGTCGCGCCTATGGTCCGCAGACGGCTGGACAAGCCTGAGGCATTAAACGCATGAAGGCTGAAAGAATCCTTGGTCAAAACCAGGCCTTGGAAAGATTGAAATTGGCCCAGCCCCATCAATCCGAACTGGGTACCAGCCCCGGCTGAATCGCCGGCCAAGCCATAGGGTCGTGTCGTGGAATCTGCACCCGATTGTGCCAAGGATATGGCCATCGTGCCGCCCCAAGGTGCCCCGGAAAGCGGCATCATCAAAGCGCGGACCACCGGGGTTTGACCGGTGGCCCGATCATCTTGCACGCCCCAGGCAGCACTCGCTGGACTGCGTTTGGTAAAGCTGAGCAGACTGCCACCAATTTGCGCCGTTTGCTGGGGCTCTGACGCATAAGTTTCGGCTGTGAAGCCTAGGTTGGCTTGTGGACGTAAACGATACCCCAGCGAGACATTAAACGGGCGGTGATACTCGTCCAACACGGCCGTGCTGAGGCCATCTTGCGTAAAGGCATCGCCAAAGGCTTGGCCAGCAACGCCATCGAACAAATCAACGCGCACTGCTTCACCTGATGAACTGCTCGTCGCGGTGGCACCGAGTGGTGAGAAAGCCCGCTCTAAGTCAATAATGCCGCGACCGAATGTATCGTCCGTCCCCGTGGTGCCGAGATCGCGGGCGGTGCGATAAAGGATATCTACCGCTTGGGTACCCGTCAGACTGGGAAAGGCTTGGAATAAGAGCGCCAAAGAGCCGCTAATATGGGGTGCAGAGAATGAAGTGCCCGACAGCCGCCAGCATGAAGTTGTATCGCAGTCGGCAATAATGTCGGTGCCAGGTGCCACAAGATAGTTGGTGCGGGCAACGCCAGCCTTAGCACTAAAGGTCGAAAGCGCTTCTGCGGTATCGGTCGAACCGGCAGCAATGATCAAGCCGCGAAACCGCGGGTCGATCGACAATTGGGCCGGGAATTCTGGGTCGGCCGTTGCGTCATTGCCAGCTGAAGCGACAACAACGATCCCAGCATTGGTGGCACGCAGGAGTGCGGCGGCAAGAGATGAACCGGTGGATGTTGATCCACCCAGAGACAAATTGATAACACGCACACCGTCCGCGATGGCAGAGTCCACACCGCGCGCGATATTGGTCTCCGGCAGCTTACAGCCCTTATCCGTTCCGACTTCTTCGCATGTGCCTTCGCGGTCGGCGCGATAGCTAATGATGGTGGACTTAAATGCGACACCCACTGTGCCCGAGCCGTTAAACTCGTGGGCGATGATACCAGATACGCGGGTGCCGTGACGTTCTTCGGCAGCGATAGTTTGATTGGGGCGGCCGACTTCCATATCACGGGATAGGGGTGATATATTGTTCTTTAGGTCGATCTGATCGGTATCGATACCTGTATCGACAACGCCGACACGAATGCCTGCGCCAGTCGCTCCATATTCCCAGGCCTTAACCGTCTTGATGCCAGCTACGCCCCAACTGCGCGTATATTCGCGCGACAGTGGCGATGGAT
>JBEAVQ010000190.1:0-3528 GCA_041160865.1 Pseudomonadota bacterium | reverse complement strand
GCACATCTATGATCAGACCCGCAATGGGGCTCTTGCCCTTCATGCCCAAGCCCGTAGCTGGGCCATCGGAAGTCCCTGGCGCTCTGCCCTATTTGAATTTGTGATGTTTGGCATCAAGCAAGCTTGGGCTTGCCTCTATGGCGGCACCATGTTGGCGCTCTTGATCCTGACCATGCTGTTCTGGCCGAAAGAAGGTGCTCTGCTCAGTCGGTTTGACTTCTTATTCCTGGCCGCCATTGCCCTGCAAGTCTTGTTGGTGGCGCTGAAGCTGGAACGGCTGGAGGAGGTCAAGGTGATCGCCATCTTCCATGTGGTCGGCACCGTCATGGAGATATTCAAGACCCACATGGGCTCGTGGACTTATCCGGGTGATGCCTTTTTCAAGATTGGGGGCGTGCCGCTATTTACTGGCTTTATGTATGCCTGCGTCGGCAGCTATATCGCCCGCATCACCCGTTTGATGGACCTGCGCTATAGCCATTATCCGCCGATCTGGACGACGTGGGTTCTGGCAATTGGTGCCTATGTCAATTTCTTCACCCACCATTTTGGGCCCGACATCAGGGTCGGACTTTATCTGTTGTCGATCCTGATTTTTGTCAGAACGAGGGTCTATTTCACGCCGGATCAAAAAGCGCGTTGGATGCCGATGCTGATTGGCTTCTTACTGGTGTCGCTCTTCATTTGGTTTGCCGAGAATATCGGGACGTTCACCAACACGTGGATCTACCCGCACCAAAAAGGTGGCTGGCATCTGGTGCCCTTAGCCAAGATGGGCGCTTGGTATCTTTTGATGCTGTTGAGCTTTGTGTTGGTGACACACGTCCACCCGCCAAAGCCGCCAAGCCCCATAACAAAAACGCCGGACTCGTGAGGGCCCGGCGCTTAAGCACAAAAAATCGGGGAGGATTTAGTTGTAACCTGCCAAACGCAGGAAACGGTCTTTCAATTCCCGGTCGGTCTTAAAGACGCCGGTGAATTGGGTGGTGATGGTCGCCACATTGGGGTGGTGTACACCCCGTGTGGTCATGCACTGGTGCTTGGCATCCAACAAAACCGCGACACCAGCAGGACGCAGCGCATCGGTGATGCAATCTGCAATCTGGGCCGTCATGGTTTCTTGGGTTTGCAAACGCTTGCCGAAGATTTCGACAACGCGGGCAATCTTAGAAATGCATTGGTTGGCATGTAAGCAATATGCGCACGGCCCAAAATTGGCACCATGTGGTGCTCGCAGTGGCTTTCAAGATCGATGTCGCGCAGCATGACGATGTCGTCATAGCCTTGGACGTCCTCAAACGTGCGGCTCAATTCTGCTGCTGGGTCCATCTCATAGCCAGCAAAGAATTCGCGGTAAGCTTCGACCACACGCTTTGGCGTGTCGATCAGGCCTTCCCGATCTGGATTATCGCCAGCCCAACGCAACAGGGTGCGCACGGCGGCCATCGCCTCGTCGCGGCTTGGTCGGTCGGTTTGTGCTACCTCAGAGATGAGGCGCGGGTCTGTAATCGCGTCCATGAGCTTCTGCCCCTTTCAAAGGGGTCGGAGGTCGAGCCGGATATCCGGTCTTAACGCCCGCCCTGATTTCGTTTCATGCGTCTACACATATAGGCGCACCGTTTATGCCGTCTTCGCGTCAGCATCATTTCAGTCTACAGGACTGGAGCAATATCAAACACTCAAACCACTGAAGAGTCTACGTTGGCTCTTCGTCTTGGATCACATGATGCGTGAAATAGAACTGTTCAATACCCTGCAACGTGAAAAAGTGCGCTTTGTGCCGCAAGACCCGCAACGCGTCACCCTCTATGTTTGCGGGCCCACGGTCTATAATTTTGCGCATATCGGCAATGGTCGTCCGGCTGTTGTCTTCGACACACTTTTCCGGCTTCTGCGCGCCATTTATGGCGAAAACCACGTGGTTTATGCGCGAAACATCACCGATGTTGATGACAAAATCAACGCTGCCGCATTGGAACAAGGCGTTGATATTAGTCAAATTACAGAGAAGTTTACGAAAATCTATCAGGGGGATATGGCTGCACTTGGCACACTGCAACCCAGTTTAGAGCCTAAAGTCACCACCCACATGGATGACATCATATCCCTTGTTGGCCGCTTGTTGGATAAGGGTCACGCTTATACCACGCCTGATGGGGTCTATTTTCATGTGCCGTCCATGGCGACGTATGGGCAGCTGTCAAACCGAAATCTGGACGACAATGAAGCCGGTGCCCGCATCAGCGTCGATGGCAATAAGCGCGATCCCGCTGACTTTGCGTTGTGGAAAGCCGCTAAGCCCGGCGAGCCCGCTTGGGATGCGCCATTTGGTTCGGGGCGCCCAGGCTGGCATATCGAATGCTCGGCCATGATTGAGACCAATCTAGGCATCACCATCGACATTCATGGCGGTGGCCATGATCTGATCTTCCCGCACCATGAGAACGAAATCGCCCAATCAGTCTGCGCCCATGATGGCACGCCTCTGGCGACGATCTGGATGCACAACGGCTTTTTGACCATGAATTCCGACAAAATGTCGAAGTCGCTCGGCAATGTCGAATTGGTGCATCAATTGGTGGATCGCTGGCCCGGCGAAGCGCTGCGGCTTGCCCTCCTGTCCGCCCATTATCGCGCGCCGCTGGATTGGACCGACGAGTTGATCCTGCAATCCATGAAGACGCTGGACCGGCTTTATCGCGCTCTCGATGGCGTCTGGAACGAACGGGTGGAGCCTGTCCTGCCAGATGGCATTATGGCAGCGCTGTGCGACGACCTGAATACGCCAAAGGCCCTCGCCGAGCTCTCTATGCTGGCGCGCAAGGCCAATAAGGCGGAGACGTTTGAGGACCGCAAGCGTGCGAAAGCTGAGCTCTTGGGTGCAGGTTTGCTTTTAGGCATTTTGGGGCAAGAGCCTCAGGCTTGGCTGTCGCGGGCCGGAACGGCGGTTGAAGACGATGTCACCGCTGAGATTGAAGCCATGGTGCAAGCCCGCTTTGAAGCCCGTGCCAACCGCAATTGGGCCGAGGCCGACCGCCTGCGCGCCGAACTGGCGGCACGCGGGGTTGAGGTCACCGATGGCAAGGACGGCGCGAGCTGGCGGTTCATCTCGTGATCCTCCACCGCAACCATCTTGTCCTTGGACTGATACTTGGGATTGGTCTGGTGGGGCTTGCAGGCTGTAAGCCCACCAAAGAAGCCCCAGCGGAGGCTCAAGTTGAAGCCCGCCCGGATGCGACGGCAACTGCGGACGTGGATAAGCGCGCGACCTTGGCCCTAAAGCAGGATTTGGTGACGCGCTTTCCGCAAAACAGTCCGACCGCCAAAGTCGAAGCGGGCTTGATTAAAGACGGCTTTGTCTGCGGCCCTAATCCAATGAAGACGGACGAGCGCGCCTGCCTGAAGGCCGTTCGCAAGGATGCCTGCGAAGAGAACACCATCGTGCGCAGCCAGCCCTATCAGCCAGAAAAAGCCCAATTCATCCGCATTTGCGAGATAAAGAAGTAAAGCTGGCTCTAAACCTGCATG
>JBEAVQ010000115.1:0-7249 GCA_041160865.1 Pseudomonadota bacterium | reverse complement strand
CAATGGCAATTGCTTCGGCAGGGCCTTGACCCGTTACGCCAGTATGTATCAGCCCGCCGGTGAGGATGGTGCGAGCGGTGGAGGCGAAAGCGGGGCCGCCTAAAAGGCTCGCAGAACCAAGTGCCAAAAGATCGCGACGATTCATACCCTATCTCCCTCTGGTAAGGGACAAAAGTCAGGCACAGAAGGATGGCTGTCAATTGGCAGTGGGCCTATACCCACAGCCAGCCCCCAAAGCATCAATGATAGCCGCGCACAGGTTTTGGGCTTGCCAAGGCCGGAAGCGGTGCCACTGATATTCCGTCTTCGATCAGTTCTTTGGCTTCTTTGGCAGTGGTTTGGCCATAGACGAGGCGTTCTTCGCTATCGCCCTCATGCATGGCGCGCACTTCCTTGGCAAAAGCGTCGCCTACATAGTCGTAATTCTTCTCAATATGCTCTTTCCAACCTTGGAAGAAAGCTTTGATGGGCTCTGGTAAGCTCAATGGGTCTGGTCCATTGGCGACCGGCACGGGGGCATCGGCAGGGACAGGTGGGGTAGGGCGGTCAGACTTTGAAGATAGGACTGCGGGGGCCATCGGGGCTTTTTCGACCGCCTTAGAGCCACAAAGGGGGCATTCCACCAAACCATGCCCGACTTGGGTCTCATAACCTGCCATCGAGTCAAACCAAGCTTCCCAGTCATGGGACTGATCACAGCGAAGCGCATATTTAATCATGGGCTTTGATAGTCACGGTCATGGGTCAAACAGGGGATTTTGTCACGTGCATTGGTAACCCGTTCAAGATCGAGGTCGGCCAATAGAACGCCAAGATTATCGTGGGCGAGTTCACTGATAATATCGCCCCAAGGCGATACGATCAGGCTGTGGCCAAAAGTGGCCCGTCCATCTTCATGATTGCCACCTTGGGCAGCAGCCAGAATGTAGGCACCGGTCTCAATCGCCCGGGCGCGCAGCAAAGTATGCCAATGTGCCTTGCCTGTGGGTGCGGTAAAGGCTGCAGGCACCGCGATGATCTGCGCACCTGCCTTGGCTAAGTCGCGATACAAATGGGGAAAGCGCAGATCATAGCAGATGGTCAGCCCCAGCGTGCCAAAGTCGGTTTCCACAACAACGGCTTTGTCGCCCGGCTCATAGGCGTTGCTCTCGCGGGTTTCTTGGCCTGCGCCCAAATTGACATCAAACAGATGGATCTTGTCATAAGTGGCCAACAAGCTGCCGTCTGGTCCAAAAAAATGGCTCCGGTTTGCTGCTTTCCCGCTGCGTCGTTTCAGTAGGGCAGAGCCGATCAACAGATGCACGCCGTAGGTCTTGGCCTGCTCTCCATACCAGTCGAGGGATTCTGCTTCATCTTCAAATAGGGCAGCTTCATCAAACCGGGCGCGGTCGCGCTGTAGGATATTGGTGCCTTCAGGCGTCACGATCAGCTTGGCCCCGGCCTTAGCGGCGCGGGTCAACAGGGGCTCAAGTTGCGCCCGCGCGGCGTCTAGGCGCGCCGGCGTCCGCAATTGAAGGACAGCTACCTTGACCAAGGCTAAGCTGCCAGCAAGGGATCAAGGCCGCCTTTGGCCTCAAGCGCCATCAAATCATCGCAACCACCAATATGGGATCCGCCAATGAAAATCTGCGGGAAAGTATTGCGTCCCGATAATTCATTCATCTTGGCCCGCATCTCTGTGTTAGACGAGGCTTCGATATTGGTAATGTCGGCCCCTTTTTGCTCAAGCAGCGCCAAGGCACGCTCACAGAAGGGGCAATAAAATTTGGTATAGATCGTAACGGCTGCCATGGGACTGGTCCTCAAAAATTGTCGTTCGTATCTTTGTCATATAGAGATGATTGGCCTGATTTGGAGCCCCCACCATGACCGAAACTTACACTTCAGCGGCAGAAGTCGCTGATCTGCCACCTGAACAAGCACATATGCTAGGTCAAATACTGTTGGAAGAGGGGGGCTTTGCCCGACTTTCGGCCAAGGACCAAGCTTTAGTGTGCGCCATTGCCCACCGTGTCCATAATACGCAGGATGCAAACGAAGCGTTCAAATTGCAAACCACCTTTGGCGATAGGCTCGCAGATCGGGTTGCAGAGATCGGTGGCTCGTGGGCCTTTGTTTCCAGCTTCGGTGTGTTCCTGGTTGTATGGGCAATTTTGAATCTGGTGATTTTGCAGGGTCAAGCACGCTTTGACCCCTATCCCTTCATTTTCTTGAACCTCATTTTATCGATGCTGGCGGCGATCCAAGCACCCATCATTATGATGGCGCAGAACCGCCAAGCTGAAAAAGATCGCCTGACCACGCGGATGGACTATGAAGTCAATGTGAAATCAGAGCATGAGATAGCTTTGCTGCGTCAGCATTTGGCGCAATTACATGAAAAGCTCGACCGCCATTTGGCGCAGACGACGTAGAGGCCAGATTAATGCGCATTGTTTCAGGGCGATGGAAAGGAAAGGCGCTGGCAGCCCCTCCGGGGGACTCGACGCGGCCAACATCTGATCGTGCGCGCCAAGCGGTCTTCAATATCCTTGAGCATGCGCCTTGGTCGCCCGGAATAAACGGGGGCAAAGTGCTTGACTTGTTTGCTGGAACAGGCGCGATGGGGTTAGAGGCCTTGTCGCGTGGGGCTGCAAACTGTTTGTTTGTCGATACCGACCCTGCAGCCCGGGCAACCTTGGCCAATAATATTGAAGCCTGCTCAGCCCAAGGGATCACACGGGTTTGGAAGCGTGACGCGACTGATTTGGGTGTCATGCCCGCGACAGCTAATGGCCCGTTTGATTTGGTGTTTCTAGATCCGCCCTATGCCAAAGGCTATGATCTGGCAGCACTCAAAGGGTTGGCTCAAGGCTGGCTACATAGCGAGACGTTGGTGGTGCTAGAGCGTGGCCGCGGTGAACAGCCGCCCGCTCCCGATGGCTATGATGTGTTGGACAGCCGGACCTATGGTGCGGCTGAAGTGATCTTTCTGACTTTAAGCGAAGTTAGCGCTTAAGCGACTTGGTCTTGGCTGAAAAGGTCGGTGTCAGTTCGCGGGCGGCGGGCTTTAGCTAGGATTTTGTCCAAGGCTGCTACAGCGCGGTCTGTCATGGTTTCGATAATCTCTACGTCGAGATAAAGGTCACCCGCCGGGCGGCCATTGGCGGCTGGCAAACCACGGCCAGCGACCAACAAGCGATCCCCATCTTGGCTTTCTTTCGGCAAGTTTAGGCGTAAGCGGCCGATCGGCGTTTCGATCTCGACCCCACCACCAGATTTTGCTTGCGCTGCGGAGATGGTCAGCGTGGTGACGATGTTTCCACCGTCAATTTCAAAGCCATCGGTGTCAGCAATGCGGATCACGCAAGCCACATCTGTTTTACCAATGCGAGCGATGATGCGATCGCCAGCGCGGGCACCAGCGGGCACCCGAACACTGGCTTTACCAAGCGGGCACGAGCCTTTGACAGACCCGCCACGTGCAGCAATCCATACCGAGACTTCTAGGTCAATTTCAGTCATGCGTCGCGCGCGTGGGCTGCCAACGCGGCCAATATCCGCCGAAGCCGCGCCCAACGTGATAACCCTGTAGGCTTCACGCGCCTCTTCAAAGCGTTGTCGAGCTTGCGGGTCAGAATTGACATCTGGGTGGCAAGATTTGGCGACAGCATGAAACGCGGCCTTGGCGGCACGGGGATCAGCATTGGGCTCGAGCCCGAGAATGGCATAGGGTGAAGACATGGACCAGACCATCGTCTTGGCACGGTTAACGACGTGTAAACTCAATCGCTAAAATTCATCTTTTGACCATTGAATTTTGCAGGTGGGGCAGCGCGTTTTTTCAATGCGGTTAAGGGTGCGTTTGGTGGGGCAAAGCTGAACCAGGTACCTTCGTGTTGGCGAATGAGAGGCAGTGTACTACATTGCCGGCATGACCGCCAACACCCTTATCCCCCCGACACCTTCTGAAGCGGAGTATCACGCCGCTGCCGCCGAACCCGCGCCTGAGCTGGATGCTGTTTCAGACCCATTTGAACTGTTTGGTACTTGGCTGGAAGAGGCCAAGGAAAAAGAAATCAATGATGCCAATGCGATGGCACTGGCTACGGCCGACAGCGATGGGTTGCCGGATGTGCGCATGGTTCTTCTCAAGAATTTCGACCCCCAAGGCTTCGTGTTCTATACCAATCTGGAAAGTTACAAGGGGCAGCAACTTAGCGACAACCCTCAAGCAGCACTCTGTTTTCATTGGAAAAGTCTGCGACGTCAGGTTCGTGTGCGTGGCGCAATTACGCCGGTAAGCGGAGAAGAAGCGGATGCATACTTTGCATCTCGCGCCCGGGACAGCCGGATCGGGGCTTGGGCGAGTGCGCAGTCCCGCCCGCTGGAAGACCGTTTTGCCCTCGAGAAAAATGTAGCGAGCTATGCCTTGAAATTTGGTATTGGTGAGGTGCCCCGGCCTGATTTCTGGTCCGGCTTTCGCCTCGAGCCCACACGAATTGAATTTTGGCGCGACCGTCCATTTCGCTTGCATGATCGTTTAGAGTTTATGCGGGCTGAGACAACGGCCGCTTGGACGACATCAAAGCTTTATCCCTAAAGAAATCCGTCACTCATTTCAGAAAGTATCGTCATGCGCGCAGATCAAAAGGCCTTTTTGGTCACGGGGGCTTCAACCGGGATCGGTCGGGCGATTGCTGACCGTCTGGTGGCACAAGGCCACTACGTGTTTGCCTCCGTCCGTAAGCAGGCCGACGCCGATGCTTTGAACGCCGCTTTTGGTGCTAATGGGCAAGCAGTTTTGTTTGATGTCTCGGACTTGCCCGCCATTGAGGCAGGGGCCCAGATAATTGGCGAAGCCTTGGAAGGACGCACCCTAGCTGGCCTTGTCAATAATGCCGGGATTGCTTTGCCTGGTCCTGCTTTGATCCAGCCATTGAGCGAGATTGAGCAGGTCATGAATGTCAACTTTATGGGCGTCGTGCGCTGCTGCCGTGTGTTTGCACCCTTGTTAGGTGCAGATCCTGCTCGCACCGGTCCTAAAGGCCGCATCCTCAATATCACGTCCGTCTCAGGCAAGTTCGGCTATCCCTTTACGGCGGCCTATGTCGCAGCCAAGCATGCGGTTGAAGGTTTTTCCGATAGCCTTCGACGTGAACTCTTGCTTGTCGGCATTGACGTCATCGTTGTCGGTCCAGGTGCGGTTAAAACACCCATCTGGGAGAAGGGGGCTGCTGCAGGGGGTAACCGCTATGCCGAGACGATTTGGGGCAAGCCTTTAGAGCGGCTCACACAATCCTTAGCAGCCATGGACCAAGAAGGCCTGGAGGTCAGCGTCGTCGCGAATGTGGTCGAAGAAGCTTTGACGACAGCCCATCCCAAAACGCGCTATGCACCCGTCCCCAATAAGTTGGTCAATTGGTGGCTGGCCCGTTTTCTACCGCCACGGATGATTGACCGGGTCGTCGGCAAAAGCCTGTCGCTCCTGCCTTAGTCTCCCCGTTTCTGCCCAATCTACAGCCTTGTGATGCGGCCTCGGCTCGTGACCAGTTGACGTGCGCGCTTGAGGCCTTAGGAAGGGCCCAAAATCGGCCAGCTAAAGCACTAGGCCGGCGCAAATGCCGTACGTTGGCAAGCCAAAAATTTGGGAGATAAACATGCTCGGTTTAATGCAGAATTGGCCACTGACTGTCGATAAGATCATGGATCATGCCGCGATCAATCATGGTCGCCGTGAAATTGTGACCCGCTCCGTTGAAGGGCCAATTGTCCGCACCACCTATAGCGAAATCAATACACGCGCCAAAAAGGTTTCCAATGCGCTGTTGGCTGAAGGGATCAAGATGGGCGACCGGGTTGCGACCCTCGCTTGGAACTCTGGCCGTCACATGGAAATCTGGTACGGCGCGATGGGCCTTGGCGTCGTGCTGCATACTTTGAACCCACGCCTGTTCCCAGAGCAATTGGTTTATATTGTCAATCATGCCGAAGATAAGATCATCTTCACCGACTTGACCTTCCTGCCTATTTTGGAAGCCTTGAAAGATAAATTGAGCCCGGTGACCCGCTATGTGGTGCTTACAGACAAGGATCATATGCCGGCGTGCAGCTTGAAGGGTGCGATCGACTACGAAAGCTGGATCGAGAGCCATAGCGCGGAAGTAAAGTGGGGCGGGTTTGACGAGAACACTGCTGCAGGCCTTTGCTATACCTCTGGCACCACCGGCAATCCTAAGGGCGTGCTCTATTCGCACCGCTCCAACGTGTTGCATACGCTGTTGACCATGCAGAAGGACGTCATGGGTCTGGGCGCGCGCGATGTAATCCTGCCAGTTGTGCCGATGTTCCACGCCAATGCGTGGGGCGTCGCGCTGTCGGCACCCGCTGCTGGGGCCAAACTAGTTATGCCGGGTGCGAAGATGGATGGTGCGTCTATCTACGAATTGCTCGAGACTGAAAGCGTTACCTTCTCTGCTGCCGTTCCAACCGTTTGGATGATGTTGTTGCAGCATTTGGAATCGACCAATTCCAAGCTGTCCACCCTGAAGAAAGTCGCCATTGGTGGCTCTGCGGTGCCAGAGCGTATCATGCGTATGTTCGAAGAGAAGTATGGCGTTGAAGTGCTCCACGCTTGGGGCATGACTGAAACCTCGCCACTGGGCACCTTGGGCTCGCTCGGCCCCGATGCCGACACCATGACCCATGATGAGAAGATCAAGGCCAAGCTGAAGCAAGGCCGTCCACCATTTGGCGTCGAAATCAAAATTCTGCGTGATGGCGTGGAGGCACCACGTGATGGTGAAACCTTCGGCAATTTGGTGGTGCGCGGCGCTGCTATTGCTGCGGGCTATTTCAAGGGTGAAGGCGGCAACATCCTGGACCAAGACGGTTTCTTTGATACGGGCGACGTCGCAACGATTGACACCGCCGGTTTCATGCAAATCACCGACCGCGCCAAAGACGTGATCAAATCTGGTGGTGAGTGGATCAGCTCCATCGATGTCGAAAACGTAGCAGTGGGTGCGCCTGGCGTCGCGGTTGCAGCTGTGATTGGAAAATATCATCCCAAGTGGGATGAGCGTCCGCTTCTGATCATCGAATGCGCCAAAGGTGCGACGGCCACTAAAGAGGAGATCTTGGGCTATCTCGACGGCAAAATTGCTAAGTGGTGGATGCCAGATGACGTCCAGTTTGTTGAAGCTATCCCGCTGGGGGCAACTGGAAAGATCAACAAGCTGGCCTTGCGTGAAACCTTTGCCAATTACGA
>JBEAVQ010000026.1:0-30192 GCA_041160865.1 Pseudomonadota bacterium | reverse complement strand
CCTTCGTGACGGGCCAGAAGCGGCATGCCGGTTCGAATAGTATCCATAATGCAGAATCCCTTTTGAAGCAGACCAAAGACGTCTAAGCTGCGCCAGTAAATGATATATCCTATACCTCTGACAAGGGCTTCCCGTGGAAAACTTCATCCTTCTGCAGCGCCACGCCAATCATTCTGCCACCTTGTGGATCAACCGGCCAAACAAGCGCAATGCGCTGACGGTCGCGATGTGGGCCGCCCTGCCTGCTTGTGTCGCTGAAGCTGTCGCCGACCCTGACATCAAACTGCTCTTCCTGCGCGGTGCGGGCGGAGTCTTCGCAGCCGGGGCGGACATTGCAGAAATGCCGGAAGTCTATGCCACGACCGAAGCAGCACTTAAAAATGATGAAAAAATACAAGGGGCGATGAAGGCGCTGGAAGATTGTCCAAAGCCTGTGATTGCCCTGATCGAAGGCCCGTGCGTTGGCGGGGGCTGTGGTTTGGCTCTGGCTTGCGACTTGCGCATCGGCGCGGAAGGAAGCCGCTATGGCGTGACACCGGCAAAGCTGGGCCTCGTCTATGGGGCGGGCGACACGCGTCGCTTGATCCAAGCGGTCGGGCTTTCAAAAGCCAAAGACATCTTGTTCACCGGTCGCTTGCTCGACAGCGCAGAAGCTCTGTCCAGCGGCCTTATCGACCGACTGGTGAAGGCCGAAGAGCTAGCTGAGGTCGCGTCAGACTATGCAGCCAAAATTAGCGCGGCCTCGGTCTATTCGATCCGGGCGCAAAAGCAGATCCTCGCCATGTTACGCGGTGGGTGTGACGACGCAGAAGCCAGCCGCGCCCTCTTTGGCGCAAGCTTTTCGGGTGCGGATTTCAAAGAGGGCTTTGCAGCTTTCATGGAAAAAAGGCCTGCGCAATTTCCTGTACGTTGATCGGTTCTGCTCTATTTCGAGGGCGTGAGGAAACGTCCTATTTTGGCTTTGACGTAAGAGGAATATCGAGTGGGCAGCTTTGCCATTATCGGCACAGGAATTAGCGGACTTGCCTGTGGCAACGCACTGGCGGCGGCTGGTCATCAGGTTTCGCTGTTCGACAAAGGCCGGGGTCCAGGTGGGCGCATGTCGACCCGCCGCGTTGATACCCCCATCGGCCAAGCCTATTTCGACCATGGTGCGCAGTTTTTTACCGAGCGGGACCCAGACTTTCAGAAAGCTGTTTCAGCGCTTGAAGCACAAGGTGCCGTCGGTCTTTGGCGGGGCCAATTTGTGCGCATTGACAGCAATGGCCACCAGCACACTATGGGCGACGAACCCCGCTATGTCGGCACGCCGGGCATGAATGGCATTGTGCGTGGGCTTGCCGCTGGCTTGAACACGACTTGGGGGATGCGCGTCAGCACCCTATCGGGTCAAAAAGGCGCTTGGCAGCTGCACTTTGAATCCGGCGAGACTATCGGGCCTTTTGACCAAGTCGTCTGCGCTGTGCCGGCCGAGCAAGTCAGTGACTTATTGTCCCAACATACGCCGGCCATCGGCGAGCAAGCCAAGGCCGTACGCTCGCTACCATGTTGGGCAGGCCTATTCGCGTTTGAGGAAGCATTGCCCATTGATTGGGACATGGCCCGCTTTGACGGCCATCCCGGGCTGGATGTTATCTCAACCAGCGTGAACAAGCCCGGCCGCACCGGACCTGCGACCTATGTCGTCCATGGTCGCGCCGATTGGTCCATCACCCATTTGGAAGAAACAGCAGACCAGATCGCAAACTTGCTTCTACAAGAACTGGCAGCACTGTGTGGTCCGCTACCTCCGCCCCTCGTCCAATCCGCCCATCGCTGGCGCTATGCCCGGGTCGAGACCAGTCATGGGCCAGGTTTTCTTTATGATGGCGATCAAGGCATCGGCGCGTGCGGGGATTGGCTGTCAGGACCCCGGGTTGAATCGGCCTGGGTTTCTGGCCACCACTTGGGCCAAGCTCTTTCAGCTTAGCTGACAAGTTAGAAAGTCCGCTCTACACTAGGCTCACTGTCGTTTTCTCACTCTGATTATCCAAAGGAATCCCACATGTTCTTGTCTTTAGCCACCTGGCCCGAAATCGATCAGCGGCTGAAAACAGGCAAGCGCGGGATTATCATTCCCATTGGCAGCCATGAGCAGCACGGCCCAACCGGCCTAATTGGCACCGATGCTTTATGCCCAGATATCATCGCGCGCGAAGCTGAGAAGCAGGGTGACCTTTTGATTGCCCCGCCTTTTTCGATTGGTATGGCCCAGCATCATATGGGCTTTCCGGGCTCTATGACGCTGCGCCCTTCCACCATGATTGCCACCATCGTTGACTGGACAGCCAGCCTAACGCGCGCTGGTTTTGATCGCCTTTATTGGGTCAATGGCCATGGTGGCAATGTCGCGACCATCCAAGCTGCTTTTGCTGAAACCTACGCGCCTTATTCCCTACGCGGAGAGGCTGCCCCCTTCGCCCATATGCTGAAAAACTGGTGGGAATTGCCCGGTATCGAACGGCTGTGTCTCGACATGTATCCCGTCGGCCATGGTTCACACGGTACGGCTTCAGAAGTGGCGGTCACCTATTGGGCCTATCCCGAACGGGCGGATTTGGCGAAACTTGTGCTGGAGCCGAAGATCGCGCCCAATGGCCCGATCCGCGATGCAGCAGATTATCGCCGCCGCTTTGCCGATGGCCGCATTGGCTCTGACCCGACCCAGTCCACGCCAGAGCAAGGCGGCAAGATTGTTGCCGCTGCGGCTAAAGCCTTGATTACAGACGCCACCAACTTCTTTGCTGAGACTGCCTGATGGCCCAAGCGACCCATGACTTCGACGTCCTCATATCTGGCGGCGGACTTGTTGGCCTAACCCTGGCCTTGGCACTCGACCAAGGTGGGCTGAAGGCCGCCGTTATCGACCGCCTACCCGCGGCCGACCTTTTGGAAGAAAGCTTCGATGGGCGCGCTACGGCCATGGGGTTTGCAACGTACCGGATGATGCAAAGCTTGGGCGTTGCCCGTCACATCGGCGAAGTGCAGCCAATAGACCAGATTTTGGTCTCGGACGGTCGGATTGGTAGCTCATCACGCCGAGGCGGCCCCTCGTCTCTCACGCTCCACTTCGACCATCGCGAGACGGGGACAGGCGATGAGCCTCTCGGCTGGATGATTGAGAACCGCCGTATCCGCTTGGCACTCGACAAAGAGGTCGCCACCCGTTCTGGCATCACGCGCTTTGCACCCGACGAGATTGAGGATCTGCAAATTGGCGTGGGCCAAGTTTCAGCGCGCTTAAAGTCGGGCAAAGTCCTAACTGCTCCGGTCATTGTCGGCGCAGATGGTCGTGGGTCTTTTGTGCGCAAGAAAGCTGGTATTCGTACCTATGGCTGGTCGTATGATCAAACCGGGATCGTGACCACCGTTGCGATGGAGAACGCCCATCAAGGGGTGGCGCACGAATATTTCTTGCCAACCGGCCCCTTCGCCATTCTGCCGCTGATGCATAATCGCGCCAATATCGTCTGGTCTGAAAAGACCAGCCGCGCGAAAGCGCTCATGGCGATGAGCCGTCCGGATTTAGAACAGGAATTGGCGCGCCGCTTTGGCGACTTTTTGGGCGCGGTAAAGCTCGACGCGCCGGTATGGTCCTATCCCTTGTCGATGGAGCTTGCAGCGACTTGGGCAAAGCCTCGCGTGGTGCTGGCCGGTGATGCAGCACATGGCATTCATCCGATCGCGGGCCAAGGCCTGAACCTCGGCCTCAAAGATGTGGCAGCCCTAGCCGAAGTTCTGGTGGAAGCGCGAGGGCTGGGTCAAGATTTGGGTGATCTGGCTGTGCTGGAGCGCTATGCGGACCGACACGATGACCTTGGCCATCTCGTGTGATGCCTTTGTCAGACTCTTCTCCAATGATATCGCACCCGTTCGGGTACTACGTACCCTTGGCTTAGGAATTGTCGATGCGATTGGCCCAGCGCGGCGCTTTTTTGCCAGCCATGCAGGCGGGGCCGTGGGTGATTTACCCAAGCTCCTACGCGGCGAAAGCTTAGAGGCACATGCATGACCGATTATGCGACGCCAAACCTGCCTGCCAAAGATATGGCGGCAACATCTGAATTCTATCAAAAGCTCGGCTTTACAGAGGACTATGTTTCGCCGGGCTGGATGATTTTGTCGCGCGGCGGCCTTCAGCTCGAATTCTTTCCCTATCCAGACTTGGACCCCACCACCTCGTCCTTTGGTAGCTGCTTACGCGTCAATGATTTGCAGGGGCTTTACCAAGCTTGCGTCACGTCGGGGATTCCCCAAGCCCATATCGGGATGCCCCGCGTTCATCCGCCGCAAAAGGAAGCGTCTGGCCTGACTATCGCCTATTTGATCGACCCAAACGGGTCCTTGATCCGGATCATCCAGAACGACTAGAGCCGGTCGAGTACGGCTTGAGCAAAAATTTTCGCCCCATGTTTTCCGTCTTGACGGTCGAGCGTCAGATAGAGCCAGGGCTCAATCAATTCCAACTCCATCAAGAGCCAATTGCCATCTGCGCCGCGTACCAGATCGACGCGGGCATAGGTCAAGGGCGTGCCATCGGCCTTAGCCAACACCGCTTCTGCGGCTTCCAGCGTACCTTGCGGTGCATCAATGCCTGTTTCGACCGCGCCATGTTGACCTTGCGTGCGATAATCGCCCGCCTTGGGTCGTTTGATGAGGGCATGGGAAAACCGTCCCCCGAAATAAAGAAGAGATAGCTCTCCTTCTTCGGTCACGGCGGGCAGGAAGGGTTGGATAAGCGCTGCTGCAGGGGGCAACACGTCCGCACTGGGCACAGGTTCACCGCGCTTTAAGCGCGCCTGCCGCCAAGCACCCGCACCGATGCGAGGTTTGATGATGACCTCATCGGCATGCAGCGTGTCAAAGCTCGCCAGAATTACCTCGGGGCTGCAGGCCTCAACAGCTAAGGTCGGCGGCACCGGGGCACCACGACGCGCCAGCTCGGCCAAATAGCCCTTGTCCATATTAGCGCGGATGACATCGCCGTCGTTGAACAAAGAAGTGCCTGCGGCTTCAATTTCATCTAGACGTTTCAGGAAAGTATCAGTCGCTTGGGGATAGTTCCAAGCCAAAAGCGGAAGAACCGCTGAAAATTGCGACCAATCCGTGCCCTCGTCCTGCCAGAAAACGGGCTCTATCGTCACACCAGACGGCTTAAACGCCTCGCGCAGCAAAATGAGCTGATTGTGCGCATAGTCCGGTTCGGCCCGATCGGGACGGCTGGGATAATAATCGTGGGTGACGAGCAGTGCGATTGGTTTCATGTCCAAGCCGCTAGCCGCATCGCGCGCAAACGTCTAGACCAAGCCCGCACTAAATTTCCTGAGGCAAGGAGCCCATAGAGATGACGACCCAGTTTGATGTTTGCGGTGTTGGTAATGCGATTGTTGATGTGATTGCACCCGCATCGGATGAATTCCTAGCTGAACATCAAATTGCCAAAGGTGCCATGACGCTGATTTTTGATGAGCCCGCCGTGGAGCGCCTCTATGCTTCAATGGCAGCGGGTCAAGAAAGCTCTGGCGGCTCTGCTGCCAATACGCTGGCAGGCATTGCCTCCTTGGGCGGCAACGGGGCCTATATCGGCAAGGTTGCCGATGACACCTTGGGTCATGTGTTCCGTCACGATATGAATGCGGGCGGCGTCGCCTATGACACGCCACCTCATTCTAATGGTCCTTCAACGGCCCGCTGCTTGATCAATGTGACGCCAGATGGCCAACGCTCCATGAGCACCTTCTTGGGCTGCTCGCCCCTTTTGACACCAGAA
Source organism: Pseudomonadota bacterium (assembly GCA_041160865.1). Lineage (GTDB taxonomy): Bacteria > Pseudomonadota > Alphaproteobacteria > Caulobacterales > Aquidulcibacteraceae > Aquidulcibacter. The sequence continues at coordinate 24,383 of JBEAVQ010000026.1, read as the reverse complement.
GACTTGGACCCCGCCAAACTGGCTTCAGCCCAAATCGTCTTCTTGGAAGGCTATTTGTTTGACGCCGAAGAGGCCAAGGCCGCCTTTGTGAAGGCGTCTGAGATCGCACATACCGCGGGCAATAAAGTTGCGCTGACCTTGTCGGACTTGTTCTGCGTGGACCGTCACAAGGCGGCCTTCCGCCATTTGGTTGCCAACCATATCGATATCCTATTTGCCAATGAGGCCGAGATCATCGCGCTCTATGACGCGCCAGACTTTGATTCTGCTTTGGCAGCAGCCCGCAAGGATTGTGATCTTGTCGCACTAACGCGCTCTGAAAAAGGCTCTGTCCTTGCCCGTGGCGACGAAGTTGTGACTATTGCGGCCGATCCTGTTGCCCAGGTCGTCGATACCACTGGGGCAGGCGACCTTTATGCGGCTGGCGTGCTTTATGGCTTGGCGAGCGGTCGCGAACTTGAAGCATGTGGCAAGCTCGGCTCGCTTGCAGCTGGCGAAGTCATCTCCCATTATGGCGCGCGCCCGCTGGTGAGCCTTGCAGACTTGGCGGCAGTACGCGGCCTCTAATCGGGTGGGATTGGCGCGAAACTTGCTTGAGTCAAACCATGATCAAGCACGCGGCCTACCTTGGAACACTGATTGCATTGGGCTTTGCCTCAATAGGGCAAGCCCAAAGTGTCACGACCTATCGCTCTGACGGCGTCACTTCGCCTCAAGTGAAAGCAGAAGTGCGCAAGGAGCGGCCGCGCCAAGTTCGCATCACGCGTTCCAGTAATGCTTTGCCGCCTAGTGGCAGTTTTGTTGAGACGATTGAACCCGTTGGCGGGGGCGTACGCCTTGCGCCTGCTTCAACAGAAAGCCAGACAGTGCCGATGGCCATCCTTTATGATGTTCAGGCACCACCTCGTCAGAAACGCACACAGCGCAAATCCCGGCCAGAGCGCCAGCGCCGCAACTAGCGCTCGCAGCGGGCTGCCCTTTCCCTGCGCCTACTGGACGGCTAGAAAGCCCCACCTGCGAAGGGATGTAACGCCACTATGCTGAAACTTGATGGGCTCACAAAAACCTATGCTGGCCAGAGGGGTGTGAGCTCTGTCAGCTTTGAGGTTGCGCCCGGCGAAGTGCTCGGGTTTGTTGGCCCCAATGGCGCAGGCAAGACGACGACCTTACGGATGATCGTAGGCACGTTGGAGCCTGATCAGGGCGCAGTTCAGGTGCTTGGCCAAGATGTGTGGTCAAACCGACAAGCGGCCCAATCCCTAATGGGCTATTTGCCGGAACATGCGCCTTTGTATGACGACATGACCCCGCGCACCTATTTGGACTTTCTCCTGTCCGCGCGTGGGCTGGCGCGCAAACAGCGCCCAGAGTTAGTTTCTCAAGCAGCCATAAGGACGCATATTGAAGATGTGCTGGATCGTCGGATTGAGGGCCTTTCAAAAGGCTATCGGCGGCGTGTCGCCCTAGCCGGCGCGCTTTCCCATGATCCGCCCGTCCTGATCTTGGATGAGCCTAGTGATGGCCTCGACCCCAATCAAAAGCGGGTGACGCGCGCCCTGATCCGCGAGCTCTCCCCCGGACGGATCATCTTGATCTCCACCCATCAGCTAGAAGAAGTCGTCAATGTGTGCAGTCGATTGATCCTGATCGCGGATGGTCAGGTGCGCGCGGATCAAAGCCCTGCGGACTTTGCGGCCCGGGACCAAAACGGGCAAATCGACGAGGTTTTCTATCGCCTTACCGCGCGGCCCGACGAGGCGGCAACATGACGGCGTTTTGGAACAGCTTTCTGGCCATGTATCAGCGTGAGCTACGCCAAGACGGCGGAAACCCTCTAGCCTATGTCTTTGTGGCGAGTTTTGTCTCAGCCTCCGTATTATTGGCGTTTCAAGTCGGTGGACTGTTCGAAGCAGGCCGCGCCGAACTAGTGGCCTTCTTCCAATTCCATCCTTGGTTGTTTGTTGTCTTGATGCCGGCTCTTAGCATGCGGGCGTGGAGTGATGAGGCACGGAGCGGGACGCTGGAGACCCTACTGGCGCTGCCTGTGCCGACCGCTGCGCTGGTGCTGGCAAAATTCATGGCGGCTTGGACCTTGGCGTGCCTGATGTTGGGATTCACGACGCCGCTATGGCTGGGCGTTGCGCTGCTTGGACCTGTCGATCATGGCTCGACGTTGACCGCTTATTTGGGCTCGTGCCTGTTGGCTGGGGCTTTTCTGGCAATTGGTATGGCAGCTTCTGCGGCCAGTCGCAGTCAAGTCTTAAGCTTCGTGATTGCTCTAGGCGTAAGCTTTCTGGCGACGGCGGCAGGCCTGCCCATTGTGAGCAGCACGCTGGCTGCCTTTTTGCCCCTACCACTGACCGAAACGCTCGCATCCTTGTCCATGTTAGATGCTTTTGCAGGCTTTGAGCGTGGCGTCATAGAAGCGCGCGCAATAGCCTATTTTCTGGCCGTCATGGCTTTGGGTCTGTGCTTGACCGGGCTTTGGGTTGATAACAAACGCGGAGGACTGCGATGAAGCGCCCTCTGTTCACCCGGCTTGCGGCAGCACTCCTGTTTGTCTTGTTCGTCTGTAGCCAGTTGATTAGTCAAAATTGGCTCGCCTCGGTGCGGCTCGATACGACGCAAGACCAGCTCTACACGCTCTCTGCCGACACAAAAGCTGTGTTGCGCGAGATGAAACAACCAATCGAAGTGCGCCTCTATCTCTCGCGCGAAGCCTTAACGGAAGACCCTGTGATGCGTGGCTTTAGCCAGCGCGTGGCGGATCTGCTTTCCATCTATCAGGGCGAAGCCAACGGTCAGATCAAGTTGACCCTTGTTGATCCCACGCCCTTTTCTGCCCGCGAAGATGAGGCTTTGAAGGCGGGCCTGACACCCATACCGGGGTCGCGCCCAGACGATGCCGCGGCTTATCTTGGGCTGGTGTTAAAAAGCCCCTATGGCCGCGACGTCGTGCTACCTTTGTTGAACCCATCCGACGAAGCCAGCCTCGAATACCGCTTGACCCGTGCGGTGACGAAGCTGCAAGAGGCAGAGCCAATCCGCATTGCGATGATCACCAGCCTGCCTTGGTTTATCGCGACTGACCCAGAGCGCGGCGGCTTACGCCCGATAGCGGACCTTGCCACTCTATTGATGCAAGAGACCGAGTTCTCCCTCCTAAGCCCAGATTTTCAGGCTATTCCCACCGCCACTGATGTCCTGATTGTGGCCCAGCCAGACCCCCTTAGCGACGCACAGCTATTTGTGCTCGACCAATATGTCCTAAAAGGTGGGAAGCTATTGTTGTTGCTAGACCCTGCCTCAACGATTGCTCGCGATGGCGGGGGCGGGCCGCAGGAAGGCACCCAAACTTTGGGGCGCTTGCCGCAGACTTGGGGCTTTAGTGTCCAAGGCGATGTGATCGCTGACCGCACATTTGCTCTGCCAGTACAAACCGGTCTTACAGGGCGCGCCGCCATTGCGCCTCAGCCTCTGATCTTTCAAGTGCCCGTCAGTGGCCTCAATCAGGACCAAGCAGTCGCGCGCAGCTTAAGCCAAGGCGTGCATGTGGCAACGCCGGGCGAAGTCGTGTCCCTTGGCCAGACGGGCACCAGCTTCACGCCTCTCCTTACCTCTTCGCCAGACACCATCCGCCTAGAAGCCAAGCGCGCCTTATCGGGCCTAAGCCCACAGGACCTAGAGCTTGATTGGCAAAGCTCGGGCCAACGCCAGGTGTTGGCTGCCGAAGTGAGGGGTTCTTGGGCAACAGCGTTTCCCGGCGGCGATCCCGCCAAGTCCGGTGCAAGCGCAGTCGTGAAAAGCGAGAGCCCTGGCCAAATCCTTGTCTTTGGCGACGTCGATTTGCTAGCCGATAGCTTGTACATTGATGGTAGTGGCGCTGTGGCCGACAATGCGCGCCTCATCCTCAATAGCATTGACTATCTTGCTGGCCGATCCGCGCTTTTAGATCTTCGCTCTCGCACGCCACGTCCGCGCAATTTGGTCGTGGTTGAAAAGCTGCGGCTGGCGGCACAGAAACGGGTCTTGGAAGAAGAGCAAGCCTTAGAGAGCCGCTTAGAACTAGCCGAAACGCGGTTGAGAGAAATCGAGGCCAAAGCAGTGGCGAAAGATCTCATCGCCTCTGACGTGACGAACGGAGAACTCGCCCAAGTTCGCCAAGAGGTGCGCGACACCCGCACCCGTTTGCGCACTGTGCAACAGGGCGTCCGCGAAGATGTTGCGCGCATAAAGACCCGTCTCATGGTGATCCCGGGCATCGTCATCCCGTTATTGATCTTGCTGGTGGGGCTGTTGATCCAGGTTTTTAGTCGTCGCAGACAGGTGCGTCTCGCACCATGACAAGTCCCGGTATGACATCCGGCGATCTGAAAAGACGCGATATTCTGATCCGCTTGGCCAGTGCCTGTGCGGTCGGGTTAGGCCTAAGCTATGCGGCACAAACTTTGAAGCATGGCAGTGGGCCGGGAGAGCAAAAGTCAGGCAAAGTATTTCCAAACCTTGGCAAAGAAGCCTCCAAAGTCACCCACATCAGCCTCATCGGTCGAAGCAGCCAGTTTGAATTGGTGAAGGCTGAAGCGGGCTGGATCTTGCCACAGTCTGACTTCTACCCCGTAGCCGACGATGCCTTAAGCCGCTTCATTAAGGCTATGACAGACCTGCGTTATGTCCGCACCCTACCGCCCCCGACCAAGCTCGACGCCGAAGCGAGCCAGATTGCGCCGCTTAAAGGCGGAGACGGCGTTTTGATAAGCTTGGAGACCAAAGATAAGGCCCAAATTGCTACCCTGTCCTTAGCTCGACGCGGCGCGATAACACTGGCCCAGCTTCCCGGCAATGAGGCACTCTATGAAATCAGCACGGTCGATTGGCCGCCTTTGGACAGCCCAAAAGCTTGGCTTGATTTACCTAAGTTTGACATCGCGGCAGAGCGTATCGCGACGGTCGAACTGATCCGCCCCGACCAAGACCGTCTTGATATCGTGCGCAGGCCGGATGGAGGCTTCGCCCCGGTCGGTGGGACATCCAGCCCAACCATTACAGATCTCGCCCTGATCCTTGCTCGCCTAGAGCCGCAAGCTGTGATGGCGGCAAACAAAGTTTTGGGCGCGCCAGCCTTTAGCCATAACACAAGCCTCAAATCAGGCCTGATCATCACCTTAGACGGGTTTGAAAACGCAGGCCAGTTTTGGGTCAAGGTCCGCACCGATACCAGCAAGGCCGCAAGCCCTGAGGAGGGCGACCGCTGGGCCACGCAAACTAAAGGATGGGCCTATGCAATCCCACCCAATTTCTGGACCCTGCTCATGGCCCCAACCCCCGCAGTCCTGCAGGCAAGCCCTTAGCCGTGCTGCGTCTGATGAAGGCCAAACGCTGGACCTGATGGCGTGTGCGTTCTAACTGAGGACTTATGATGTCTGGCTTCGCAAACCCGCAACGCTTTTTGGGCCTCAGCAACTGGCTGCTGCCGATTATAATTGTGCTGGCAGTGCTTGTTTCTGCCGTCGGCGTGATTTGGTCCATGGTCTATGCTCCGGCTGACTATCAGCAAGGCGAGACGGCGCGGATTATGTACATCCATGTGCCCTCGGCTTGGATTGCTGTGGGTGCCTATACTGGCATGGCGATTGGCAGCGTTTCGTTTCTGGTGTGGGGCCATGCCTTGGGTGATATTGCCGCGAAAGTGATGGCACCGATTGGTGCCGCCTTTACCGCCCTTTGTCTGGCGACCGGTTCCATCTGGGGCCGCCCAACTTGGGGCACGTGGTGGGAATGGGATGGCCGGTTGACCTCTGTTTTGGTGCTCTTCTTTCTCTATTTAGGCTATATGGCGCTGCGCAGCGCCTTGGATGAAACCAGCAAGGCTTCAAAAGCGGCTGCCATCCTGTGCTTGGTTGGCACCATAAACATTCCCATCATCCGGTTTTCAGTCGAGTGGTGGAACACCTTGCACCAGAAGGCCTCCATTGTTCGCGCTGGGGGGCCGAGCCTTGACCCCAGCTTGTTGCATCCCCTTCTTGTGATGGGCGTCGCCTATTTGTTGATCTTCGCCGCCTTGACCTTGGCTGCGATGCGCGCTGAAATCTGGAAACGCTCAGCAGATGCGATCCAGGCGAGGCTACAGGCATGACCCCACAGTTTGCTTCTGTGTCTGAGTTTTTTGCCATGGGCGGCTATGCCGGCTTTGTGTTTGGGGCTTGGGGGTTGAGTTTGGCTGTAATTGCGGGGCTTATCGTGCGTGCTATTCTGGCAGGTCAACATCAGAAGGCCCGCCTCGAAGCACTGCGCCACGAAAAGGACGCGAGCACAAACCTATGAGCGCAGAGCCGAAAGCCAATCGCCTGATCGCGTTTCTGCCGCTCGCTTTGTTCATAGCCTTGGCCGGGCTTTTTGTTTGGGCGATGTTTGGGCAAAGGGTTGACCGCCACGCCAGCGCCCTGATTGGTAAGCCCGTACCCCCGATCCTGTTGCCAGATATGGCAGGCAAAACCCTCGACCTCGCGAGCTACAAGGGGCGCGCAGTTATTTTGAACGTGTATGCTTCATGGTGCGCGCCCTGCCGGGTTGAGCACCCAATGCTATTACAATTGGCCAAGGACAAGCGCTTTGTCGTGATTGGCCTAGCCTACCGCGACGATCCCAGCAAAACGCAAGCCTATCTCGAAGAATTGGGCGACCCTTACGCCCAGACTGGCATTGATCGACAGGGCGCTGCTGGGGTGCAATTAGGCTTAGGTGGTGTGCCGGAAACCTATGTCATTAACGCCAAGGGCATTGTCCTGACCCGGCATCAGGGCGAAATCACGCCAAAGATAGCGGGCGAATTGGCGCAATTGGCGGCGCGCAATTCAGCACCCTGAGACAAGCTCAGTTAAGCTGGTTCCCCGTCAATAATTTGTTAGCCAATCATTAACGCGACGCAGATTAGCCCTGACGTCATGAAAGTCGATCCGCCTCTTTTTCCCCAGTCCTTAGGTCAAACCCCCACCCCGGCGCGCCCATCAACGGACGCCACGGAGGCGCGCAAGGCCTTTGCTGCCCTATTGAGTGCCGCCAATCAACGCTCAAACCTGCCAGGTGCACCGTCAGCCGAAACCCCGTCAGCGCGGCCTAATTCGGCCGCTAATTCAACATCTTCCCTCAAAGCAGAAGAGCCAGCTACACAAGCTGGCTTGGCGAGACCTGGCCGCGTGATCGACATCCGCGTCTAATGGTCAAATTTGTCTAAAATCCAATTCAAATCTGTTTTAAATCAGGTTCAAACTTAATTTAATTCTTCCCGATTCAACGGACGGTTTATTTATAACCCAATGGTAATATCGTCCTCGGTTACAACAACCAAGCGCCTAAATGGCGTTCCACCGCTTGATGAAGGATCCTACAATGATTGGCATCAACACTAGCTCAGGGGCTTTACAGGCCATACGGATGCAGGTCGCAGCTCGTAGTGACCCGTCTGACAAAGACTGGGACGACATAAACGCTCGCGACGCTTATTCAGACTATGGCCAAATGGCCCTTGAGCTTAATCTGATGCTACCTGGAAATCTGCCTGACAAACTACCCAAGCTATACCACATCGACTTCCTCTCGCAGATGGAAGCGAACCTGACCGCCAAATCAGCGCAGAAAGCCACAAGTGACCTATCGACCGATGCAGCTGGCCTACAAGCGCTGCAGATAGGTCAACAATTGGAGTAAAAGCCTTACGGGATTGCCAATCTCGCATCCCAACTCACGCCAGCGACTTTCCAGTTGCCTCCGCTGAACTCCCACCCTCTTTGTATGCGTGCCTTCGAGAGTCCCACCCTAACATTTCGTTTATCAACATCGCGTGGCCACTGACTCTAGTCGTGCTCCTAGAGCCAGGCAAGCACTCATGCTTGCGTGGTTGATGTTTCTGGACGGGGGAGTGCCAACAACTCGCGGGGTGCGGACAGCTCGGCAAGAATATCATCCGCTTTGCTTACTTTGCCGCCGATCCCCGCCTCAAGCAGTTGACGATCCAGATCAGCACCAGATTCAATCATCGCCATCTCTTGACCCGCCTCAAGACGAGCGGCCATGTGGGCTTGCCGGTCACGGATTCTGCCAAGAGATTCCACTGCGCTGCCAAGTCGGGAATTGACCCCTGCATGGGAGCTTGCGATCGCCTTCTGCGCACGCTGGAGGGAATCGGTTGCCTTGACCGCTTCAATTTCCCGCTTCATGGCAGCAATACGCTGTTCGGTTTCCTTGACGGTGCGCAGCATCACGTCCTGCTGTTGGCGCATATTGGCAAAGTCTGCCTCATCGCGGCCGAGTTCGGCGCGAACGCCTGACACGCGCTCTGCCAAGCCGCGTGCTAGATCTTCTCGCCCGCTGGCCAGCGCAGAGCGAGCATTGGCAATATCACGTTCCTCTTTGGCTTTGTTTTCTATTATACGTTTTTCAATCCGCTTGGCAGTCGCCATCATCCCAGCCAGGTTGCTGCGCGCCAGCCCGAGTGAGTTTTCAGCATCTCGCAATTCTTGGTCTAGAATGCGCATGGCTTGACTGTCTGCTACAGTCTCAGCCGCTTCGTTCACACCTCCGCGCAGCGCGGTGAACAATTTACCCCATACACTCATGCAGGTTCTCCATCCGCTTGGATCCATTCAGCAATCCATTCTGCAGCTTCAACTGCATTGGTTGCTAGAACAGCCACTTCATGTATTAAGAACTCGGCATCTGATCGAGCCGAAACTGCACCAAACAGCTCATACCACTCCGCGTCACCAATCTTGGTGATCCCAAAGCTTGAAAGCGGAATTAACTTGTGCATGGAAAGTACGCGGCGTTCGAACTGCGGCCGCGCCGGAATTGTGTCACAAGAAGTTAGCAGGACGCTACAAAGGACTTGGTCACCGCTGACAGCCATCAGCACATCTAAGTCTCCGCGCTCCTTAAGAGTCACTCGAAGAACTTCACTGCCCGGCTCAATTGAGACGTCGACGTCGCCAAGGGCTTCTGGATCAGATGCGAACAGGCTGGTGAGTGACGCAATGTCCCATAGGGTTTGAGGGTTAGCCCACGTGTCAGCCATGCGATAAACTCTCTTCTATTTTACAGCTCTTGATAACTATTGAAGCAATCTTCTACGTCTGTAGACTTTTCTTTTTCGATGATTTACTGAAGAACAATCGGCAGATCAAGGGAGAAATCAGTGCCGCTGTTTATACGTTTGTGGCAGCGCATTTACTTGTCGGTTGCTATGCTGTCATGGGCTGCGCTGGGGACTCTGTTTTTTGGTCACGCCCTCTTATGTTACATCCTTTTTGTCTTTGTTAGTGAAGAGAAATTAACCCAAAGTGTTATCGCTTTTGTCTATTTTTATATGACCACTGCGACGACGGTTGGCTATGGTGACCTCTCCCCGGGAAGCGATGCCGGTCGGCTGGTTAATGTTCTTGTGGTTTTCCCGGGCGCAATAGCCCTGTTTACGATATTGCTCGGAAAGGCAATCGCATCTATCAGCGCATTTTGGAGGCGTAGCTTGCAAGGTTTGGGAGATTATTCGGAGCGAACAAAACACACCCTTGTTGTCGGGTGGCAGGGCGCGCGGACTCGTCAGTTGCTTGACGGCCTTCTGCTGGACTGCCCATCCCATACGCCGCGGATAGTTCTGCTAGCGCGTGGGCTGGACACCAACCCAATGCCAGATGTCATCGATTTCGTGCACACCGAACAACTTGGAGATCAGTCCGTCTTTTTGCGAGCAGGTGCCGAAGGTGCAGACACCATCATCATCCGCGGCGAGAATGATGATGAGACTCTAGCTGCAACTCTTGCCGCGCGCAGTGTCGCTTCCAAGGCGCACATGGTCGCCCATTTTCAAGAGGCCAGCGCTGGCGATCTAATCCGTAAGCAGATGCCCGATGTAGAAGTCGTAACATCTATCGCTGCTGGCTTGCTGGTGCGGGCAGCACGTGACCCCGGTGCGTCACAACTGGCCAACTTGATGTTTGACAATCAAGCGATTGATACAGCCTATTCGCTCAAAGTGCCTGCAGAGACTTCGCCGCTTGTTTACTTGAATGCTTTGCATGGCCTTAAGCAGAACAATGGCATAACCTTGATTGGCTTAAGTCGGGCAGATGCGCGCTTAGTTGATTTGAACTGCAAGGCCGATTGCCCGATTCACGGGGGCGATACACTGTTTTACATCGCTGACCGTCGCATACTTTCCAGTGAGGTGGACTGGGCAGCGCTTACCGTAAAGGAAGCTGCGTGATAGGTAGTTGGTTCAAACGGGGCAAGAGTGCTCCTTTAGCCCAAGAATGCGGGCCGTTAGCCTGCGCAATCGGCGGGGTTCTGGTTATTGATACCCTTGGCATTGAAGCGAGCATGGCGGCCGGAGAGCCGGCAATGGGGCCACCGACCGGTGGCAATTTCATTGTGTCGGCTGTAGGGGTTGCTCGGTTGGACGGAGCAAATGAGTTAACCCGTTATTATGATGATGATCACCGTATGGTCCAAGTGATCGCGGCGCCTGGTGGGGGTCGAGACACAATCACCGACATTAGCCTTTATGCCCCGTGGGACAGCGTTGTGCCTGCAGGTCGTGCGGAGTGGGACCGCTGGACCGGAACGAACGGACTGATTGGAGCACCAACTTATGACGCCGACGGGATCATGTTCACGCGTTTCTGGGGCAGTGGAAACCATCAAGCAGACCTTGTGGAATTCGTCGAAACTGTAGATGATGGTAGTGATACTCGCGAAATCCACCAGCGGTGCATGCTCTATGCGCGCGATGTAGGCGACGGTCAGGAGATGCTTCTTTTGAACATCGAGCGTGACTTGTCTCATGAAGCTCGTGAAGAGGGTGCGGCGGTCAGTTTCATCATTGGATATGGGCTAGGAACAGCCGATATTATGTGCGTTTAGAGCGCAAGGAAAAAAGGAGAGATTATGTTCGGATACGTAACAGGCTTACCCGCGTTCCTCAGCTATTTTGGTACGGGTTTGGCGCTCATCATCGCTTTCTCCTTGATCTATAAGCTGGTCACACCCCACAAAGAGCTAGCGCTGATGCGGGCTGGGAATGCTGCTGCTGCAACCGCTTATTTGGGGGCGCTCCTGGGGTTTAGCCTTCCGCTGGCGTCAGCGGCGGCCAACTCAGTTAGCCTTGTAGACTTTGTTATCTGGGCTGCAATTGGCGGGGTTATCCAGCTCGCGGCCTTCGGGCTCGCCTCTTTGGCGCAGAAGGAGCTTTCGGCACGGATTGCAGCTGGTGAAGTCGGTGCTGGCCTTTGGGCGGGGGGCGTTGCAGTTATTACGGGCCTGCTCAATGCCGCCTGCATGACCTATTAATTCACGCAAGAGGGAATCAAGCCATGGCCGACACCTCATCTTCCCGCCCTGCCCGGCGACGATTCGCCCCCCATGTTCGGGCCAGCCTCGCATTGGGGAGCATTGCTGTAGCCAGCCTTGGCCTTACCGCATGCGACAGCCCACCACCATCGCCACCTCAACTTCAGGACGCGCGTTTCACCACGGTTAGCGAATGCGTCAATGCTGGATTTCCAGATCGGCTCTGCGAAGCGGGCTATAGCGCTGCATGGCAAAACTATCAAGAAACCGCCCCGAAGTTCACGACCAAACAGAGCTGTGAAGAAGAATGGGGCACAGACAAATGCGTTACGCAAACGCTTGCGCCAGCCCAAGTTGCAAGCACGTCAAGCGGGAGCGTGTTCATGCCGATGCTGGCAGGGTTCATGGTTTCGCAGGCACTTCAGCAGCGATACCGAGATGATGGTGGAACCATTTACGGAGGCACTTCGCTGTATGGCGCACCCATCTATCGAGATCGCAGTGGCACGCCAGTTCAAATTGACCCTCCATCCACAGCCGATACCAAAGCCATCCCCCGTCCAGTGAATATGAACACAACGTCAGTGGCGCGCAGTGGCTTTGGTGGATCCTCCAGCGGGCGCAGCTCGGGAGGCTAATTGTCAAATGGACCGCATTGACTTGCCTGAGCGGCCAGATTGGCGTGACAAAGCACGAGCAGTCGGTTTCGGTTTCCACGAGATGTATGGTGAGCCCTATTGGTTTGAGGAAGTTGCATACACTTTCAGCCTCGCTGAAATAGAGAATGAGATTGAAGCACCCACTGAAGAGCTACACGAGCTGTGCATGGCCTTGGTCGCGGAGGTTGTCCATCAGCCGCAGCTTTTGCAGCGGCTTGCAATACCTGAGGCACAATGGGAGTTAATAGCTAAGAGCTGGCAAAACGGCGATCGTCACCTCTATGGCCGGTTCGATCTGGCATATGACGGAAACGGTCCTGCAAAACTCCTCGAGTATAATGCCGATACGCCCACCTCCATCTTCGAGGCGTCGTTTTTCCAACACAACTGGTTGATTGACCAGATCGAGGCAGGCGTACTGCCTTCAGGCACCGATCAGTTCAACATGCTCCAAGAAAGCCTAGTCGAGGCGTTCTCGAGCTTTGCCCGGGACCGCATTTTCCATTTCGCTTGTGCCACCGACAACGAAGAAGATCGCGGCACGAGTGCTTATCTGATGGACTGTGCGAGGCAGGCGGGCCATCAAACCGAACTCATCGACATTGCTGCGATTGGCATTGATGCGCAGGGCCGCTTCACGGACCTCTCCGAGCGTACCATTGATCGATGCTTCAAGCTCTATCCGTGGGAGGATATGCTACGCGAACCTTTCGCACCCCACCTCGTGCCAGGGATTTTCATAGAACCGGCGTGGAAGGCTATTTTGTCGAACAAGGGCATTTTGCCTCTCCTATGGGAACGACATTGCGGCCATCCCAACCTCCTGCCTGCTTATTTCGCAGATGCCCCTGGTGCTGATACTTTGACAGATGCTGTCTCTAAGCCGCTTTTCTCGCGGGAGGGCGAAAACATTACGGTAATCCGGGGCGGCGTTATCACAGACCAGACCGACGGCGACTATGGCGATCACCCGCGGGTGGTGCAAGCTTTTGCGCCGCTGTTTACGAAACAAGACAAGCATGCAGTCCTAGGCAGTTGGGTCATTGGCGATCGTGCGGCTGGGCTCGGCATGCGCGAGGATACAAGCCAGATAACGCGCAATCTCTCACGCTTTGTACCCCATGTGATTACCACCGAAAAAACATGAGCCGCCCTAGTTGACTTCCGTGCTCCCTTGAATTCGGACCATCATAGGTTCGATATTTTCAGCCATCGCACTTCTACTCATAGTTAGACCAGCTTGAATTCGAGTTTGTGCCATTGCTGAAGTGCACCTATTCTTAGAACTTATCTATGATTGGTTTCGAGAATGGGATAATGCTTTCCTCTCGTCCACACACGCCGCAAGCCAGCCAGGCTTATCTGCCGCATCCCAAGCAGCCCTTACCGCCGACTTTGCGCAAATGTGCGATCAAATCACCAATGTCGTTGCAAACGCCTCATTCGACGGCGCGAACATGGAAGACGCACACCAGCATCTACCATCTCACTGGGCGACGCCGCCGGCGGCAAAGATATCACAGTTGCTGGGGCGAACCTATCCTTAGCCGGCACAGTCGTCACGGTGACTGCAACGTCTGCGGCAGACACGGCGATAAACGCCGCCAGTGCGCTGGGCTTAGTCAATGCGTCAATAACCAACCTTAGCACGCAAATGGCGACTTGGGGTGCTGGTTCAAAGCGTTTGGACGTGCATCGCGAGTTTGTTTCTAAGCTTTCAGATGCCTTAAACACACGGATTGGTGCTATTACCGACGCCGACCTCAGCAAGGAGAGTGCGAAGCTGCAATCCTTGCAAGTCAAACAACAGCCGGGCATCTAGGCACCATCGATTGCCAATAGTTCTGCCCAGTCCGCGCTTTCACTCTTCCGCTAAGAGAAGAGACTTAAGAAGAATCTCATTCAAGATAATGGCCCGGGCGATACCGTCCGGGCCAAGTTCTTGTTGGTTTTTGTCAACGCGTTAGCGAATGCCGGGCACGTGCAAAGCAGCTTCTGCTTCAGCTTTTGCCTTCATGGCACCGCCCGCATGACGGCCCAATTCGAGGCGCGCAATCGTGCGGTTATGCACCTCATCCGGGCCGTCTGCCAAACGCAAGGTACGCTGATGGGCATAAGCCGAAGCCAAGCCAAAGTCTTGGCTGACACCGCCGCCGCCATGGGCTTGAATCGCATCATCGATGATTTGCAGGGCCATGTTCGGCGCTTGCACCTTGATCATTGCGATCTCAGCACGTGCAACCTTATTGCCGACTGTATCCATCATGTAGGCTGCTTTGAGGCAAAGCAGACGGGTCATTTCGATGTCGATGCGGGCGCGCGCAATACGCTGCTCCCAGATCGAATGCTCAGCGACGGTCTTGCCGAACGCGACGCGCGTGGTGAGGCGCTGACACATCTTTTCCAGCGCCATTTCAGCGACGCCAATGGTGCGCATGCAATGGTGGATACGGCCTGGACCCAAGCGGCCTTGGGCGATCTCAAAGCCCGCGCCTTCGCGCAAGATCAGGTTTTCTGCAGGTACGCGCACATTTTCCATCTTAACTTCGAAGTGCCCATGTGGCGCATCGTCATAGCCAAACACGTGCAGCGGACGAACCAAGGTCACGCCCTTTGCATCCAAAGGCATCAGGATTTGGCTCTGCTGGGTGTAGGATTTGGCACCAGGATCGGTTTTGCCCATCACGATGGCGACTTTGCACCGTGGATCACCCACGCCAGAGCTCCACCACTTCGTGCCATTGATGACATATTCATCGCCATCACGCACGATGGAGGTCTGGATATTGGTCGCGTCAGACGAAGCAACGGCAGGTTCTGTCATCAAGAAGGCCGAACGGATTTGCCCGTTCATCAAAGGCCGCAGCCACTTTTCCTTTTGCTCCAACGTGCCATAGCGCATCAACACTTCCATATTGCCGGTGTCAGGCGCCGAGCAATTGAATACTTCAGACGCAAAACCTACGCGGCCCAAAATTTCAGCGATGGCCGAATACGTGACGTTCGACAGGCCGGGGCCTTCAAATTCAAACGTATCGTCGACATGGGCTGCGCCATGGCTTGGCGGCATAAACATGTTCCAAAGGCCAGCAGCCTTTGCTTTAACTTTGAGGTCTTCGACAACTTGGATGACCTTCCAACGCTCACCCTCAGCATCTTGTTGCTGATAAACTGGAATGGCAGGAATGATGTGTTCCGCCATAAAGGCTTCAACGCGGTCGATCCAATGCTTGGTTACGTCAGAATGTTCGAAAATCATGTCGTGCTCCCTGTTTCGTGTTCTTTTACCTTCCAAGCAACCTAGCCCCGTGCTGGCGGGAGGGCAATCGAAAGCATGAGACTTGAAGCGGATAAAACTGCGGCATAAACAGCACGACATGAGACTTGTCCCCGTTACCGCACATCTGCACAATGTTTCCTTGGCCCCTTTGACCGAAGCGGACCGAAAAGAGATGCAGGCAGCAGCCGCTGACCCTGCCCTGTTCCGCCATTGGCCGCGCAACATGGCCGCAGATAAGTGGGATCAGAATTTTGATTGGATGTTGCAGGAGCAAGCGGCTGGTCGATGGCTTTTGCACACGGTCCGGGCGGGCGACGGGCGACTGCTTGGTCAAACCTGTTATCTAGCAATCCGGCCTGAGCATAAGGGCGTTGAGATTGGCGGGACTTGGTATGTCGCCAGCGCTCATGGCACCCAAGTTAATCCAGCCTGCAAGTTCGCCTTGTTGGACAATGCCTTTGCCTGCGGCGCAGAGCGCGTGGAACTGAAGACGGATGCGCGGAACGCGCGCTCTCGCGCCGCAATATTAAAACTTGGCGCGTCGTTTGAAGGTATTTTTCGGCGACATATCTTAATGCCTGACAGCCATTGGCGCGACACGGCTTGGTTCTCCATCCTTCGTGATGAATGGCCGACGGTCAAAGCAGGACTAGAAACCCGACTGGCGCGGTAAACTTTACCCCAGCGCTTGGACGAGGGCTTTCAGCCGCTCGACCAGACCCATCTCGTCTTCGGTAAAGTCATTTTCGACCCACCAACTCTCTAGCTCGCGCAGTATGTGGCCGATTGCCGGGCCGGGGCGGGCTCCGGCTGCCAAGACTTGCTCACCCGTCAGCGGAAAGCGCGGGGCAACAAAGCCGCTCGACAGGGCAATCATCGCACGCCATTGACTGGTGCGACGGGGCTCTGGATCATGCGCCCACGCCAGTCTGACGCGGTCAAGATAAAGCGGTGTCCCCATCCAATACAGCGCACGGCGGACTTCGCGGGCTGACAGATAGGACTGAATTCGCGTCTGATCACTGGCCCACGCCAAGAGACGATCCCCCTCCGCACTCGACAATTTAAGGCGGCTGACCAAGCCTGCGACGCGGGTTGGATCGCGAGGCAAAAGCGCCATCAACCGCTGTAGGGCCTCAGGGTCGAGGAAGAGGCTGTTTTCGATCTCAACCAAATGCCGCAGTGCTTCAAGGCCTTCAGCCTCAGGCAGAATGGCAGCCAAAACCCCTGTTTCGGCCATGGCCGTCAAAACCACACGCGGATCGGGTGCTGCAAGGAGGCGCTTAAGCTCCATCCAAACGCGTTCAACCGATAGCCTAGCCATTCCCCCTTGGTGGGCTGCGCACGCCGCCAAAGCCACAGAGTCAAGTGCGCCCTTGCCGTAATAGGCGTGGAAGCGGAAGAAGCGCAGAATCCGCAGATAGTCTTCTGTGACGCGCGTTTCGGCATCACCAACAAAACAGACGCGGCCAGCCTTGGCATCGGTAACGCCTGTGCCTATGGGATCAAAAACGCGACCGTGGGCGTCACAATAGAGCGCATTCATGGTCAGGTCGCGCCGCTGGGCATCGGCCAACCAATCGTCAGTAAAGATGACCTCGGCGTAGCGGCCATCGGTGGCGACATCGGTTCGAAGGGTTGTCACTTCCACCGGTTTGCCCGCTGGAATGGCCGTCACCGTCCCATGTGCCAAGCCCGTCGGCCACACTTTGATCCCGGCCGCTTTCAGGGCTGCAATCACGGCTTCCGGCGCTAATTGGGTGGCGATATCAATATCATGCGCTAGTTTACCCAAAACAGCATCGCGCACGCACCCGCCAACCAAGCGTGCACACTCGGCCTGAACTGCGTTGAGGGCAGTGAGAACAGCTTGCGCATCTGAGTTGCGCACCAAAGCATGGGAAGCGAGGCTGATTTCAGTCATGCTGCGCAGATAGGGCTGAATGTAGCACCTGTCATCCCCGGGATTGCAGGGTCTAGATTACCTGTCACTCAAAGCTACCGGTTCGCTGCCACAATTCAATCTTGGTGCCATCGGGATCGACCAGCCAAGCGAACTTGCCATAGGGCTCCTCTTGGACCTCACCCGTCATCTCACCACCCGCCGCCACGATCTCGGCGATCAGCGCGTCGAGGTCATCGACCCGAAAGTTCAGCATGACTTCCCGGGTCGATGGCGCGAAATAGGTGGTGTCCGCCGCAAACGGACTTCAAACTTGATCGCCATCTTGAGCCGCCAATAAAAAGGTGACGCCATAATCATCAAGCGCCAAACCTAGCACATCGCGATAGCAAGCCTTGAGACGATCAGGGTCGGGGCTTTTGATGAAAACCCCGCCCAGACCGAAAATGCGTCCACGATCTGTCATCACACGCTCCTATTCAAACAGAGCTTTAAGCTCCCGCTTGAGGATTTTGCCATTAGCATTGCGTAACAAAGGCTCGTACATAATGCGCACATGCGCGGGGACTTTGAAGCTGGCAAGCGATGCACCGACCCAGCGCTTTAGCTCTTCCACTGTCAGGGTCGAGCCCGGTGGCACCGTCACCACCGCGCCGACTTCTTCGCCCAAAACCTTATGTGGCACGCCGACAATCGCGGCATCGGAGATATCGGGATGCTTGTAGAGGATATCCTCAATTTCAGAACAATAGACGTTCTCGCCACCGCGAATGATCATGTCCTTGGCTCGGTCGACGATGAAGATAAAGCCTTCCTCATCCATTTTGACCAGATCGCCAGACTTGAACCAGCCGCCGCCAAAAGCCGCCTCGGTGGCTTCAGGCTTATTCCAATAGCCGACGATGACGTTCGGGCCACGGATCCAAAGCTCACCGACTTCGCCAAGGGCCACGTCTTGGCCATTACCATCAACCACGCGCACATCATTGATCGGATGGGCAGGACCGCAGGACAGTGGCCGCAACTCGTAGTCTTCAGAGCCGATGTTGGTGACTGCGGCAGAGGTCTCGGTCAACCCATAACCTTGACCGGGTGACACTTTCGGGAAGGTCTCCACAATCTTGCGGACCAACTCCGCCGAAGATGGCGCACCACCGTAAGAGACACTCTCCACTGTCGAGGTATCAAACTCTTTCAACTGGGGATGCTCAATCACTTGCCAGGCAATGGCAGGCACCCCGCCGAAGCTGTTGATCTTTTCCTTCTCGATCAACTCAATGCCTTTAAGCGCGTCCCAGCGGTGCATCATCACAATCTTTACGCCTTGCGCCACCGAAGGCACCAAAACGGCGTGACAGCCCGTGACGTGGAAGAAAGGAATAGCCAGCAATGTCGCCTTTTTGGGCAGGGTTGGATCTGGCGCAGGCGGGGTCTCCCCCCGACGCAGGAATTGGCGAGCGGTATTGACCATCATATTCATCAAATTGGTGATGACATTGCGGTGCGTGCCAAAGGCACCTTTAGGCGCGCCGGTTGTGCCTGAGGTGTAAAACAGCGTGCAGAGGTCTTCTGGGTGGAGCTCGACGTCCGGGGCGGCTGTCTCAGGCAGGTCAGCCCAAGAGACGGACTCGCCAATCAAATCCTCCAGCGCGATCGCGCCAGCTGGTTTGTCGTCGCCGCCGCGCGCGACAATGAGTGCTTTCAAATTAGGAATGCTAGGCAGCTTTTCCGCGATACGATCTGCGCGCTCTACGTCCACAATCGCGAGAACAGAACCAGAATCGCGCAGGCCATATTCGAGCTCATCTGCCGTCCACCACGCATTGAGCGGGCAAATCATCGCGCCGATAATGACGCTAGCCCAGAAAACCACAGGCCATTCGGGCAGATTGCGCATCACAAGGGCAACCCGGTCGCCCTTTTGAACGCCATAGGTGTCTTTCAGAATGTGGGCCAGCTTTGCGGCGGCATTGGCGTGCGCGCGATAGGTAATCCGCTCATGGCCATAAACCAAAAACTCAAGCTCACCATGCGAGCGGCCAATATCGAAGATGTCGCGCAAATTCTGTGGGCCGACCTTATAAACGCGAATGTCTTGACCGCGAATGGTCTTGGTTTCGATCTCAAGAGGGCCACCTGGACCCGTTAGAATGGCATGTGTTTGAGCAACCGACATGGCTGGAAATGGCATTGGTGTTTCCTCTCCCTGATGGGATTATGTGCCGCCTCTTTGTGCGTTTGGTGCAGGTATTCAACGAGAGAAGCTGCAAAGCAAGGAAAAATCATGCGACTTCTGGGATGATTGCAGCCAAATAATCCAAGATCCGATCTACCCGCTGCAGACAAGGCCAAAAGTCGATGACAAATGGTCGCATCGTCCCCACATAGGGTTGAGGAAATCGCCGTTCACTGCGGCCCGTACAGGAGCAGGATATGCTACACAAACGCCCAAGAAATCGCCTGATCGGGCTCGCGCTGGCGCTTAGCCTCCCGCTTTTCGCCGCTGCCTGTGGCGCAAAGGACGATAATGTTGGAGGGTTCACCAACGACTTGACGGGCAACGAAATCAAGGTGTCAGCCCTGCGCGATCCACAATTGCCACAAGTGACTTGCTACTTCGGATCATTCGACCGCAGCATTCTCGATCGTTTGGGCAAGGGCAATTGGTTTGAAAACCCATCCAACACCGCCATTGATTGCCACCAGACAAGCCCCATCGATGCAACCACGTTAGCGACCCTCCCGAAGAATGCCGAAGTCTTCTCCAAAGGCTCCAGCTTGTTTTTCAAGAGCATTGCCCTGCGCCGGATTGTTGACATGCCAAACCAGTCCATCGTCTATGTCTCGTACAGTCGGGAATTGGTGGCGGCTTCTGCCAAACTGGGAATGAGCGTTGTCCCCGTTGCGTTTCCGGCACCACCGGTACCTGCTGCCGAGCCAGCGCCTGCGGCCGCACCTGCACCTAACGCCAAGCCCTAAAGCGAAGGGGCCTTGCCATTGGGCGCTGTCGCGTGCACCTCAGTCAGACCATGTCTAAGGCCGATTCAACCCCTCTGCCCGATCTAGCCGACCTGCCGGGTGAAGCCACACCCGCGAAGGGGCTACTGCTGGGGGTGGAGGTGATCCGCGATCATTTGCGGCGCTTACCCGGAAAGCCAGGCGTCTACCGCATGATCGGTGCGGAGGGCGAAGTTCTCTATGTTGGCAAAGCGAAGAACTTAAAGAACCGGGTCACATCCTATGCCCGAGGGCTTGGGCATTCCAATCGTATCGCGCGCATGATTGATTTGACCCGCGCGATGGAATTTGTGGTCACAGCAACCGAGACAGAGGCGCTTCTCCTAGAAGCCAATTTGATCAAGCGTTTGCGGCCACGCTTCAACATTTTAATGCGGGACGATAAGTCCTTTCCCTACATCTCGATCCGTCGCGATCATGCTGCACCGCAAATTGCCAAGCATCGCGGTGCCCGTGCCAAGAACGTCGATTATTTTGGCCCTTTTGCCAGTGCTTGGGCTGTCAATGCCAGCCTCACGACTTTGCAAAAGGCGTTTCTGCTGCGCTCTTGCACCGACAGCGTCTATGATGGACGGTCCCGGCCCTGCATGTTGCATCAGATAAAGCGCTGTTCGGCCCCGTGCGTTGGCCTGATCAGCGACGAAGATTACGGTGAGTTGGTCGACGAGGCGACAGCCTTCTTACGCGGCAAATCGGTCGATCTACAAAAGCGCCTCGCCGATGACATGCACGAAGCCGCCGAGACCCTGGACTTTGAGCGTGCTGCCCGCCTGCGCGACAGGATCAAGGCGCTCGCGAGCATTCGGGCTGTTCAAGGGATAAACCCACAAAGCTTTCAGGAAGCCGATGTCTTTGGGGTGGCTTTGAATGGCGGGATGAGTTGTATCCAAGTCTTCTTCTTCCGCGCCGGGCAAAACTGGGGCAATCGCGCTTATTTTCCCAAGCACGAGAAAGATGCCACCGAGGCTGAAATCCTCGACGCGTTCATGGCGCAATTCTATGACGACAAGCCTGCGCCAAGTTTGATCCTAACTAGCCATACCCTACCAGAGGAAGATTTGTTGGCCGAGGCCTTAAGCCTGCGCATGGATGCCAAGGTCGAGATACGATGCCCACAACGAGGTGAAAAGCGTGATACGGTGGCACACGCAACTTCAAATGCCCGAGAAGCTTTAGCGCGCAAAATGGCCGAAAGCAGCACTCAGACCAAATTGCTCGACGGCGTCGCCGACATATTCGGCCTAGCGGCCAGCCCGCAGCGGATCGAAGTCTATGACAACTCTCACATCCAAGGCAGTCATGCAGTCGGTGCCATGATCGTGGCCGGACCGGATGGATTTGAGAAAAGCCAATACCGGAAGTGGACCATCAAAGACGCCAAGGGTGGCGACGACTTTGCCATGATGCGCGAAGTCTTCAACCGCCGCTTTGCGCGCCTAATCCATCCTGAAGCCGAAGATTTGCCCCCCAGCGTCGATATGGATGGTAATCTGATCGATGAGAGCGGTCGCAGGAACCGCCAAAAAGATACCGCCTGGCCGGACATTGTTTTGATAGATGGCGGCGAGCAGCAACTGGCCGTCGTTGTCGAGGTGGCCAAGGACTTGGGATTGGAAGAGGACATCACCTTAGTCTCCATTGCCAAAGGGGTCGACCGTGAAGCAGGTCGCGAGCTTTTTCATACGCCGGGCCGCGCGCCTTTTCGCCTAGAGCCCAAGGACCCCATCCTCTACTATCTTCAACGCTTGCGCGATGAAGCGCACCGCTTTGCCATCGGCGCACACCGCCAGAAACGTTCCATCGCAATTTCGAAAAATCCGTTGGACGAGATTGCAGGCGTCGGCCCGATGCGCAAGAAGGCTATTTTGGCGCGTTTTGGTTCTGCACGCGGTGTCGCGCGCGCAAGCCTAACGGAACTCATAGAAGTGCCCGGCGTCAATGAAGAGCTGGCAGCGCGAATCCAATCCTATTTCCAAAGGACGTAAAGATGAAGTGGCTCCCCAATGCCGTCTCGATCAGCCGATTGGCTCTTGCACCTCTGATTGGCTATCTGATTTGGGCTGGGCTGGCCAAGGGTGTAGCCAATCGCGAACTTGAATGGGCGTTTGGCCTGTTTGTATTCTCCGCCTTAACAGACTGGCTCGACGGCTTTCTCGCGCGCAAACTCGACGCCAAGAGTGAGCTGGGCGGTAAACTGGACCTTTGGGGCGACAAGATTTTAGTAGGCATCACCTTGCTGGCCCTGTGGGCCGGTTGGATGTCGGATGTGCATGACCATACTGACGTACTTATTGGTGTACTAGGATATGTAATTCCTTATGGTATCGGCCTCTTCTTCTTGCTGGCCATTCCGGTGCGCGACAGCTTGGTCACACGTCTACGCGCGCAAGCCAGCTTAAAGGGAATCTCTTTATCCCCGACATTTGCGGCCAAATCCAAAACAGCGGTGATTATGGGCGGGATGGGCTTGCTTTTAGCGGGTTTGGCGACTGGCATGTCAGAGTTGGGCTATGTAGGATTTGCCATTCTGGTCTTGGGTGCTCTTATGTCGATCTGGACCGGCCTGTCCTATTTCAAAGCTGCACGCGGGGCTCGCAGCACGGAAGCTTAGGCCGTCAACATCCGCTGTAGTGCCCAGTTTGGCGCACGTGCACCTGATAGCGCAATATCGAGGCCGATTACAGCTTCAACCTCTTCATCGCGTCCCAGTGGCAGCCGCATCCAAAAACGCACAGCATGGCCATGTAGACCCACTTCAGCAGGGGCCACGCCGCAAGAAGGCTTCCGCTCGCTGACAACGCGTTGGATGGTCTCGGCAGAGCCTGGAAGCTCTGGCTGTATCAAGCACAGGCGCGGATCATCGCCAAATACATCGCGAAGCGCGCTGCCGGCAACGCGGACGCGCGGCCCTTCTAAGGCCTTGGTCTCAATTAAAGAGATAAACGGCAAAAGTGGTCCAAATGCGCGGGGCTGAAAGCTCTCACGCGTAGGCATCGCCGAGCAGCCAGCTGCGCTGTTCCAGACGTCGAATAAACGACGCTGTTCTTCCAGCAGCAATTGAGCCCGGAACATTGACACCAATATTAACCCCCTGTTGAGGTTAGTATCAGTGATTTGCACCGAATCGCGCAAGAGTCTTTATGTTTAGCAAGAGATTATTTTCATCTTTTCACTGCGAATACTTGTTTCGTAAGCGAAACGATCTCTTAATAGTTAACGGCGACCGCGTCCCAGGCCAATTTTCTTGGCTAATTCAGAACGCGCGGCAGCATAATTTGGCGCAACCATCGGATAGTCTGCAGGCAGCCCCCATTTGGCGCGATAATCATCGGGCGACATGTCATAGGAGGAACGCAAGTGGCGCTTCAGCGACTTGAACTTCTTCCCATCTTCCAAACAGACGATATGGTCAGGGAATACAGACTTTTTCGCGGGCACTGCAGGAACCAATTCCTTGGACTCCACAACCGGCGTACCTTCATGGGTATTCTTCAACGACGCGTAGACCGTCGAGATTAGGCTAGGCAATTCCGAAGAGGGAAGTTCATTGCCAGCCACATAGGCCGCGACGATCTCAACCGTCATCTCGATCAAACTGGCATCCGTGTTTTCAGACATTACTTAGTTCCCCAGAAATTAGAGACCGGAGGCCCTAAAGACTAACCTTAAATAGTCTTAGACCAGTATAGGCACATTTAGCTCAGATGCAAGACCACATTGTTGTCTTTACTACTTGTTTCTCAACCGAGAAAACGAGTACTGAAAATTGTTTCATCTTGCCGATGTAAATGCAAGCACTTAAACCATCCATTTGGTGCGATTACCCACGGTAGATCAAAATTGTGATAATTGACAGCTAAAATATTTTTATCCTATTTTAGAGAACCACCTGCAACTGCGCTCAAATAAACGCTCTATACTAAAAATACTATTTGGTTACGCCTAACAAATTGTTCTTACAATTCATCCACCTTTAAAATTCCCCACACAGTTGAAAAAAGTCGGCCTCGATTTTTACTTGGAAAACGGTTCATTCGTGATACCTCTGGGTATTAGAGCATTTTCCGTTTAATATGCATCATAGCCGCAGCTTGCGAAGTAGTTTCGGCACTCTTCTGGTTTGAACATGGTGACGAGGGAGCCGATGATATCCCACAGACCTGATACTGTCCGTTCGCCGATACGG
>JBEAVQ010000114.1:0-7265 GCA_041160865.1 Pseudomonadota bacterium | reverse complement strand
TTCTCAACCCGCACGAGGTCTGCAAAGAAGCCCTTGATCCAACCCCAAAAGCCGCTCTCCTTTTGGGCAGCGCGGTCGCTTGCGACAATCGCGGGCTCTAGCGCGGCAAACCGCTCTTGCAGCAGGGTGCGGGTGGGCACGCCTTTGCGAGCAAAGCCTTCCAAGGCCGCCACTTCGGGCAGGCCGGGCAAAGCTGCACGCATGGTCTCAAACTCCGGCCAGAAGGGGCCGGGCCGACTAGCTGCTTCAACCAGATTGATGACTGCAAAGGTCACGCCCGGTGACGGGGCTTGTGCGGCTTGGCTTTGCAGGGTCTGGACCATGATCTTTAGGCCGGCGACTTCAGCCTGCAGGTTAGCGATAATGGCCCCGCCTACGCCGGTTGGGTCCAACGCTGCCAAACGGGTTTCAATTGCCGTGACCCGCCCTGAAACACCTTTAAGCTCGCCATTTAGGGCTGCTGCATCCACCGGTGGAGCAGGTGCTGGGGCTGCAGGATCAATGGGGGGCGCTGCTTGAGGAGCGGGTTTTGGCCCTTCCAGGCGGCTGACACGGCCCTCAAGCGCGGCCAAGCGCGCTGCGACGGCGGCCATTTGCTGTCCAGCTTGGTTTGGATCGGCCAGCGTTTGAGCAACAAGCTGGCTCAACCCAACTTGCTTCATCAAGCCTGGTTGACCCAAGGCCACCAGCGCCAGAACTGCACCACCACAGGCAGCAGCGGTGGAGAAAAACAATACCGTGAATAGTCCTACGCCGCCACGCCGCACGCTTGGCGTAGTCGGTGTTGAGGATTGGAAAACCGTGCTACTGACACTGGGCTCGCTTGCCTTAGCGCTTGCGCTACCAGAGCCGACTGCCCGCAATTGTGCGTCCAAGAACGGGTCTGAAACAGGCCTTTTCTCGACCTTCGGCTCAGGCGTTACAGTCGAATCAAGCGGGTCTGGGGGAAGTTTTTCATCGGCCATAATCTAGTTAAACTCTGCTGCGCCCATTCACTCAAGGCTTTGTTTTTCAACTTCGTCGCGCAAGGTCGCGATCAGCGCTTCTTCGTCGGGTGAGTCTGCGACATTTATAGACTTAAACCCTAATTCCTCCAGTGGCTTAATGCATGCCGACGATAGGC
The DNA here is from genome assembly GCA_041160865.1 of Pseudomonadota bacterium. Taxonomy (GTDB): domain Bacteria; phylum Pseudomonadota; class Alphaproteobacteria; order Caulobacterales; family Aquidulcibacteraceae; genus Aquidulcibacter. The sequence goes on along the minus strand of JBEAVQ010000114.1, from coordinate 6,142 downwards.
CGACCACATGCCAAGCTGCCAAGTGCATGTCCGTATCGCTTACAGCTGCAGCAAGCCGTCGGCCGCCAGCTGGCGAGTGGATCAAGATAAACCCACTCTGCTTGGTTAGTTGCTCGCTAACATTGGTTTTGAAATCAGGATTGTCATGAGTGGCATAGACCTCAACATGGCGCGCTTCAAAGCCACAGGCACGCAGCATTCCTGTTACATCACCGGCAACTTCGCGGCCACGCAAATGCAACAACGCACCTTGGCGAGGGCTCATGCGGTCTGCGGCCAAGACGGCCAAGGTGGCCCCATCACCTCCAGCTGAGATGACGTTTTCAAAGCCCGCCGCTACAGCCGCTTCAGCGGTCGCATCACCTACCGCATAAAGTGGCAAGACCTTCAAAGTGTCGGTGACCTGAATGGCGCGTGCAGCCGCCGCGCTTGTCATCAGCAGCGCTTGCACACCTCTTAGATCAAGGGTCGCAGGGGTTATTTCGACCCGCGCTGCAGGCATGATCAACGGGGTCAGGCCAAGCCCTCGCGCCGCTTCAGCAGTGGCATGGGCACCGGGCTCCGTCCGTGTAATCACACAGGCTTTCATATCATCCATGCGCCCCGGCAAAGGCATTGCCGGCCATTTCTTTGACCTTTCGGCCGAGCTCTGTTCCCAGCGCTTCGGCTTTATCCTTTGTCGCGTGGGTAAGCGTTCCGTCACAACGCCAACGCTCTTGCCCATCGGCTTGGAGGGCTTCCCCGATAAAAGTGAGAGTGCCCAAAGCATCAAGGCTTGCTAGTGCGCCAATGGCGGTGCGGCACGACCCGTCCAGGGCGGTCAAGAAAGCACGCTCTGCGGCCACCTCAATCTCTGTCACCGGGTCAGCGATCTTGGCGAAAGCAGCTGCGGTTGCCCCATCGCCTGCGCGCGCCGTAATGGCCAAAGCCCCTTGGCCAATAGCAGGTGGCATGGCGATAGGGTCCAACAACACATGGGGCACATCGCTATAGCCCAGTCGCGCTAAACCTGCTGCGGCCAGCAGTGTTGCATCGCATTGGCCAGCTTTGAGCTTTTCAAGCCGCGTGCCGACATTGCCGCGTAAGGACACGATGGTCAGATCCGGGCGGGCATGCAGCAATTGCGCGGCGCGCCGCAGGCTGGCGGAGCCGATCACAGCGCCCTGCTTTAAGTCATTGAGCCCCGTGCCAGCGACCGTCACCAAGGCATCGCGTCTATTCTCACGCTCTGGTCCTGCCAAGAGCACAATGCCATCGGGCAATTGGGTAGGCACATCCTTGAGAGAGTGAATGGCGCAATCGATACGGCCTTCCAGCAGGGCGTCATCCAACTCTTTCGTGAAGAGGCCCTTGCCGCCCGCTTCGCTTAAAGGCCGGTCTTGAATTCGATCCCCGGTCGTAGTGATCGGAATGATGGGCAGACGATCTTCGATCTCTGCGCTTGGAATATCCAAAGCTTGTGCCAGAAGGGCGCGGAGTTGGCCGGTCTGGGCCAGCGAAAGAGGGGAGCCGCGAGCACCAATACGCATGATAGGTTCCAGTTCAGAGCGTTGCATCTCATACTAATCACCCCTAGTGGCAAGGCAGGTCAAGCTTCGGAGCCAGCATGAGCGGACAGATCCTCCATTCGGGTCCACAAATCGTCCTTGGACTTGAAACAAGTTGCGATGAAACGGCTGCGGCAGTGGTCGCGCTACACGATGGTCGTGCGCGTGTTTTGTCCAGCATCATTGCCAGCCAGATTGACGCGCACGCCCCCTATGGCGGTGTGGTTCCCGAAATTGCAGCCCGCGCTCATGTCGACATGATTGACTATGTGATTCTTCAGGCCATGACCAAGGCGGGGTTAGGTTTTCAAGATCTCACCGGCGTGGCAGCAACGGCAGGGCCTGGTCTGATTGGCGGCGTAATGGTGGGCCTGCTGACAGGCAAGGCGATCGCTCTGGCGCGTGACCTGCCACTGGTCGCAGTCAATCATTTAGAGGGGCATGCGCTATCGCCGCGCCTCGAAGCCGATGTGCCCTTTCCTTATCTACTGCTGTTGGTGTCTGGTGGTCATTGCCAATTGTTGCGCGTGGCGGGCCTAGATGGGTGCGAGCGTTTGGGCTCCACGATTGATGATGCCGTGGGCGAAGCGTTTGATAAGACGGCCAAAGTCCTGGGTCTTGGCTATCCCGGTGGGCCAGCGGTAGAGCATGCCGCGCAGACGGGCGATCCCAAAAGGTTTGATCTACCAAGGCCCCTGAAAGGCAGGCCCGGATGTGATTTTTCCTTTGCCGGCCTCAAAACCGCTGTCGCGCGGGAAGCCGCTGCAATGGGCTCGTTGAGCGAGCAAGACATTGCTGATTTATGTGCGAGTTTTCAGGCTGCAGTTGGCGATGTCCTTGTTGATCGCACGCGTCAGGCCATGGCGGCGATGGTACTGCCCAGGGGACAATCTGGTCGTTTTGTCGTCGCAGGCGGTGTTGCAGCAAATCTGGTGTTGCGCAGCCGGCTTGAGGCATTGTGTGACGAATTTGGCTGGTCCTTTTTTGCCCCGGCTTTGGCCTATTGCGGCGATAATGCTGCCATGATCGCCTTGGCGGGGGCAGAGCGCTTGGCACAAGGCCTTTCAGACGATCTCAATGCGTCAGCCCGACCGCGCTGGCCATTGGATGCCGAAGCTGCCCGCGCTGCGCCGATCTATAAGACGGGGCGTAAAGGGGCCAAGGCTTAAGCCTTCTGCGCCGCTAGCTGCTTCTTTTGGGCGGCTGCCCCGTAAAAGCCAACGCGGAATGGGCCAAACCAGAAGACTTTGCCCAAGCCCCGCCACATCTTGTCATAGGCCCAGGCCAAACGGTCGTGCCGCGCGATCCATAAGAGCGCGACCAAAGGAGCCAAGGCCAAAGCTTGGGCGACTCCTTTGATCATCGAAATGACCATCCGGACATAGTCCTTGTCGGCCCGATTATACCATTGGCCGGTGGTGTTATGACCAAAGGCAAAAGCGCGCTTGGTTAGATAGGCCCACGTCGCGCGGCTGGGTGGCACATCTTCATACACCCAAGCATCCTGTGCCCAGCCGAACGTACCCCCCCCGGCAACCACTTCCCGCCACAAAATATCATCTTCGCCGCCCGTTTCATTGGCGGCAGGATTAAAGGGCTCTGCCTTGGTCAAAACGGTTTCGCGCTTTAACAGGCTGTTGCCACAGCCGTAGGGGATATCAATCAAGCGCGTTGGCCCGTCTAGGCGGCGGGAAAAGAAGTTTTGAAAATAGGTGTGGGGTACCGTGTGCTTCGCAGGTAAACGGGCCTCAATTGGGCCGAAAACCACATCGGCACCTGTTTCTTGTTGCGCACGGATCAAGTTCGCCAGCCAATTTGGCTTCGCCACTTCATCATCATCCAAGAAGGCAACGAACGTCCCGCGTGCCAAACCAACCGCTTTATTGCGCGCATTAGCGACACCTGCTGCGGGTTCCACGGCATAGGTGAAGGGCGTTTGGCCTGCATCTTGTGCCAATTGCTTGGCAATGGGTTTGCAGGATTGGTTGGCATCATTGTCGACCAGAATGATCTCTAGCGATGGCGCATGCGTCTGCGCCAAAACAGAGCGCACAGCCGCCAAGGCACCGTCCGGGCGGTGAAAGGTTGGGATGATCACGCTGATGGTAAGCGCTTCTGTCTCAGAATTAGTCACAACAAACATGCCTTTTGGCGGTTAGGGGCGTGGGGTAGCCCCGCATCTGTCAAATCTTATCGCACAAAAGCGTCGCTCATTTCTTACCAAATGAGCCCTTCCGACTATGAAAATGCCGCCAAAGCACAGGGCTTTGGCGGCAAAGTAGCACGTCCGATTTTGGGGAGGAGACGTGGGGCTTGGAAGAGGGTTTGGCTCAAATTTGCCCGGCCGAGGCCCGATATAGAGATTTAGTAGCCAGCTGCCCGGGCTGCCAAATCACCGACAGGGGCGAGGATGGAAAGCACGAGGAAAGCTGCAAGCGTTAAGCTCCAGATGTGTGGGTTTGAATTTGTGTTGGTCATGGGGAGGATCCGTTTCTGTTTCTTTGTTTGTACAGCCTATATAGGGAAACGCTGTACGCTTGTCAATGAACAATTTGCATATCATTCATTAATTATTGGAAAGGTATAAAAAAGCCCGGGCTTTTGGGGCTCGGGCTTTTTTGGATTAGCGCTTAAGCAGGCCTTTGTAGATCAGGTCCATCGTGCCTTCGAGTTCTCGTCGGAGCATGTCGATCCGGAAGCAATTGTAGAGTTGCGGATAACGAAACTTCATGGTCGCGCATTGGATCATCTCTGCAAGCTCGTCGAGACTGTCTTGTCGCTCGAACAGGCCTTCTGCGATGCCATCCTCCAACATACGCACCAGATAGACACGCTCAATCGCCAATCGACGATTGGCGTAGGCCGGTCGCTCGCGCGAGATTGCTTGCGCCAGCTCGAAAATCTTCTTGCTCTCGTCGATCAGTTTGAAGGTGTGCTCAAGGATCACGCGGTGAAATTCGCGTAGCCGGATACCGGCAGAGCCGCCAGATACCACAACGGCTTCCATCATCGCGTCCTCGTCGCACTCATGCGCTAGGGCGTGGGCCTCGGCAATGTCGAGCTTGGACGGATAGAATCTGTAAAGATTCCCAGTCGACATCTTGAGGTCAGAGGCGATCTCCGACATCGTGGTTTTGCTATAGCCGTAATGCTCGAACCGCCGACCTGCGGCTTCCAAGATACGATCGCGGGTTTCTGCTTTCTCATCCATGCGAAACTCCTTAGACTGGAAATGATGAACAATCAACAAAATGTTCAGTTTTTACAAACCTGACGCCAGCGTCAAATTTACACAGGGGGAAGCGGGCTTAACATGGCGCAAATTGGCATCCTAGGGGCAGGGGCTTGGGGCACGGCTTTGGCGCAAGTTGCTGCAACGGCGGGGCACGATGTCTGCCTGTGGGCGCTTGAGCTTGAAGTGCTGGACAGCATCCGTTCTACTGGCGAAAATAGTCTTTTCTTGCCGCAGGTTAAGTTGTCACCGCGCATTGTGGCTACGGGGCATTTGCCTGACTTGGCCTCCGCGGACGCCATTTTGGCCGTGGTGCCTGCCCAGTTCATGCGCCAAACTTTGAGTGCGCTCGCGCCACATGTGCGCGCAGGCACGCCCATTGTGCTGTGCTCAAAAGGGATTGAGCAAGGCACGCAAAAGCTGATGACCGATGTGCTGGCAGAGGTCTTGCCTGACTGCGTTGGTGCGGTTTTGTCCGGGCCGAGCTTTGCGAAAGACGTGGCCATCGGTCTGCCGACAGCCGTTACTTTGGCTTGCAGCGACGCCAGCGTTGGCGCGCGCTTGGTCGACTTAATCGGCATCTCGACGTTCAGACCCTATCTGGCAACAGATTTGGTCGGTGCTGAAATCGGAGGCGCGGTCAAAAACGTCTTGGCCATAGCCTGTGGGATGGCTGAGGGCCGGGGTTTGGGGGAGAGTGCGCGCGCAGCATTGATCACGCGAGGTTTTGCTGAAATGACGCGTTTGGGCGTTGCCATGGGGGCCGACGCCCGCACTTTGGCGGGCTTATGTGGTTTAGGGGATCTGGTCCTGACCTGTTCCAGCGCCACCTCGCGCAACTTCGCTCTAGGTTATGCCTTGGGCCAAGGGCAGAGCTTCCAAGAAGCCACTGCCGGAAAGCGCAGCATTGCCGAAGGGGCCTCAACCGCCCCAGCACTTTTAGAACTTGCAGCCAGCAAGGGTGTTGCCATGCCGATATGTGAGGCCGTCGCTGCCATCTTGGCTGGACGCGTGGATGTGGCACAGGCCATTGGAAAACTTCTTTCGCGCCCATTCAAGGTGGAGGCAGACTAATGACTTTATTTCTTTTGACATGCTTGGATCATGAAGGTGCATTGGATAAGCGCATGGCCACGCGCCCGGCGCATCTGGACTATGTCGGCACCTTCGGGGCGGCGGTGAAATTAGCTGGCCCTGTATTGAACGCCCCAGACGGTGGGCCCATCGGCTCGCACTTTATCTTGGATGTTGCTGATCAAGCCGCGGTGGAAGCCTTTGCCGCGAACGATCCCTATGCACTCGCGGGCGTTTTCAAGTCTCACACGATCCATCCGTTCCGCGTGGTGGTGGGGAATCTTTAGGG
>JBEAVQ010000113.1:0-7281 GCA_041160865.1 Pseudomonadota bacterium | reverse complement strand
AGACTAGCTCCCCCGCCCGCCCCGGACGGAAAGCAAATGGTCTATAGCATGAAGCTGTTCTTGCGCTAGAGTCAAAGGTGCGATCCGATGCCGGACATAACTTTTCACAATTCGCTAACACACAAAGGGCGCGTTGCAGATTCATCACTATATTGGCGTGACGGTCAGCAAAATCGCACGATTGCAGAAGTTCACAACAATTTAGGATTGCTCTTAAGCTAGCAAGGAAATAGTAAAGGGTTGAGGTCATATATGTTCACGAGATGGCCAAAAAGGGAAATTGGGCGTGTTTGGAAGCCGTTTGATCATGGCAGGGACTTTCGCAGCACTCATAGTGATGAGTGGCGGACAAGCCCTTGCGCGTGATCAAAAGACAGCGAACCCACCCACACAATCGGCTCAATCTGCGCAGGCACCTTGGTACGAACGGTTTACGTTCGGATCTGAAGTGCGCGATGGTGCCAATGCTTGGGTACCCCGCGGCGAACTGAAAGCGGCTGTTAAGGTCGACCCGCGTAGCCGCTGGGGCATGACTTTTGGCGTGCAGCAAGACCCTACAACCGCTTTGACCCCACGCAATGGCCAAAACTCTGGGCGCACAATGGCGGGTGCCTTCTATCAAGTTTCCCCTAAGTTCCGCGTCGGTGGCGAAGTTGTTGTCCCGAACGAACAATTGGGCGTATCTCAAAGTCGGGAACGTTCGCAGCGTCGTGAGCCTGGCGTCAAAGTCGAATCCGCCTTCAAATTCTAAGCTAGTTTCGGTTAGGGCCTCGGACCCTAAGTTCCGGTTCTCATTCAAAAAAACCGCTGATTAGTGCCACACCGTAAAGCTCACTTCGAGCAAGACGACGGGTTGATTTGGCTTGAATGCCACCCAAACCATATAGATTGCACGCTGGAAAAGCCCGTTGCAGAAGTGCCAATCGGATCGGCCCTTTGGCCCTGCCAGCCCCCAATTTAGCTGCACTCGGGCTCTGGCTGGTAAATGCCACCGAAATCAGAATCGCCCGGATACCCAGCTTCTGTGCTTTCGCGATACTAAGTCCCCGATGGGCAGAGGCCGTCTCGATAAAGCCGCCTACTTGACTGCGCCGGCGCAGCTGCAGTCGCTTTTCGGGCCAATGCACGCCATCCAAGCCAACTTGCCTTGCTTCACGAGGCCAAACGGTCGCCAGCCGAATCGATCGAGGTACATTGCTGGCAGATACTCGCGTGGCCTTCTTACCATAGGTACGCTCTATCAAAATCGCTTCTGGCGGGCAGACAGAGGCCTGCCGCGCCAAATCATAGCCGCGCGCATCATCAGTCAGCATCACAAGGCGTGGATAGCCTGACTTCAACGGCTTTCGGAATGAACGCAGGGCGGCTAAAAGCCTTGGCATGGACATGAACCAACGCATCGCCGAAATCATAGGCCGGATCAAGCAGGCTGCACAAGCGGCAAGCCGCCCAGCCGATAGCGTCACCCTTGTGGCCGTCTCAAAAGTCCAACCCGACGACCGGATCGATGGTGCTTTAGCTGCAGGACTCCGCGTCTTTGGCGAGAACCGGGTACAGGAGGCGCAGGGGCGCTGGGCCGCCCGTCGGGCTATCCACCCCGACCTGAAGCTCCATTTGATCGGTCCTTTGCAGAGCAACAAGGCCGAAGATGCCGTAGCTTTGTTCGATGTCATCGAAACGGTTGACCGTCCCAAGCTGGTTGAGACTTTGGCAAAACTTGCCGGGGCCGGTAACAAACTGCCTAAGCTGCTGATTCAGGTGAATACAGGGGAAGAGGAACAAAAGGCTGGCGTTGCGCCGCGCGATCTTCCAGCGTTATTGGACCTGTGCGCCGCTCATAGGCTTCCGATTGAAGGCCTCATGTGCATTCCACCCGAAGACGAAGAGCCTGCGATGCACTTTGCCCTTTTGGCCAAGCTTGCCCAGCGCCACGGCTTGGGCGTCCTGTCGATGGGTATGAGTGGCGATTTTGAAACAGCAATCACGTTTGGTGCGACCCATGTGCGCGTGGGCTCTGCTTTGTTTGGCACGCGCGTGAGCCCGGCCTAATCCTTTCGACGGAACAGGCTCTTTGCTGCGTTAGAGCAATCAGGGAGGCGACATTATTATGAGCCTAAACGCTGTCATCGCTGCCAACAGATTTGGCCTAGGCGCCCGTCCCGGCGACCTCTTACTTGTTGCGCGGGATCCCAAAGCTTGGCTACTCAGCCAAGTGGGGCAGAACCAAGCTACAAACATCCGATCAGACAATTTGCTAACGAGTGCTCAAGCCTTTGAAGCGCTGCAGACCTATCAGCAAGCACGCGCCGCTCAACAGCGCGCGGCGGCTGCGCCTAGTCCTGCCGTGAGCGTCGATGAGCGCGTGCGTCTAGCTGACCTAGTCAACCAAACCACGGGTCGCGAGATCGAAGCGCGAATCCAACATGCTGTGACAACCACGGCCCCCTTTGCCGAACGCTGGGTCCAGTTCTGGTCCAATCACTTTACCATGGCTGCACGCAATGTGCAGACAACGCCATTCCCCGGTTCGTTTGAACGAGAGGCTATCCGTCCCTATGTCTGGGGTCGATTTGAAGACTTGCTGGTAAAAGCCGACACCCATGTGGGTATGCTGATTTACCTCGATCAAGCCCAGTCGATTGGTCCCAATTCTCAAGCGGCACAAAACCAACAGGGTCGCAGAAGGGCTGCTGGCCTGAATGAGAATTTGGCGCGCGAGATCCTTGAACTGCACACTTTGGGTGCTGACGGTGGCTATAGCCAAGCCGATGTGACCGAATTCGCTCGCGCGCTGACCGGCTGGACAGTGGCGGGCCCGCGACTTCGCCGATTGGCGCAAGATGCCAAGATCGGTACAACCATTTTTGTGCCGGCACTCCACGAACCAGGAGCCCGCTTGGTCTTGGGCAAAAACTTTCCACCCGGCGGCGAGAATCAAGCTTTGGCCATTTTGAGCCATTTAGCTCAGCAACCGTCTGTGGCCAAGAGAGTCGCGGCTAAAGTCGCCCAACATTTTGTGGCAGATGATCCACCGCCCGCCCTAGTAGCGCGCTTGGAGGCTTCATTCCGACAAAGCGGGGGCGATTTGGCGGCTTTAGCCAAGACTTTGATCCTAAGCCCTGAAGCTTGGATGCCTGAAGCCAGCAAGTTTAAAACACCCAATGACTTTTTGATCTCCACGATGCGGGCAAGTGGTGCCACGGCGGCCTCAACGCAGGCCCTTCGGGCAACCTTTGAACAACTGGGCCAAACGCCTTGGCGCGCGCCCAGCCCAAAAGGCTGGCCAGATGTCGCCAGCGAGTGGGCCGCCCCTGATGCCATTTTGAAGCGCATTGATTGGGCCAATCTGGCAGCCGATGTAATTGGTGAGACGTTCCAGCCCATTGCCTTTGCCGAGAGCGCCTTGGGCCCTGCCCTGACTGATAAAACCAGAACTGCCATTTCCCGCGCACAGACCGCCCGTCAGGGCATTGTGCTTGCCCTCATGAGCCCGGAGTTTCAACGCAGATGACCAACCGCCGCACACTCCTGACCTCGGGGCTTTCGGGCCTATCCCTTGCGATGCTGGGCGGAACAGCTGGTTTTGCCCAAGCCGCGACCAGTTCTGGGAAATTCGTGTTCATCATTTTACGCGGGGCTATGGACGGCCTCACAGCCGTCGTCCCCTATAATGATCCGGCCTATCGCAGCTTTCGTGGAGCCATCGCTTTAGATGGACCCGGCGGACCCAATGGGACCCTGCCTCTCGTCGACGGCTTTGGTTTGCATCCAGCTTTAAAAGAGATGCATGGTATGTGGCAGACGGGCCAGATGTCCTTCATGCACGCGGCGGCCAGCCCTTACCGCGAGCGCTCGCACTTTGACGCCCAAGACTTATTGGAAGCTGGCACCGCACAACTTACGAGCGTCCGGTCGGGCTGGATGAATCGTGCCTTAGCGATGTTGACAAATGGGCCTACTCAAGAAGGGGTCGCTATTGGCAGAACCATTCCCTTGGTTTTGCGTGGACCCGCGAAAGCAACCTCATGGGCCCCACCTTTAGCCCCCGAAAGCGATGGCGATACCTTGGCCCGACTATCTGATCTCTATGCTGGCGATGCCATGCTATCAAATGCTTTAGCGATGGCGATTGAAACCGACCGAATTGCTGATGGTAGGACCATGTTAAGCGGTGATACCGGCCGTGGTCGACAAGGGGCCTATGCTCCTTTGGCCAGCGCTGCCGCGCGCATTCTTGCCGCCCCAGGTGGTCCAGCTGGAGCTGTGCTGTCGTTTGAAGGATGGGACACCCACGCCAATCAAGGTGGGGCACAAGGCCAGTTGGCTAACCGATTGGAGGCTTTAGATAACGCAATTAAAGCCTTGCGCGCAGGCCTTGGCTCAGCATGGGCCAATACGACAGTTGTGATTGCCACCGAGTTTGGACGTACGGTCCGGGTCAATGGCACTGGCGGTACCGACCATGGCACTGGCGGGGTTTCCTTCCTGCTAGGTGGCGCGGTCAAGGGCGGTCGGATGCTGGGAGATTGGCCGGGCTTAAGCCGCCTCTATGAGGACCGCGATTTAGTCCCGGCCAATGATGTTCGCCAACTGTTTGCCCAAGGCCTAACCAATGCTTGGGGTTTAGACCGTCAGGCTGTGCTGTCACGGGTATTCACCGCTTAACAGCACAGTTTAACCGACTTATTTGGTGCCAAACACCTGCTGAAAGAACAGGGTTTCCGCTTCGCGCTGAGCGTCGCGGTTTCCTTTCTTGGCAAAGCCATGGCCTTCGTCTTTGGCGACCATATACCAGACGTCGCCACCATTGTTACGGACTTTGGCCACGATCTGATCAGCTTCTGAGATCGGCACCCGCGGATCGTTTGCGCCTTGGATCACAAATAGGGGCTTTGTGATCTTATCAGCATTATTCAATGGCGCGATCTTTTCATGAAATGCGCGCATATCAGGATCGCGCTCGTCACCATATTCGACCCGGCGTAAATCGCGGCGGTAGCCATTGGTGTTTTGCAGGAAGGTCGTGAAGTTCGAGATGCCGACAATATCGATGCCCCCCGCTAGACGATCATTGAAATTGGTCATGCTGGCAAGCACCATATAGCCGCCATACGAGCCGCCATAGACGACGACTTTACGCTGGTTGAGGTCTGGTTGGGTCGCGATCCAATCCAAAAGCGCGCCAATGTCTTTAACTGAATCCTCGCGCTTGAAGCCATTATCGAGATCAACATAGGTTTTGCCATAGCCGGTTGAGCCCCGCACGTTCGGGAAGATTACCGCGGCACCAAGCTCATTCACCCAGTACTGGACAGTTGAGGAGAAGCCAGGGCGTGATTGGCCTTCTGGACCACCATGAATATTAATGATCACAGGGGCTTGGTTCGACGCGGTCGCGCTTTTGGGCTTATAGATAAAAGCGGGGATAGTGCGCGCCTTTCCATCTACCTTGTCAAACGTTGGGTAGTTAAAGAAGCTTGGCTCAACAAAGTTGGCGGGGTTCAAACCACCAATTTCACTCATGGTCCATCGGGTCAGCTGCTTGGTTGCGACATCATAAGTATAGGCATCGCCTGGCGCTTTAGCGGTTGAGAGCGTCATACCCAAACGCTTGGAATCAGGATCCCAATCTACCCCGCCAACGGTGCCAACTGGCAGAACGACCAGTTCTGCTTCGGCACCCTTCTCGGTGCTTTGCAAATAGAGCTTCGAGAGCCCATTCTCATTGACGGTATAGGCCAGGGTCTTGCCATCAGGCGACAGGTCAAAGCCTTCGACGTCCCAATTCATTGCAGGAGACACACGGGTGCGTGCGCCGGTCGCTAGATCCAATTGAACCAGATAGGAGAACTCGGAGCCTTCATCGGTCAGGATAAAAATCGACTTGCCATCGGCTGCGAAAGTCCCGCCATCATAGGCGACTTTCAGGTCTGGTGTGATGGCGGTCAAAGTCCCGGTTGCAACATCCAATGTCCAGCGCTTGGAGTAATTAACCGAAATGCCCTGCCCCAATAAAATGGTCTTTCCATCATCGGAGAGGTCAGCAATACCAAAGCCACCTTCTGCACGATAAACCAAGCGGCGGCTGTCAGGCTGTTCTGGATTGGCGATGACAATGTCGCGTACCGCCGTGCCATTGCGGGTGACGGTCCAGGCCGCCAGCTTGCCATCCTTGGTAAAGCGGACGCCAGCATTTTGTGTGCCGGCTTCCGTAAAGGCTTTGGCAAGGCCTGTGGTACGATCAAACAAATAGGCTTGGGTGAACTCATCCCCGCCTTTGTCCTTGCCAAAGACGAAACTGCCGCCGGAATTTGGTCGGACCGCTGCGCCACCAACAGGCTCTGCGTAATAGGTCAATTGGCTGCGCGCGCCCATCGGCATTTTGACCTCATGGATTTGGGGGACATCGCCAAAGCGGGTAGAAATGAGAATGCCACCGTCGGGCAGAAAGTCTTGGAAGGAAGCCGCACGCGTGTTTGTGTATTGAATCAAGCGCTCGCGAATGGCTTCGGGCGTGACAGGCACATTTTGCATGACCAATTGACCGACGGTGCGCGTTTCAACCGCGGCAACAGGGGCAGTTTGGGCCGTTGCAATCGCCATCGCCATGGGCGAGACAGAAAGCGTAAGGGCAAAGACGATGGCACGGGTAGAAATCATTGTAAGCTCCTTTAAAGGCGACTGTCGCCTTGGTCAAAAAACGATATCCAGCGTAAACGCACAGCTTCATTCAGGCTTTGATGGATCGGTCTAACAAAGCCCTACGAGATGTGAAAGGTAGATCATGTTGAAATCCAGTAAGCCTTTTGAAAAACTGGTGATCGCCAGCCACAATCAAGGCAAGCTTAAAGAAATCGCGGCCCTTGTTACCCCGTTTGATGTTGAAGTCGTAAGCGCTGGGGATTTGGGTGTGCCCGAACCCGAAGAAACGGAAACAACCTTTATTGGCAATGCCCTATTAAAAGCGCGGGCCTCTTGCTTGGCGACTGGACTACCCGCCTTGGCGGATGATTCGGGTCTGGAAGTGATGGCACTTGAACGCGCTCCAGGTATTTATTCAGCCCGCTGGGCTGGGCCTGACCGGGATTTCTACGCCGCTATGGCTGAGATTGAACGACAGTTGCAAGCAAAGGGCGCGACCGACCGCTCAGCCCGCTTTGTATGCGCCTTGGCGCTAGTTTATCCAGATGGCCGCGAACAGGCGTTTGAAGGCGAAGTAGTGGGTGAAGTTGTGGCCACCCCGCGTGGTACGAACGGTTTTGGCTATGATCCGATCTTTGT
>JBEAVQ010000112.1:0-7311 GCA_041160865.1 Pseudomonadota bacterium | reverse complement strand
CCAGATAAGAAGGGGCGCGAAGCGCAGAATTGGAGCGTGTCATGCAGGAACCTCTAATCAGGACTATCAAACTGGTCGAAATCACGTAAATCGTACTGCAGACTTCGAGACTTAGGACCAGACTAATGCGCATCGCGACTTTTAATGTCAACTCTGTCAACGCGCGCCTGCCAAACCTGCTGGAGTGGCTGGCCGAGGCCAATCCCGACGTTGTTTGCATTCAAGAAATCAAGTGTGAAGAGCCAAAATTTCCACGCGAAGCGTTGGAGGACGCAGGTTACAATTGCTTCATTTCCGGCCAAAAGAGCTATAATGGTGTCGCCATCTTGACCCGATTGCCTGCAGAAGTGGCACTTAACCGACTGCCGGGCGATGATGAAGATTTACAAGCTCGCTATCTCGAAGTCGAAGTCGCTACGCCGACCGGCGCGGTGCGAGTCGCCAATCTATACTGTCCGAATGGCAATCCCTTGGGCACCGAGAAGTTTGACTACAAGCTGCGCTGGATGGCCCGTCTTCAAAGGCATATCGCAGATCTATTGCAGCTTGAAGAACCCCTGGTTCTAGCTGGTGATTGGAACATCATCCCAAGGCCCGGCGATTGTTATGATCCGGCCGCCTGGATGGGCGATGCGCTATTTCAACCCGAAAGCCGCGCGGCTTGGCGACGGCTTTTGAATCTGGGCCTGACCGACGCCTTTATGGCGGTGAATGGGGCTGAGCATGCCTATACATTCTGGGACTATCAGGCAGGGGCTTGGCCCAAGGACCACGGCATCCGTATCGATCATTTTGCCATCAGCCCGCAAGCAGCAGACCGCCTGAAAGAAGTCAAAATCTGGCGCATGGCCCGGGCGCGCGAGAAAGCGTCAGACCATGTTCCGGTAACGGCTGATTTCGATTTCTGATCGAGCCGGTTTTTAAAGCTCGGATTTAGGCGGTGGCAGCGCGCCTTGGCTTTGATGCCAAGCATAAGCACCTATGCACAGGAAACCAAGATTAAGAACGCCCGATACCATTCCATAAAACAGGATGTAGAAAGCCCAGCCCGCAGTCCCAAATTCCTGAGCGGTTGCAGGTAGGCCCGAACCAATCTTGGTTCCCAAAGCCAACGCCCCCATAGTCGCGAGCGCTTGCACGATAGTGCCCAAAATGATCGTTATGACCACCCACAACAGATATGCACCGAAATAGCGCCAGAGCTTACCATCGGTTTGCTCAAAGGATTCTCTAAGTCCCAATCTTCCCGTGACCATGCCCATCACGCCAAACTGGCTCAACCGCAAGCCAAACCAAGCCAACGCCCCAATCGATGCGAGGATCGCAAGGCTGCCGAGCGCAGTATGGATACTGACTAAGAGGGATGCGATAATCCCCAATGCAAAAGCAGCGACAAAAATGGCTCCAATAAACGCCATGGTTGCAAGCAGATAGCGCCCTTCAATTGGACCAGCCTGAAGCCCCCAAAAGCCTTCTTCGCGATCGTCCACCGTTTTACGAAGCGCCATCCCGGTTAAGAAGGCACTTAAAATGGCGCTTATTAGAAACGAAAGGCCGAGCGCTGGTACAGCAGGGCCAAGAATGGCCCGCACCCGTTCCATAGTCGGCATTTGTTCGGTCTCTGCCAGCGCCGCATAACGCTGAAGCGCATCGCCAGCACCCGTGCTCGCCAAGACAAACAGGTAAATCGCCATGACCGCAGCGGAAAGCAAAGCATAGCGCATCACAAATTGTGGCTGACGCTTCATCAACTCAAAAACCGAAAAGGCCGCTTCGGAAGGGGAAAAAGTCTTGGTCATCGAAATTCCTCAAGTGGGGAGCGCAATCTAGCACACCCTCCCATTCGGCTATATCCCGTCGGGGTGCAAGAGGGGGAATCAAACAAGCTTGATCGTCGCCCTCCGTCGGCCGTTCTTTAAGAATGGCAGCATGAAGCTGCGGCGACTGAGCCCGCCCCCTCCCCTCAAGGCTACGGCTGCGCTATTTAGAAGCCTATGACTCAGGTAAAATCCATCCACATCATAGGCGGCGGCCTCGCAGGCAGCGAAGCGGCTTGGCAGATTAGCCGTGCGGGCGTGCCCGTCATCCTCCATGAGATGCGTCCGATCCGAAAGACCGAAGCCCACCAAACCGATGGTTTGGCCGAGCTGGTTTGTTCCAATTCCTTCCGCTCCGATGATTGGGAGTTCAACGCCGTTGGCTTGATCCATGCTGAAATGCGACGGGCAGGCTCGCTCATCATGGCTTGTGCTGACGCGCACAAAGTGCCGGCAGGCTCTGCCTTGGCCGTCGATCGAGATGGGTTTTCGGCTGCCGTGACCCAAGCCCTTTCGCAAGAACCCTTGATCACGATCCTACGCGAAGAAGTAATCAGGCTGCCGCCGGACTCTTGGGACAGCACCATCATTGCGACCGGTCCCCTAACGTCAGACCTTTTGGCCCAAGCCGTGCAATCGGTGACGGGCGAAGATGAATTGGCCTTCTTTGATGCCATCGCGCCGATCGTTCACCGCGAGAGCATTAATTTCGAGACCGCTTGGTTCCAAAGCCGCTGGGACAAAGTGGGGCCTGAGGGAGATGGGGCTGATTATATCAATTGCCCTATGAACAAAGAAGAATACGAAGCCTTCATCGATGCCTTATTGGCTGGTGACAAGACAAACTTCAAAGAATGGGAAAACACCCCCTATTTCGAAGGCTGCCTGCCCATTGAAGTGATGGCAGAGCGCGGTCGTGAGACGTTACGTTTCGGTCCGATGAAGCCCGTTGGCCTCGTTGATCCGCGCACAGGCAAAAGGCCTTGGGCTGTTGTGCAATTGCGGCAAGACAATGCCTTAGGCACACTTTTCAATATGGTCGGTTTTCAAACCAAGCTGAAACATGGTGCCCAGTCCGACGTCATCCGCATGATCCCAGGTCTAGAACAAGCGCAATTTGCGCGACTGGGCGGCATCCATCGCAATACCTTTCTCAATTCGCCAAAATTGCTGGATGCGAGCCTGCGATTAAAGTCGCGACCGGATATTCGCTTTGCCGGACAAATTACGGGATGCGAGGGCTATGTCGAAAGCGCAGCGATTGGCCTATTGGCTGGTCGGTTTGCGCGGGCTGAGCGTTTGGGCGGCACACCCAATATCCCCCCCATCACAACGGCATTGGGCGCGCTACTAAACCATGTCACCGGCGGGCACGTCGATGGGGGCAAGGGCAGTTTCCAACCAATGAATGTCAATTTCGGCCTGTTTCCTGAATTGAGCGAAGATGCAGGCGGCAAAGGTAAAGAGCGCGGACGTTTGCGCAAGAAGGCTTTGGCCGTTCGTGCCTTAGCTGACCTCGACACTTGGCTTGATCCTACTGAAAAAGAGCAAGCCACTTGACCATCCTCGCCTGGATCGTCCGGCTAGCCCTTGGGCTTGTCGGATTGGCTACTATGGGATTGTGCGGCCTTGCCTTAGCGGCACCGTTTCACTGGATCTTGGCGCTTTTTGGCGCTTGGGACCGGCTGATCATCGTCTTTGGAATTGTTGGACTTGGCGCTTTTTGGCTCGGAAAATGGCGCGTGATGACCGTTTTGCAGGGCGTAGCCCTCCTAGCGCTACTTTTCTTCAATGTGCGTGTCCCAACAGATTATTCACCACTCTTCCCGAAAAAGAGCGATCCATCCCGAGAGTTCGTGATGGCTTGGGCGAATATTCACGACAATCGCCTTGCTTTGAAAAGCTTGGCATCGTTGCCCGAGGTGAAAAAGGCGAGAGCGATCGGCCTGGGCGAAGTCCCAGCATTCAGCAATTTGCAAGAGTTGTTCCCGGCTGTTGATCAACCAGAATCGACAATTCCGTCTAAGGAAACATGGGGCGTTGAAACATTGGGCTGTCGCGTGGTTCTGCCCGATGGAGAGCTATCTGTATCAAAAGGTCGAAATTTCGGTTTGAAGGCGCGCTGCGACGGTTTCACTTTGTTCGTCTTACATCTCCAAAATCCAACACGCGGCCGTGGCGAAGGTTTAGGGATACGCAATCTGGAACTGGGTGTGCTGGGAGAAACTGTAGCCAAAGAGCCCGGCCCCGTTCTCGTGATGGGCGATTTCAACACCACCCCGAGTGCGCTTCCTTTCTATAGGCTCCTGAAAGCCGCAAACCTCAATCGAGTGGCGTGCGGTGGACCTAATGCAGGGACCTGGCGCCCAATTTACTGGAGCGGGACCACGATGGACAGAATTCCGGGCATTAGAGTGACAATTGACCATATTCTGGTGCGCGATTTAGAGGTGCAAGCATGTCACGTTGGTCCGGATATCGGGTCCGATCATTTCCCGCTGATCGTCACCCTCACCCAGCCCAATTGAGCACACACCATTGCCTTTTCTGTACTGGCCTGAAACAAAGTCAGCCCAGAACGAACGCGCCTAAGCACTAAAGGAAAATCCATGACCCTGACCGTTGAACGTCAAGACGCCATCGCCATTGTGACCTTGAACCGGCCCGAGGCCATGAATGCAATGTCGAAAGCCATGCGTTTGGCGCTTTATGACGCCATAACCGACTTAAATCAGGATGATGCTGTTCGGGTGATTGTTTTAACTGGGGCCGGACGTGCCTTCACGGCAGGCCTTGATCTGAAAGAATTGTCAACGGACCCGCTCGCGATGGGCGATGCTACAGCCGAAAAGCCTGAAGCCAATCCGGTGCGCGCGATTGAGACCAGCGCTAAGCCCGTTATTGGCGCGATCAATGGGGTTGCAATTACGGGTGGTTTTGAGGTCGCCTTGGCTTGCGATGTTTTAATTGCGTCGACTGGCGCGCGCTTCGCCGATACACATGGGCGGGTCGGCATTATGCCCGGCTGGGGCTTATCGCAAAAATTGTCGCGCTTGATCGGTATTTATCGGGCGAAAGAATTATCTTTAACTGGCAATTTCTTGGATGCTGAAACGGCTGAACGTTGGGGCCTGGTTAATCGTGTGGTCAGCCCAGAAGACATGATGCCCACCGCGATGAAACTTGCCGCAGATATGGCAACTATGCCAGCCCAAGCGCAGCAGGAGTATAAAAAGCTGATCAATGATGGCTTTGCCATGACTTTTGGTGCTGGCTTGCAGCATGAAACTGCTTTCTCGACTGAGCGCAACAACCAAGTCACGCCCGATAAAGTCGCAGCTAATCGCGAAGCTGTTCAAGCCCGTGGACGTGGTCAGGCCTAAAGCATTGCTCTATGCACCCAAAACTAGGCTCAAGAAAGTCTGATCGGACCAGTCGCCAGCGCCAGCGCGCATGGACTGGGCAATACCATCGGCTTGGCGCACAATAACCATGTCTTGTTCGGGCAACAGATAAAGACGCTGATTACCGGCTCCTGCTGCCATATAAAGCTTGCCAAGCCCTGATAGCGAAACGGCTTCCCCAGCCACACCAGATCTAGGACCGGGGCCAATCATGCCTGGACGCGGCATCCACCACGTCAAACCATAGCCGGGATTGGCTTTGGTGGCTTCAAAATTTGCCTTCAAGGCTGCCGGATCAACCAAAGCCTTACCTTGATGTACCCCGCCAGCCAAAGCAAATTGGCCAAACTTTGCCCAATCGCGCCCGGTGATCGCCGCCCCCGAGGGCAAGTGCGCCATGCCATCACTGCCCCGCTGCCAACGGATGGGCCGGATGTCCAGCGGGGTGAAGAGACGTCGGGTTAAATAGGCAAGTGGGTCTGCATCACCAGTCTTCGCTGTCACGAGTTTGCGCCGAACCAATTCTCCAAAAATTTGAAATGGCACGGGGCCATAAGAGAATTGGCTGCCCGTTGCCCTATTGGACGGCGCGGCCAAAGCTTCAGCATAGGTTGGAACATCACCAAAACTGCGTCCACCTTTCCCATCAATGCCGCTGACAAGATGCAGAAGGTCGGCCACGCGAATGGCGGAACGGTAACGATCCGACCGAAATTCGGAAAGTGTTTCGGCGCAATACTCATCAAGCTTCAAAAGGCCATCTTGGACCAAGGCTGCGGCCATTACGCCAGAAAAGCTTTTGGTGCCGCTGGCTAATTCCCAGCCTTTAAAACGTTGGCCTAGGCCTTGATAATCCTCAAAGAGGACTTGCCCGCGCTGCATCACGAGGAACGAGATTCCACGCCGGGCGGTCGAATAAGCCTTTGCCGCTTCAAAGCGTGTCTGGGCAAGAGCAGGAGCAGCCGCCACGGCAGAAAGACCGATGAGGGCACTACGGCGGGAGATAAGCATCTTTGTCATGCTTGCTAAAACGAGGACGAGCTTATATTCCGTCGCGTTGGTCTCAAACGTCTTGTTTCAAGCCAGACTTTGGTTCTGTCAGCCAAAGATAAAGTCGCCCCAGACCCACCAAAATACAAGTTGATGCGGCTAAAGTTGCCAAAAACGACAAAGGCTCGGGGTGGCTGATCCCAATCACCAAAGGCAACGCTCCTGCTGGCGCATGGAGAACATCAAGAAGGACCATTGCGAATATGGCTAGTGCGACGGCTAGGCCAATGGCCCACGGTGTTGGGCTAAGTATGGCCAGAACGCACAACCCAATCAGGGCAGAGATCAGGCTGCCGCCAATAACCGCGCGCACGCGCGCAAGCGGGCTATTGGGAACCATCCAAACCAAAGTCGCAGACGCCCCTAATGGGGCAATGAGATAGGGAAATAGGCCAATTTGTTTCAAACTTGCCAGAAAAGCGATGGCAAGTCCGGCACCCAAGGCTGGTTTCCAAGGATGAGAAGTCAGGCGGCTCTGAACTAAGGAATAAAAGTCCTGCATGAGGACTGTCTTTCAGAAAACGAAGGACTTTCACACTGGTCCGCCCTGAAATAAGTTAAAAATAATGCAGTAAATGTGATTATTTCTCTGCTAAGGTTAATAGAAACAGTTAGTTACAATCAATTTCCGTCGTCGCGTTGTTAACTTTTTTAGGACGAGCCGCTTCTCAATCCCAAAGCGTTGAAAAATTGGTAGAATCCAAAGCGAATGCCGCATGAGTACAAGAACCACTCTGGCGTATTCAACTACGTTTACCACAACTTTACCGTATGGTAATTTGATTTTAACAATCACATTAACACATGATGAACTATTCTTCCTCAGAAGAAATTAACAAGGCTCTCATAATTCCATCCTGTTCTTGCTTGTCAGGGTTAAAGCTATGCGTGCTTTTGAGCAAAACTGGAGAAAACTGGTCAAGTTGTCGGCTCAGCTTAGAAGCGAGCGAGGGACCCTTGCTCTGACTTTTGCACTATCGGCTACAGCTCTTTTGCTTATGGGCGTTGGTTCCATGCAACTGGCCATGATCTCCAGTGGT
>JBEAVQ010000111.1:0-7346 GCA_041160865.1 Pseudomonadota bacterium | reverse complement strand
AGTATCTTCTAACAGAACATATCAAAAAGTGGCGGCAGCAAGTGCAGCGATGCTGACGAAGGTCGCAACGAGCGTGGATGCTCCAGCAACTTTAATCTCGTCAGTCCAGATGTAGGTTTGCTCACCGTTAGTTTGTCCAGCAATTGTTTAGTAGACGCCATCAACCCACTCTAAGCCCTCACTGCTGTAGTTCCAAATAAACCACGAGTCCTCAGGGTCAAAGTCGGAGCCCCAGCTAAACTCGAGACCGACTGAGCCATCTTCCCATTCGCCGAAAGTTGGCTCGAGAGTTGCGAAGTCTTAGCCGAAGTCCCCGTCAGTCCAGCCATCTTCGGGAATCATTTTTCTGGTATACAAGAGCGAGAGTTAAAGGCCCTCAAACCAAACAGCCGCGCTGCCGGCTTCCTCACCTTCAATATGGATGGTTTCCATGCCAGCAATCTGCGGCTCGGTTTCACCATCTTCGCTCAGAGGCCGGCCTTCGCCTTGTCCCGTGCGCATGGCTTCGCCCTCACGTCTGCGGCGACCACCGCGACGTCCACGACGACGACGACGACGGGCTTGGGCTTCTGCTGGGGTTTCCCCTTCAGGACCAGCTTCTTCCTCGCCATCTCCATCATCCGTGCTAGCGCCTTCGGCGGCCTCACCAGCCACACCTTCGGCATGAGAAACGCGCACGCTTTCGCCGTCGCCAGCCTCATCGCGGCGACCGCCACGACGACGTCTCCGCCGACGCTTACCGCCTTCGCGTGGGGCATCGCCCTCTTGGCCTTCTCTGGTGCTGACACGTTCTTCGCTGTCGCCATCAGCTTCGACTTGATCTTCGTCTTCATCGTCTTCGATGATTTCATCATCTTTATCGATTGGATCGTCAATCTTCACGTAGACGGGTACGAAATCATCCTCGAGCAATTCTTCGCCAAGCTCGACGATCTCAAAGCGATATTGGCCAGGCGTCATGTCCGACTCGGCGAACACCCGCACCACGAGACCACGTTCCTGAACCAGACGGGTGAGGTGGTCACGCTTTTCGTTCAAGAGGTATAAGGCGGTTGCGATATCGGCATGAAGGGCTACTTCGCAATCCTTCCGGTTCGCCACCGCAGCCTCAACCGAGCGCAAGGCTTGAAGGCTGGCAGATTCGGGCGAGCGGACACGACCCGTGCCATCACATGTTGGACAAATGTGGCTGGACCCTTCCAGCACGCCCGTACGGCGGCGCTGGCGGGAAATCTCCAACAGACCAAAGCCCGAGATTTTGCCCATTTGTACGCGTGCGCGGTCAAAGCGCAGCGCATCCTTCATCTTCTTTTCAACCGCGCGGTCATTGCGGTTTTCTTCCATGTCGATGAAGTCTAGCACCACAAGGCCAGCCAAGTCGCGCAATCGCATTTGACGTGCAGCTTCTTCAGCGGCTTCAAGATTGGTTTTGAGAGCCGTTGATTCAATCGAACGCTCGCGCGTGGAGCGGCCCGAGTTCACGTCAATTGCGACCAAAGCTTCAGTCTGGTTGATCACAATATAGCCACCCGAACGCAATTGCACGATCGGGGAATGGATGCTTTCAAGCTGGCTTTCCACCTTCATCCGAGAGAACAAAGGTGTTGCTGCCTTATATTGCTGTACCTTCTTCGCGTGGCTTGGCATCAGCATTTTGATGAAGTCTTTCGCTTCGCGATAGGCTTCTTCGCCTTCAACAAGGATCGCATCAACATCTTTGTCATAGAGGTCGCGAACCGCGCGCTTCACCAGATTATCTTCTTCATGGATCAAAAATGGCGCAATCGACTTCATGGTGCGCTCGCGAATATCGTCCCATAGACGCAGGAGATATTCATAATCGCGCTTGATTTCGATCTTGGTGCGCTTGGCTCCCGCGGTGCGGATGATCAAGCCCATGCCCTTTGGCACTTCAAGTTCCGAGATGACAGATTTCAGTCGCTTGCGGTCACCTACTGCAGTGATTTTACGCGAAATGCCGCCGCCACGTGGGGTGTTGGGCATTAGCACACAATATCGCCCGGCGAGCGACAAATAAGTGGTGAGCGCTGCGCCTTTATTGCCGCGCTCCTCTTTGACCGCTTGCACCAGCATGATCTGGCGACGGCGAATCACTTCTTGTATCTTGTAACGACGTTGGGCCGCCCGGCGTGCGCGAACCTGCTCCTCGTCGCCGTCACTTTCTTCGTCAAGGGCTGCTTGTTCGGCTTCTTCGGCGAGCAAAGCTTCGCGATCCGCAGCCGGGATCTGATAATAGTCGGGGTGAATTTCACCAAACGCAAGAAAGCCATGTCGGTTACCGCCATACTCGACAAAACCCGCCTGTAGGGAGGGTTCTACCCGCGTAACTTTTGCTAGATAGATGTTCCCACGAATTTGCTTTTTGGAGGCAGATTCAAAGTCGAAGTCGTCGATTTGGTTTCCAGCGAGCACGACAACCCGAGTCTCCTCCGGGTGAGCCGCGTCGATCAGCATTGTTTTGGACATAGATGTAAGCTCCAGCGCGCTGGCTCGGCCGCAGGGCAACGCAGTGGCGTCGTCTCCCGGTCAATGAGCGCGGATTATAAAAGGTTGTTGGTGAAAGTCGGCGCTGAACGAAGCGCGATGGGAGAGCAGCACCCAGATCCCGGCCAAAAGGCCCCTGCGAATGGCGCGCGTGCGCCATAGCTTCGCTTACGATCAATGTCTCTACAAGCAGAGTGGCGCGCACTGTCATCGCCGCGGAGCGTCCCGACTTAAAATATACCCAGAGGCATATCGAATGAACTGGTTGGGACTTGGCTTTCAAATGCGCAAGTCCGGTTCCAAAAAAACAACACGGCATGGACCAAAATTCGATCTATCCCGAGTTGCGAAGTACACTGCCTCACTTCGCACCGAAAGGGAAGCGTGACTTGCTCCCTGATTCCACATTGGACAGGTCCGGTGGGTTACAGGTATCAAGCAAAGGCTTATTTCCGTGCAGATTCGGCAGTCGGACCCATCATGAAGCCATCGCCTTACCAAACAGTGTTTGCTGCTGTGATCCGATGGCTTCGGATGCAGCGGACTTTTACGTTGCGATTGGCTGTTATATTGATGCTGGCGCTGGGATTAGCTTCGCTTTCTTTTGATTGGCGGGTACCGCTGACAAAGGATAGTCCGGAGTTTGCGCAAGCGCACGCCCAAACACGCGGGCTGCCCCGTGTAAGTGCGATCACCACGACTCAGGCAGCCGAAGCCACGATCGTCACTATTCGCTTGGACCAAACGATCAAATATCGTTTCTTTGCCCTGCCAACACCCTCGCCGCGCCTTGTCATCGATATGGCGCGCGTGAATTGGGGGCTAGGCAATGGTAAGGCAGGGACATTGATCGGCGAGGGCGGTGTCTCGCAGATCCGTTTTGCCGACAAGTCGCAATCAGAATCGCGCATTGTGCTGGATCTCACCGGCCCAATGAGGGTGCGAAAGCACGAGATTGTCGGCGTTCTTGGTGGTCGACAGCTGCGGCTTGAACTAGTGCCGACGAATCCTAACACTTTTGCCACAACTGCGCCTTTGCTCAAGCCACGTGCCGTCGAAAAGGTCAATAGCGTGCCGACGCCGATACGACCCAATCCTTCAGGGCGGCGATTTGTGATCGTGATTGATCCTGGCCATGGTGGTAAGGACCCAGGCGCGACTGGTGTATCAGGCACCTTGTATGAAAAGGAAGTGACCCTCGCTAGTGCCATTTTGTTGCGCGATTACTTGCGGCGCGATCGCCGGTTTGAAGTAATCTTGACGCGTGATTCCGATGTGTTCCTAACTTTGGAGCGTCGGATTTTGACCGCCCGGGACAAGCGCGCCGATCTTTTCATCTCCTTGCATGCGGACTCTGCGCCGGTCGGTTCACGTGCCGTGGGGGCGACCGTTTACACTTTGTCCGAAGCAGGCGGTCAACGCGCGCGCCAGCTGCTGAATAATGACAATTGGTCGATTGCCCAGCCAAATCAGACCCAAGATAAATCGGTTATGGAAATCCTTCGCGATTTGACCCAGCGCGACACCAAAAACCAATCCGCCATTTTCGGTCAGTCGTTGATTGGTGAAATCCGAAAAATTGGCCCAGTTACCCAGACATCGCATCGACGGGCTGGCTTCTTTGTACTTCTGTCTCCGCGCGTGCCTGCTGTTTTGTTAGAAATGGGCTTCATGTCTCACCCGGAGGACGAAGCTCGATTGGCTAATCCACAGTTCCGCAGCCGTCAGATGGCTGCCACCGCAAAATCCATCAGCACCTATTTCGACCGGGTGCAGGTGATCAGTGGCGGGGCTACCAAATAGGAATAAGTTCTGCCTTGCTTGCGACAGCTCAACTGGGAAAGGGCGCTTTAACTTGCGCGCCAAGCAGGCCATAATAGTGGACAACATTGGGTTGTGCGTTCGACAGGGCAGTAGCCGTAAATTCCTCAGGCTCAAGCGAGAAAGACCAAGCGACGATGCGTTATTTGAAGATCATTGCTCTGACCGCTCTGGTGGCGATTGCCATGGGCGTGATCGGTGCTGTGATTTTGGTCAATATGGCGCTGCAAGGGCTGCCAGATCACCAGAAGCTCGCAAACTACCAACCAGCAGTTTCGAGCACGATCTATTCCTCAGATGGTCGTCAGATTGGGCTATTTGCCCGGCAGAATCGCTCTTACATCCCCATTGAGCAAGTGCCCGATCATGTGATCGCCGCTTTCATGGCTGCCGAAGACAAGGACTTTTACTCGCATTCTGGCGTGGACCTGATGGGCGTTGCGCGCGCTGTGCTGTTTAACATTAGCAATCTGGGTGAGCGACGGATGCAAGGTGCTTCGACCATCACACAACAGGTGGCCGAAAACGTGTTGCTGTTAGATGATGCGCGCGGCTCCACCTTGGATAAGATTTTATCGAAGGTGCGAGAAGGTTTAGTTTCTATAAGGATCGAAGAAGTTCTGACAAAGGACCAGATCATGGAGATCTATGTCAATCAGATTTTCTTGGGGTTTCGCTCATATGGCGTGCAGGCTGCCGCTCAAACCTATTTTGGCAAAGATGTTCGTGATTTAACCATCGCTCAAGCCGCCTATCTGGGTGCCCTTCCAAAGGGGCCGAACAACTATAACCCGCAGCGCCATATGGATCGCGCAATAGCCCGGCGCAATTGGGTGATTGGGCGCATGGCAGACAATGGCTTCATCACAACCCAGCAAGCCGGTGCAGCGCGCGCGGAGCCCTTGACCGTTAATCCTAATCCGCGTGGTAGCTGGACAGACCCCGAGGCGGGCGAGTTTGTTGAAGAAGTGCGGCGTGATTTGATCCGCCGCTTTGGCAAGGACGCGCCTTATTCGCGCGGCTTCATTGTCCGCTCCACCGTAGATTTGGATAAGCAGAAATATGCTCGTGAAGCGCTTACCACGAGCCTTAACCGCTTGGACCCCCGCCGGACGCGCGGCTTCGCGGGCGCGGTTGGAATGATGAATGTGGGCGGAGATTGGCCCGCACGGCTAAGCAAAGCACGCTACTGGCGGCCCGATCCTCGCGCCGTTTTTGCTATCGTGCTGGATAACGCCCAATCATTTGGCCTGACCAATGGTACCAAGGTTCCTATTCCTCAGGCGGATAAGGACTGGGCGTTGCGTTCCTCAAAGCCTTTGGCCGATGGTGCCTTGGTATGGTTGGGGCGCCGGGACGATGGCACGCTGCAATTGCAACGCCACCAAGGTATCCAAGGCGCGCTGGTTTCTATCGATGTTCAGACCGGTTCAGTTATCGCCATGGCGGGCGGCATGGATGTTGAGGATTCTGGCTTCAACCGCGCCACTCAAGCCAAACGCCAGCCCGGATCGTCGTTTAAGCCAATTATTTACGCAGCGGCATTAGAGCAGGGGTTGACGCCAGAGACCAAGATTTCGGATGAGAAGATCCGGGGTGGTGGATGGAGTCCTGAAAACGCGGACCGCCGGTTCTATGGTGTGATGACCTTGAGCCAAGCATTGGTTATGTCGCGCAATACGGTGACGGTACGCATCGCTCGCCGCATCGGTATGCGCCGGGTGGCAGATTATGCTCGTCGTTTTGGCGTCTATGATGATCTGCCGAACGACTTGACCATGGCGTTGGGGGCAGGAGAAACAACTGTCTTGCGCCTCACATCTGCGTTCGCCGTATTTCCCAACGGGGGCCGCTATATTCCGCCGGTCTTCTATGACCGCTTGCAAGACCCGCGTGGCCGCACCGTCTGGCGCTCGGACCGCCGTTCATGCCCGGCCTGCGATACCGACTTGAACCCTGATGCTGGGCCACCACAAATTGACCCTTGGGGCGTGCAAGTGATTTCGCCGCGGACAGCTTGGGAGATGACAGGTATTTTGCGCGATGTCGTCTTGAAGGGTACGGGTCGTGGCGTTGATTTTGGTCGCCCAGTCGCTGGCAAAACCGGGACAACTAGCGACTATAAGGATGCTTGGTTCGTGGGTTTCTCACCATCGATCGCTACAGGGGTTTATGTCGGTTACGACTTGCCGCGGACAATTTATCAAGGCGCATCAGGTGGCCCAGTCGCCGGGCCGATTTTCAAGCAATATATGATGAAGGCGCATGAAGGCCGTCCTGTCGAGGATTTTATTGCTTCAGCTGAAGTGACGCGCGAAATCGAAGCGGAAGAGCGGATGAATATTCTGGCTGAATTGCAAACCAATCCAGCCGGAGCTGCGGCCACTTTGGCGCAAATGCGCAATGGCCGAACCGATGGACCCCTTGTGGACGCAAGGCCTGGCAGCTCAATTGTGATCGACGACACACCAGCCGCTCGTGCCCCTGCAACCACGAAAGCTGCGCCTAAGGTTGCGCCTGCATCCGCACCGACGGCCGCTCCGAAAGCCGAAAAAGAAGGCTGACGAAGCAAACTGACACTATTTTTTGGCCGGTCTGGACCTTCAGGCCGGCCTTGCCTATTTCCGCCATCTGCGTGGATTGATTTGGAGAGACCTTATGCGCGCCGAACTTGAAGCGCTTAGTCGTGACATCAGCAAATCCGTGGCGCTGTTGCGTCGCCGGTTAGACTGGGATGTTGCCCTGCGCCGCTTGGACGAACTCGATGCGTTGAGCGAGCGGTCTGATCTGTGGAATAATCCGCAGGAAGCCCAAGGCTTGATGCGCGAGCGCAACCGTATTCAAGCCTCCGTCGAGGCAGTCCGCCAGCTTGAGCGCGATCTATCTGACCATGTTGAACTCGCTGAAATGGCAGAAGCCGAAGGCGATGAGGATATGATTGAAGAAGCTCGAAAGGGCCTTCTTGAGGCGAAGACCCGCGCGGATCGTGCTGAGCTAGAAGCGCTTTTGTCGGGTGAAGC
>JBEAVQ010000189.1:0-3411 GCA_041160865.1 Pseudomonadota bacterium | reverse complement strand
AGTTCATTTTGAGCCTGGGAAGATGCTTCCCGGGTTGAGAATTGTTTGACCTGCTCTTCTAAGATTACCTTACGACGCACCAAGTCATCAAACATCGGCTTTACTTGGCTTAACTGGATGGCACGCGCTTGCAATTGGGCAACTTGGACCTCCAGAGTGGCTTCGCGCTGCGTTAAAGCTTCAACCTCAGCCGCATTACGCGCCCGGTCGGAAGCCATTGTATCGCGCACGGGGTTTGCCCCAGTCTTTGTTGTGCCCGCCGCGCGCCCTTGCTCTGAGCCCAGAAGTTCATCTAAAGCCTCAATCCGGCGACGCATATCCTGAACAGGCTGACTTTGCTCGGTATAGCGGGTTTGAAGTTCTGCCAATTGGGTGGCCAACTCGATCCGACGGCGGGAATTATCGGTCTCAAACGACAATTGTACTTCGCGCGGTTCGCTGCGATAGCTGCGGTCACTGGCAGCAAAGCGGCCTTCAGCTTCGCGCTGGCGGGCCTGGACGTTTAATAGATCAGCTCGGGCGGTTGAGAGTAAGGATTGAAGGGCCGCACGCTCGCCCTCAAAGTCTGCCACGCCATTTGCGCCCAAAAACGCGGTGATTTCGGCTTCCGCCTCCTGCAATCGAGTTTCAAACTCATTACGCTGGGTCCGCAACGCGCCTGTTTGATCCTCAAACAAGACTTCCCGGCGATAGGTCAAATACTCATCGATCAGGGTGTTGAGGACTTTCGCTGCAATGACGGGGTCTTTGCTTTGATAGCCTAACTGGATCACGGTCGTGTTGGCTGAGGCGCCAGCGGTAAAATTGCGTTGAAACTGATCAACGCCAAAGGCAATGCGGCGCTCTGGCGTATCAGGGCCTTGGGTGATCTTTATATCTTCAGGATTGAACAAGCGATCCAGCCCAATTTTGCGAATCACCCGCTCGGCTATTTGGGCAGATTTGATTACTTCGACTTCAGATTGGACGATCTGCTCTTGCTTAGGGGCGGCACCTTCACCTGCGGCACCGACGCGCGGCGTAAAAACATATTCTTGCCCCAACAAAATTGAGAGCCGTGCACTGGCCGTATAGCTTTTCTGAAGCGTGGTCGCGAAAGCAATTCCGAGCGCAGAAATCAGAATGAAAACAATAGCCATCAGCCATTTTTCACGCCACAACAAACCGACCCAATCGCGGAGGTCAAGCTGCGGGCGCGCGCTGCCAGTCGGCTCATAGCCGCCGATGCGGGGATAACCTGGTCCCGTGTGGTAAGTCATTCTAAGTTCCGCGAGTCAGGACGTGTGGCAAAGCATTTTGCTTTATCCAAACGTTAATCAACCATTATCCATTAACGAAACGTTTAACGATTGGGTTTCTAAGAAACAGGCTATCGCCAACCGACTAAGGGAGCCTGTTCATGCCTGCCAAAACCACAGCTACACTCGTGTCCTGGGTGGTACTGGCAGCGATCTGCTTAACGGCTTGTGCGCCGAGAGGCTATGTCGAGGCTTTGCGCACGGACGGCAAGAATTGGCAAACCCCGCGGCCGGCTGCCACCGTCGACTTCCCAGCGATTTCAACTTTTCCAAGCTGGACGGCCGAAGATGAAACCTATCGATTCTTCCCAGGCGACGTGATCGACTTTCAATCCATCGGCGCACCTGAACTCAGCCGAAAGCTGACGGTCGCGCCTGACGGCCGCATTCATCCACCAATGCTGGAAGCGATTATGGCGGCTGACCGCACGCCTGACGATTTGAAGCTGGAGTTACAAGGTCAATATGCGACCTATTTGCGCAATCCCGCGATTGCGCTCGCACCCGACACTTTCGCCTCACAGAAATTCTTTGTCGGCGGTGAAGTAGCCAAGCCTGGCCTCTATGATTTATCGGGTGAGATGGATCCGCTGCAGGCAATTACGACCGCTGGCGGCTTTCTAAACACAGCGCGGCGGGAAGAAGTTGTGGTCTTGCGCCGGGGTGCTGGCGGCACACCTTACATGCGGGTCTATGACCTACGCTCTGTGTGGGCAAGCCAAGCGCTGTTAGCCGAACTGCCACGCCTGCGCCGCTTTGACGTCGTTTGGATACCCAAGTCGCGGATTTCCGAATTGGGGCAGTTTACCCAGCAATTCGTCCGCGACGCGCTGCCAATTACGGTCGGCTTCAACTATAGTATTGGCTCAAACATCGTCCAATAAGCGCGCAAACCGCATCAGCGGTCTGTCAACGAAACCAGATTAGTTTGCGGTGCGCTGAAGCCATTCGCGAGCGGCCATCATCGCCGTCAATTCTTGGCGACGCTGTTTGGCTTCGCTATCGCCGCGCATGGCCGCAATATTGAACCATTTGTGCGCTTCGACATAATCCACGTCTGCACCAACCCCAGTTGCATGCGACAGGCCCAAAGCAAACAGATCGGTGCTGGCGTCATTGGTTTCAACTTCAGTGGTCGTTGTGACCTCAAAAGCGCCGCTCATATCATAAGCCATTTTAGTCTTTCCCCTAACCATATTGACCGCGTTCTGGGCCAAGTGCTTGTTTCACCGAGCGACCGTTTTGGCCTCTCGCAGGGATAATGTGACGGGTGATAGTGAATCGAATCTTCTCAAGACCTTGCTATAAAATGAATTTCAGTACCTTTTACGTAAACAGGTGGTTCACGCCCTCCCACGTGATTCATGACTCCTTCAGCTACTTTGCTCAGAGATTGATAAACTTGCCTTTTTTTGAACCCTATGACGCTAACGCTCTATCAACCGAAAATCTGGACGTCTCTCAGGTTTTTGATCTGAACGGCAAAGGAGCAGTAGAGGCTTTAGCTCTTGTAGAAGCTGCGTTGCACGACCAACGCCGCGACGAAGAAGTTAAACTATGGTTCCGATTTGATCCGCCGACGCCTGGTGGAGGCGAGACTTTGTTTCAGCCCGTCGGTCGACGGCTGCGCGACGCCATTAAGCATGGCCACGCTGTGCGCGCGATGCCCGCCCAAGGCGGCGGCTGGATTGTCAGACTGTCGGCAAAGGTGCGATAGTTAATCATGGCCGTCTATACTGAACCAACTGACGAAGAATTGGCGATCCTGTTGCAGGGCTGGGGGCTGGATAGCCTACGCAATTTTAAAGGCATTGCCGAAGGCGTTCAGAACACAAACTTCTTGGTTGAGGCCGCCCAAGGCCGCTTCATTATGACGATTTATGAAAAATCTGTCGCGCTGGAGGATTTGCCGTTTTATTTGGGACTGACGGAACGGGCTGCCAATGCAGGCCTTCCCGCTGCCCGCCCTATCCGCACAAGAGATGACCAAGTGGTGCAGATGATCCGGGGCAAACCCACAGCCTTATGCAGTTTCCTCGACGGGGTCTCGTCCAAGCGCCCACCGGCCAGCCATGCGCGCGCGGTGGGTGCCGCACTGGCCCAGTTGCATCAG
>JBEAVQ010000110.1:0-7376 GCA_041160865.1 Pseudomonadota bacterium | reverse complement strand
ATTGAAGAAGTTCTTGGGTTGACCGAATTGCAGCGTGATCGCCTGTTGCGTTTCGCTGACGGTGAACAAAGACGCATTGGCCAAGATCATGGCACCAAAGGCCAAGCCACCCAGAATGGGAAGAGTACGCGCGTTCATCGGACAACTCCCTGTGGGTTTTGATTCTGCGCAGAAGGCGCAGAGGCAGCAGCAGCTGGGCCTGCGGCCCCTTTCAACAATTCAGGTGGCAATACCACCATCGGGCTTGCACCCGCACGGCCGGAATCCAACAACACTTTGTTTGCGCCTTGATAGACCCGCTCCATGGTTTCCAGATACAGGCGTTGGCGGGTCACCTCAGGTGCCAGTCTGTATTCTTGATACAATTGGTTGAAGCGTGCTGCGTCACCTTGGGCCTGGGGTACCACGGCGTTGCGATAGGTACGGGCTTGGTTGATTTTGGTTTCAGCTTCCTGACTCGCCGCCGCCACTTCGCGGAATGCGTCATTCACCGCTGCAGGCGGTTCAGCTTTGGTCAAGTTGACCTGCGTGATGCGAATACCAGCCTTATACTCGTTCAACGTGCGCTGGATGAGGTCGCGGGTTTGGGCTTCCACTTGTGCCCGGCCGGTAGACAGCACTTGCTCACGCTGTGATTTGCCGGCGACTTCACGCATGGCAGACTCTGCAACAGCGCGCACGGTCTCTTCGGCATTGCCGCGACCTTCAGGGCCATGGGCAACTTGGAACAAATAATCGCGGGAGTTTTCAACGCGCCACCAAACTTGGAAGCCAACGTCGACGATGTTTTCGTCAGCCGTCAACATGAGGCCGTCATTGGCACCAGCCTCTGAGCCACCGCCAACCGTCAAAGACCGGGCATTTTGAACGTCGACAATCTGGCGGGTCTCAATCGGCGCAGGCAGATGGAACTGTAGGCCTTGCTCGACCGTATACACATACTTACCAAAGCGCTGGATGACAGCCTCTTCCCCGGCATCAACAACGTAAACACCAGTTGCGGCCCAGCCCAACACGGCGACCAAGACGATCGCACCGATGGTGCGCTTGTCAAACTGAATGGGCTCACCGCCACCGCCGCCACCTTTAGGGCCACCGCCGCCATTGCCGCCGCCGCCAAGGACGCTCTTCAAGCGATCTTCAACGCGTTTAGCCAGTTCATCCAAATTACCGCTTTCGCCAGTCGTACCCGGGCGCCGCGGTGGCTGGTTTGAACCATTGCCCCATGGATTTTTTGGCCCAGAGCCATTGCCCTGCTGATTGCCATTCGAACCACCACTTGGGCCCCAAGGGCCACCACCGCCACCAGACGAATTATCATTCCAAGGCATAGAGACGTGTTTCCATTCCAGAGCCGCTAAACCTAGGCAAAGGCACATGCCAAAGACTTGCAAGCGGGCGTTACAGTCCCTTATGTGCGTGCTCAGCTAAAGGGATCAAGAAGGTGTTTGGAATCAAACGATCACTCAAACGCGAGGATGTGTTAAAAATTCTCGATACTGTGCGCGCGTCCGACGGCTTAAGCCTTGTACATAAAGGATTTATTGAAGATGTGCGTGTCTCCGAAGGGGGTGACGTGCTGGCAACAATTTCAGTGCCAAAAGGTGAAGAAAGTGCAGCTAGCCAGTGGCAACAGGCCGCAACGGCCGCCATCAAGGGTCTACCCGGCGCGGGAAAGGTCACTGTGGTGATGACTGCCCATGTTGGTGCTGCCCAAAATCCACCAGCAACCGACGCGCCACCAGCAGGCCAGCAGCGCGTTCGCAAGGGCGCAAAACTGACCGACGCAGCCCTCGCACAGGGCGTTGCCCAAGCCCCACCTGTGAAAGCAGGTATTCCAGGCATCACTTCGATTTTGGCCGTCGCTTCCGCCAAAGGTGGGGTCGGCAAGTCGACTGTGGCGGTCAATTTAGCCGCCGCCTTATCCGCTTTAGGTCTGCGGGTTGGCCTCCTCGATGTCGATATCTATGGACCGTCGATTCCCACGATGATGGGGACTGTTACCGCTGAGCCAGAAGTGGGCGAGGATAAGAAGCTCCTTCCGGTTATGACCTATGGCCTTAAAACCATGTCGATCGGCTATCTGGTCGACGGTGACGCCCCGATGATCTGGCGCGGCCCGATTGTGACCAGCGCCATCAGGCAATTGCTGGAAGACGTGACGTGGGGCACCGCTGCCGAACCCTTGGACGTGTTGGTGATGGACACCCCACCCGGTACAGGCGATGCCCAATTGGCCTTGGCACAGCGCGTACCCCTCAACGCGGCGGTCATCGTATCAACGCCACAGGAAGTTGCTTTGGCCGATGTGCGCCGTGGCGCAGGCATGTTCGCGAAGACCCATGTGCCTGTGTTGGGCGTGATTGAGAACATGGCGTGGCTGACACAACAGGACGGCAGCCGCCTCTATGTGTTTGGCGAAGGTGGCGCAAAGCGCACGGCAGAAGCGTTGGGCCTGCCGTTTCTGGGCGAAATTCCCTTGGAAGTGGGCATTCGCGAAAGTGGTGATGGCGGGGTGCCCTATGTTGTTGCCGCGCCTGGCAGCGACACGGCCAATGCCTTCTTATCCATTGCCGCCCACATTTATGACGGCCTGCTGCATCAGGAAACTAAGCCCCCGCCCGTGATTAGCTTTGTCCCTTAAGCCTCAGCCAAGGCATCTTTGAAGCAGGCCACGATCCAATCGCGGACCAATTGCAAGCGTGCATTCGCCTTGGTGTCGCGATGGAACACCAGCCATGGCTGGCGATCCGGCAAGATGCGTAAGGGTATTTCAATCAAGCCCGCTTGTTGTGCTGCAAAGGCGGGCAGCGGTGCAATCCCGACACCCGCGACAGCGGCATTGAGCAAAGACCGAACGCTGGAAGAACAAAAGCGAATGGTCGCATCTAGCCCTTGTGCTTTCAGCCACTGATTTTCAGCGATGTCGCCATACTGACGGTCGAGCCAAAGGAGATGTTCATCCTGTAGAACCAAGCGGTCTAACGCCTTGCCCTTAAGATAGTCAGGGGAAGCAAACAGGCCCATCCGGATCATCGGCAAGCGACGCGCCATTAAGGTCTCTTCCAGCGGGCGCACCATGCGGATCGCAATATCTGTGCGCCCGGCGTTTAAATTGGCGATGTCATTGGAAACCTCTAAATCAATGCTGATCGACGCATCTTGTGCCCGCAATCGCGCCAAGCGTGGGGCCAACACATCGGCGACCACCGACTCTGTCGCCGAAATGCGCACTGAAGGCAGATTCGGCCCTTCTTGAAGGGCACGGGCGCGGCGGGCAATTTGGCTTAGTTGACGGGCACCCGGTTCTGCCACTTGCAGAATGGCGTGCCCAGCTTCGGTTAATCGCGCGCCGCGTGGACCGCGGTGTAAGAGGTGCAGGCCGAGTTGTGCCTCCAGCCCATCAATCCGCCGACTAATCGTTGGAATCGACAGACCCAATTCGTCCGCCGCTTCAGAAAGGGAACCGCGCCGCGCCACCACAACGAAACACCGGACCCCTTCCCAATCCATCGCTCGCTCATTTGTCATTTTTGAAAATCCATTTTCCATTTTTAGGCCTAGCTAGACCGATCGGTCAAGCCTTATTTGGGGTCAACGGGTGGTCTGCTCCCCCGACGAAAGGATGTACAGGATGAAACTCTTTCTCTCTTTGCTCGCGCTAGGTGCGCTGGTTGGACTGGGTGCTTGGTTTGGATTAGCCCCCCATCGTGCCGCCGCAAAAGCTGCGCAAACCAAAGTCGCGGTCTATGTTTCGATCACGCGCCCTGCAGGGGTGACGGACGAAGCCCTCACGGCTGAATTCACCCGGGCGATTCCCATTTATGCAAGGGTACCGGGACTTGAGCGCAAGTATTTTACCTATAGCGAAGCGGGCTTTGGTGGCCTCTATCTGTTTGAAAATGAAGCCGCCGCAAAGGCCCACTTCAATGCTGCGTGGCTGGAACGGGTTCAAAAAACTTATGGAGTCAAAGCCGACCCGATTTATTTCTCCGTCCCCGAAGTCACCGCTGGCGCTGCGAAAGTGGCTCCATCAGCCGCCAATGTTGCGACGATTGTTGAGATTAAAACCCCTTGGTACGGAACCGATGGGCTGGTGAAGAAGGGCCTACGAGACGCCATCCCAACTTATGCCGCCACACCGCACCTGATC
Organism: Pseudomonadota bacterium; assembly: GCA_041160865.1. Classification (GTDB taxonomy): domain Bacteria; phylum Pseudomonadota; class Alphaproteobacteria; order Caulobacterales; family Aquidulcibacteraceae; genus Aquidulcibacter. Next base: position 3,223 of record JBEAVQ010000110.1, on the reverse strand, counting down.
TATAAATACTTTACCCAAGGCACCGATCGCAGCTTTGGCGGCATCTATCTCTGGGAAGATCAGGCCAGTGCGGAAGCCAATTTTGGACCAGCTTGGCATGAACGTGTCACCAAGAAATATGGTCACGACGGCAAAGTCACCTTCCTCAAAGCCCCCGTTAGCATGATCCAACCCGTCAAATCGGAGAAGCCGTAACATGAAGACGGTACGTGAACTGGGAACCAAGCTGGATACGTGGGGTGGCCGTCGCAAGATGGCCACCTTTAAGGCTGGATGGGCGGCTTCGACTTCGCCTGAGACTGGCTTTTACACGACACCTTTGACCCAATACCGCTACCGGCTGCGGGGTAGCGGACCCACGCTGGTTTTTTCCGCTGACCCCCCGATGACACTGGAAAATTACGATGCGCTGCTAGATGCCTTCAGCCCGCATTTTCGCGTCATCATTTTCGAACTCCCCGCTATGGGGTTTAGCGCCGTTGACCCGGCTTACCGGTTTGATTTTTATCAGACCAATGATGACGTTGCCCGCTTTTTGAAAGACGTCGCGGGAGAAGGCGCAATTCTGGCTTTCTCCTGCGTTGCAAGCCTGTGCGCGATTGATTTGGCCTGCCGCCGACCGGAGCTGGTATCCCGACTTGCCCTTTTACAGGCTGGCGACGTTGCAGCCTTCGCAACTTGGAAGGAAGGCCGTGATCCTAAGGGCATTTTGGCGCGGCCGTTTCTAGGCCAGTGGGTGATGAAGCAGCTTGCATCCAAACGCATGCCAGATTGGTACCGCCTGTCGATTGGCCGAAAGGACATGCTGGATGAATTTGTGGCCTGTGCCTGCCGGTCGTTTGAGCATGGTGCCATGTGGTCCCTTGCCAGCGCCTATCAGCTCTATATGGACCCATCGATTCAGCTGGATAAGCCCAAGCAGCCGCTATTGGCATTTTGGGGCCAAGCCGACCGAAGTCACCCCGCGCAAAACGCTGAACGTGCGCGCTATTTGGCCGATCACGTTGATTATATCAGCTATCCTGACCTCGGACACACACCCGAATTGGAAGACCCAGCGCGCGTCTGTCGAGACCTTTTGGCTTGGTTGAAGCAAGATTAGGCGCTGGATTGGACGCTCCCCTTCCCATAGCTAGAAAGAGGGCCTATATTGGTGGTGTCCGGTTCGCCGGACTATGGTGATAAACGTGCGTGAAATAAGCAGGCCGGACCGGGGTGCGATTCCCCGCGGCTCCACCAAGCTCTCTGCGTGTATCGACGCGAGTGTGGGGCCGATCAGGATCGACGGATGTGTAAAGACGTTACTTTTACCCGCGTGGGCTTCGTCAACCGCCCATTTTCACAAATGCAAACGATAACTTTGCACAGGAAGTCCGTTTGGCTGCGTAATGCGGTCTGATTGACATCCGACTAAGTCCCAAGGCTTCGGCCGAAGGCGGGGCACGGAGGGGGGCCCGGCAACAGCAACCCCCTCCACTTTACTTGAGAAACAACTGCTTCCTTAATCGCATTTTACTTCATGCAGCATGACTTTAAGGCATGCATCCGCGTCCAAATTAAAATCACTCGCGCATTGGGTGCTTTGTTTCGCTTGGACACCGAAGTCGATTGCACCCATGCGCAAGCGGGATTAAGAAGAGACTCAATTCATTCAAGCCAGCGATGGCCAAAAGCAGGAGACAGGCCTGATGTCAGAAGACCTCATCGGCTATGCAAAGCTAACCCAAGATGCCTTGCGTAGCGTCGTGCGCGACGCGATCAAAGTTGCGTTGATGGGTCTGCCTGGTGACCACCATTTCTATATCACCTTCAGGACACGTGCCCGTGGCGTGCAAGTCGCCCAGTATTTGGCTGCGAAATATCCTGATGAGATGACGATTGTAGTCCAGCATCAATATGAAGGGTTAGAAGTGCGCGATGACTGGTTCGCCATCACCTTGCATTTTGGCGGCGTACCGCAACGCATTGTGATCCCCTTTGCGGCAATCACCCGTTTCTATGACCCCTCCGTACGCTTTGCTTTGCCATTTGATGTGGTTGACGATCTCTCGCCCGATGCTGACTTGGATGATGACGTGCTGGAATCCGAAGTTGAAGACACGGTCGTCAAAGCGCCGAGCACGGGTGCTGTCGTCAGCCTCGACGCGTTCCGGCGCAAAAAGTGAGCGTAGAGGTCAGCCAGCCCCGCACCGACGCGGAAGTTCTGGCAAAATTTACCCAGGCCAAATCTCGCCCCGCCTGTTCTGACACGCTAGGTCTTGAGGTGCTATCGATCGATCAAGCGGCTGGTCGCGTGCGGATCAAAATGGTTGGCCAAGCCGCGTGGTGTAATCCACGTGGCGCGCTACAAGGTGGCTTTGTCACGGCCATGTTGGATGAAGCCATGGCCATTGCTGGCATCGTTGCCGGGCAAATGGCGTTTGCAGTCCCTACCTTAGAGCTTAAAACCACTTTCCTGCGCCCCTGCCCTGCTGGCCCCGTGGAAGCTGAAGGCCGCGTCGTCAAATGGGGCAGCAAAGCAGCCTTTCTGGAAGCAGATTTGTTTGATGCAGACGGCAAACTTGTGGCACGCGCGACGTCAACCGTGTTGCCCACACCTTTGCCAGCCCGTCACCCGAGGGCTGATGGTTAGGCCAACTCCAACCGCTTGAAGAGTTGCGCCGCGGTCGCGCGGGTTTGATCGTTCCAATCGGCTGAGGTCGAGCGCATCAAGCAGGACTCGCTTTTCAAAATCACCCCATCATCCAAAATCTTAAGCGCATTGGCGGTCAGCGTTGCCCCCGACGTCGTTATATCGACAATGGCTTCAGCAATACCAGCAGCGGGCGCGCCCTCGGTCGCGCCAGCGCTATCGACGATGCGGTGATCGGCGACGTGATGGTCGCGCATGAATTGCGCGGTCAGGCGGGTGAACTTGGTGGCGATCCGGAACCGCCGCCCTGTTTGACGTCGCATGTCGGTGGCGACTTCGGCCAGATCCGCCATGGTCTCAACATCGATCCAGCCGTTGGGCACGGCAACGACTACATCCGCACGACCAAAGCCCAAGCGGGCCTCTATGGTGAGGCGGGTGTCGACATCGCTTGCAGCTTCGCGCACAATATCTTCGCCAGTGATACCAAGGTGGATTTCCCCGGCCAACAGCGCCTTGCCGATTTCGCTGGCTGAGGCCAAGCGGATTTGGACGTCGTCAAACCCATCCAGCGTTGCACTATAGCCCCTC
>JBEAVQ010000188.1:0-4196 GCA_041160865.1 Pseudomonadota bacterium | reverse complement strand
CACAGACCCTAACCGCCATCCATCAAAAATGCGGCTCGAAGCCGATATGGCAAAGCTCTATGATCTGATCTGGAAGCGCGCCATCGCCAGCCAAATGGAACAAGCGATTGTGGAGCGCACGACCATTGATTTGGTCGATGCCAATGGCCGCGCTGGCTTGCGAGCGACCGGCCAAGTGGTCCTGTTCGATGGCTTCTTCGCGCTCTACCAAGAAGGCCGCGATGATGAAGAAGATGAAGATAGCCGCCGTCTACCGAATCTGAAGGCAGGCGACACCGTGGCGGCCACTGACATCGCCGCGACCCAGCATTTCACCGAGCCGCCACCACGATATTCTGAAGCGACTTTGGTCAAGAAGATGGAAGAGTTGGGCATTGGCCGCCCATCCACCTATGCCTCCGTTCTCACCGTGCTGCGCGACCGAGAATATGTGCACATGGACAAGAACCGCTTCATCCCGGACGACAAGGGTCGTCTGGTCACGGCATTCTTAGAGAATTTCTTCGCCAAATATGTCGAATATGATTTCACCGCAGACCTTGAGCAACGACTCGATTTGGTTTCGTCTGGCGATCTAGGCTGGCGCATCTTGCTGCGCGAATTCTGGGAAGACTTCTCCAAGGCGATTGCAGATACTGGCGACTTGAGGACTTCCCAAGTGCTCGATGCCATCAATGACTCGCTTGGCCCCCATATCTTCCCAGATAAGGGCGATGGCTCGGACCCACGGGCTTGCCCATCCTGTGCGGATGGTCGGGTCTCGCTAAAGACCAGTAAGTTTGGGGCCTTCATCGGTTGCTCGAACTACCCTGAATGCCGCTATACTCGCCAATTGACCGTTCCGTCGGGCGATTCTGAAGAGGCAGGTGGCGACCGCAATTTGGGCTCTGATCCTAAATCGGGTCTCGATGTCTGGCTTAAGGCCGGCCGCTTTGGCCCATACGTTCAATTGGGCGATGGGGAAAAACCTAAACGTTCCTCTTTACCCAAGGGTTGGTCAGCGTCTGAGCTCGAGCTTGAACGGGCCCTGCGCCTGTTGTCTTTGCCGCGTACCGTCGGCAACCACCCCGAAGATGGCGAGCCCATTGTTGCCAATCTCGGCCGCTTTGGCCCTTATGTGCAGCATGGCAAGACCTATGCGAACGTTGGCACCATCGAAGATGTGTTTGAGATTGGCCTGAACCGCGCTGTCACCGTCTTGGCAGAGAAGCTAGTAGGTGGCGGACGGCCCCAGCGCACGGCGGCTGCAGCCTTGCAAGAATTTGCCGCGCCAGCTGATGGCGGTCCTGTGATCAAGGTCATGGCAGGCCGCTATGGCCCCTATGTGACGGACGGCACCACCAATGCGACTTTGCCCAAAGGCCAAGACCCTGCAGCGATCACGCGCGAGGCTGCTGTCGCCCTGATTGAAGCGCGGGTTGCTATGGTCGGGGTTGGCAAGAAAAAGCCTGCTAAAAAGGCCAGCACTGCCAAATCCGCCGCCAAGCCTGCCGCCCAAAAAGCTACCACAGCCAAAAAGCCCGCTGCGAAAAAGCCCGCTGCGAAAAAGGCCCCGGCTAAAAAGCCCGCGGCCCAAAAGGCGACCGGTGCATGAAGACGAAGGGTCGTGGCAACGGCCATAAAGGCAAGCCACCCAGAAAGACGGTGACCCGTCCGGCGTTGGGTGTGCCAGACAAAGCTACCTTGCTGGCCTTTCTGAACGAAGCCAAGACGGCGATTGGCCCGCGAGAAATCGCCATCGCTTTTGGCGTCAAGGGTAATGATCGCCGGGCTTTGAAAGCGATCCTGCGTGAATTGGCCGATGAAGGTGCGATTGCTAAAACAGGTCGCAAGGAAGTTGCCAGCCGCACCGTGCCCCCTGAAGGCGGCATGTTCCAACTGATCGAGATTGATAGACAAGGCGACTTGATGGCCCGCGCGGTTGGGCGTGAGGATGAGCTTTATGGCCCGCTGGTGCGCCTCGCTAGCACCCGATCGCACGTGCGCCAAGAAGGTCCGCCCCCCGGTGTTGGGGATCGCGTCATTGGCAAGACACGCTTGACCAATGAAGGCGAGTATGAAGTCCAAATCATCAAGCGCCTTGGTCGGGTCATCGAACGTGTATTTGGCGTCTTTATGGCGGCAGATGTGCGCCCTGGCCAAACAGGCTCTGGTGGTGGCAGGCTGGTACCTGCAGATAAGAAGCAACGCCACGAATTGATGATCCTGCCAGAGCATGCCAAGAGCGCGCGCAATGGTGATTTGGTTGCGGCACGCTTGTTACCCCATCGTGGATACGGCCCGAAGAAGGCGGAAATCATTGAGATTTTGAAATCATTGAGATTTTCGGCAACAACGAAAACCCGAAAGCGGCCTCTATTCTGGCGATTGCCGCCCATAATATTCCGATGGGCTTTACCTCTGAAGAGGAAGAAGAAGCGGCAAGCGCAGGCCCTGCGCCATTAGGCGCGCGCGAGGATTTACGCCACATCCCCTTGGTGACCATCGACCCAGATGACGCGCGTGACCATGATGACGCGGTCTACGCCGAAGCCTTGCCAGGCGGTGGCCACAAGATTTTGGTCGCCATCGCCGACGTTGCACACTATGTCACGCCGGGCTCTGCCCTTGATGAAGGCGCGCTGATGCGCGGCAACTCTGTGTATTTCCCAGACCGGGTTGTGCCGATGTTGCCAGAGCGTTTGTCGGCTGACTTATGCTCGCTGATGGACGGGGTCGAACGGCCTTGTTTGGCACTGGAGATCGAGATTGATGCCGGCGGCCACAAGCAAAGTCATCGGTTCTTGCGTGGCTTGATGAAGAGTGCAGCCAGCCTCACCTATACTCAGGCGCAAATGGCCATTGATGGCATGCCAGATGCGATGACAGCCCCCTTGCTCGACCCCGTGCTGCAGCCCTTGTGGGCAGCCTATCGCACACTGGAAAAGGCACGCGATCAGCGTGAACCTTTGGAGATCAGCAGCCCAGAGCGTAAAATCATCCTGTCGCCCGAAGGCAAAGTTCTGTCGATTGGTTTGCGCGAGCGCTTTGATGCCCACCGCCTGATTGAAGAAATGATGATCCTCTCCAATGTCTGTGCTGCAGAGACGTTGGAGGATAAGCGTTCGCCCTTAATCTACCGCGTCCATGATCAGCCGAGTGAAACCAAGCTCGCTGCCTTGGGCGATTTTCTAGCTACAGTGAATATGAAATGGGCAAAAGGCCAACCGCCCAGCCCCGCACGCTTTAATCGGGTGCTGGAATTAGCCGCACCGACTGAACATGCCGAAATGATCAATGAGATCGTCCTTCGCACGCAGGCTCAGGCGATTTATGACACAGACAATCTGGGGCACTTTGGCCTCAACTTGCGCAAATATGCGCACTTCACCTCGCCCATTCGTCGTTATGCCGACCTGATCGTCCATCGCGCCCTGATCAGTTCATTAGGTTTTGGCGAAGATGGTTTGAAAAAGACGAGCGCTGAACAGCTCAAAAAGGTCGCAGAGGCTATCACCGCGACGGAACGGCGCGGCATGGCCGCTGAACGCGAAGCGACAGACCGCTATGTTGCCGCCTTCCTGTCTGAACGGGTTGGTGCCACGTTTGAGGCCCGCATTACCAGCGTCAACCGGTTTGGCGTCTTTGTCCGCCTTGAAGAGACTGGCGGCGATGGGCTGGTGCCTGTCATGCGGTTAGGCAGCGAGTACTTCCATCATGACGAGGCTGGACATGCGCTTATCGGCGCAGAAACCGGCGACCGCTGGGAATTGGGTGCTAAGGTCCGCGTTAGGTTGTTGGAAGCGACACCTGTCTCTGGCGGGCTCCTGTTTGAAATTGTAAGCCAGCCGAAAGTTGGTCCTGTGCCGGCACGTCGGGCGATGCGCGGCCCTGCGCGTGGCACAACGCCTGTCCGTAAGACAGGTGGCCCCCCGCGCGGTGTCACGAGGCGAAAGCGCTAAATTTTAGCTTGGTGTCGCATCCTTGGGATCGCCCAATTTCACCAGAAACGCGCCCATGTAATACAGGATAATCAAAGGAATGGCCAAAGAAAACTGGCTGATGACATCCGGTGGCGTAACAATGGCGGCGACGACGAAAATCCCAAAGATCGCATAGCGGCCATTCTCAAGCCACGTCTGCCCGTCCACAATGCCCGCTCGACCCAGCAGGACTTGCACCACCGGCAATTGAAAGCATGCACCGAAACCAAGGAT
>JBEAVQ010000187.1:0-2940 GCA_041160865.1 Pseudomonadota bacterium | reverse complement strand
TCCCTATTATCAGATCAATACCTACACGTGGCCCGATGGTCGCCGCGAAGAAATCCATTTCCCAGCAACCTATAAAGACAAGCAGATTTGGTGGGACACTGAACGCATCTTTGGCCGGGCTTGGGAGATTGACGACAAGACCGTCGTGCTAACTTGGACGCGCAAAGACAGCCCCGGCGCTTATTTGTATGAGATGATCCAATTGTCCGACGACGGCAATGATCGTGGCCGCACGTGGCATTGGTTTGAAGAAGATAGACTGGTCAAGCGCACTTGCATCAAAGAGCGGCGTGTGAAGTAAGTCGCATTCTTTGCCCACGCGCCTGAGGAGTTAACATGGGCCTCTATGACGTACTTGTTTATGTCCATGTTTTGGCTTTTGTCTTCTGGCTCGGCGGCGACCTTGGCGTTGCGATTTTGGGCTCAGCCTTTCGCAATCGGGCAAAGCCTTTGGCAACAAGGTTGGAGATTTTACGACTGTTAGGCGTCGTCGATATGGGGCCACGCACGGCTTGGGTCGTGATGGTGCCGCTGTCTGTGACATGGCTGGCTTGGCTTGTTGGCGCGGTTTGGATGGGCCTGACCTGGTCGATCCATATGATGACTGGGCGACCAATTGTGCCGCAACTGAAACAAATTGAGTTCTGGCTAAAGCTTGCCATTACCGCCTTTTATGCGGGCATCGGCATCACTTCGTTGCTGGGTTGGGGACCCCTGACTGAAATTTGGTTGAGCCAAAAAGCGGTTGTCTTTGCTGCCATCTTTGGTGCAGCAATCCTGATCGACGTTGCTGGTCGCCCTATCGGTCCACTTTTGCTCGCTGTCATTGAAAAAGGCTCCAGCGATGAGACAGAGATCCCCCTTCGTCGGGTGATGGACCGTGCCCGCTTGTGGGTGTGGCTCACCTATGCTTTGCTGCTGCTAATTGGTTTTCTGGGAACCGTGAAGCCGACTTAGTGCAACGTCCGACTTTAGGAACAAAGCAGCGTGTCCTTCCAAGCCTATCTCGACACCATCCACAAAAGAACGGGCCTGACACCTGCCGACCTCCGCCGCTTAGCCGATGAGCAGGGATGGACCGAAGCGGGTGTGCTTACGCCCTCTACCAAAGCGGGTGCCATCGTGGCTTGGTTTAAAGAGCATCATGATCTGGGTCATGGCCATTCCATGGCCGTCTTTGCCCTTCTCAAGGGTGCAAAGAAAGAAGGAGATGCCTAGATGTCGGACGAACGCACACTCAAAATTATCCGGCATCTCCAAGCACCGCGCGCTCACGTTTGGCGCTGCTGGTCAGAGGGCGCGCTCCTCAAGCAATGGTATTGCCCGAAGCCGTGGACGGTTTCCATCGCCGAGATCGACGTGCGCCCAGGTGGTGCCAGCTATATCGTGATGAATGGCCCGGCAGGGGAAGAAAATCCCATGCATGGCCAATATGTTGAAGTGATTAACGGTTACAAGCAAACTTTCACCGACGCTTATGTCGGCGATTGGATGCCCGGCTCCGGCGCACCTTTTATGACAGGCTATGTGATCTTAAGCGACGCACCAGATGGCGGCACCCATATGGAGTGGGGTGCCCGGCACTGGAATGAAGAAACCAAGGCCCAACACGAAGCCATGGGCTTTGAAGCCGGCTGGAATGCCGCCGCCGATCAATTGGATGCGTTGGCCCTGACCTTGTAAAGCCGAAGTCGCTTCAAACCCGCACAATGCCTTCGCGGATCAGGCTGCGAGCCGTGTCGGTGATTGAGGTGCGCACATCTCGGGGAGCCCAGCCCAGCAAGGTTTTTGCCTTAGTGTTATCGGCCATCCGCTCCTTATCGAGCTCAAAGGCGACCCCTCTGATAACAGGATCGAAATTGGCGATGATCCGCACGAGCCAGCTGGGGAGGCGTCGATTAGGCGCTTTACGGGCTTGAGTTCCCAAATCTTCCCGTAAAACCCGCGCCACATCTTCCACCCAATAAAAGTCGCAGGCCGCTAAAAAGCGTTCACCAGCGGCTTTTTCATGGGTCATGGCGCGGATGTGCAGGTCAGCCACGTCGCGCACATCCACCAGCGAGAAGCCCAAGCGCGGGCTGCCGGGAAAGTCGCCATTTAGTAGCTTTTGCACCAAAAGAATGGAGGTGGAGAAGTCTGGTCCAAGGATTGGCCCCAGAACGGCGCTTGGGTTAACGGTGCTGAGCTCTAATTTGCCACCTTCGGCCTTCATAAAGTCCCAAGCTGCGCGCTCAGCAATAGTTTTTGAGCGGATGTAGGCCCCGGTGTCGGGGCTGGTTTCGTCTGTCCAGTCTGCTTCGGTATAGGGCTTGGAGCGTGGCCCGCTTTGACCATAAGAGATGGCCGCCATGGACGAGGTCATCACGACCCGCTTTACCCCTGCATCGCGGGCAAAACGGAGTGCCCGCAAAGCCCCTTCCCGGGCCGGGCCAATCAATTCATTCTCGTCCTTGGGCATAATTGCGGGGAAAGGCGAGGCCACATGCTGAACGAAATCAATGCCTTCAACGGCTTCAGCCCAGCCATCATCGCGGGTAAGGTCAGCAGCAAAAAAGGTCAGATGATCCAAATTGGGGGTTAGCTTTTTCAGCGCTTCACGCACCTCTGGCTCTCGGCCAAGATTACGGATCGTGGTGCGGACTTGATAGCCTGCTTCCAAAAGTTGGGCGATGATGAAGCCGCCAATATAACCAGATCCGCCCGTAACCAGCACCAATCCCTTGCTCGCCATCGCTTCTATTCCTTCATAGTACAAATTGACATTGTGACGATTTGACAATATTATCACCAAATGTCAATACGTTTGAATGGCGATCCCCGCCGCGAAAAGATCTTACGTGCAGCTCTAGCCGTCTTTGCGCGCTATGGCTTTAAGCGTGCCTCGATGGAGGATGTTGCGGGCGAAGCAGGCATTTCAAGGCCCGCGCTTTATCAATCTTA
>JBEAVQ010000109.1:0-7426 GCA_041160865.1 Pseudomonadota bacterium | reverse complement strand
GCAGTTCGTTAGCGGTTGGCATGGGCTTTGGACTGATGCCTGGTTGGCTCGCGCTTGCATGCCAAACGGCTGTAATGGAATCGTAATCGCTTATGGCTGCTGCTCGCAACACCCAAAGCGGATTCGTTCTGCACGTTCCCTTTTTCAAGTGCGTTCCTTGCACGACAGTGTTCAGGCGTTAGCAAAAGACAATTCCAACTTGATCTTTTGGAGACACGTCCCCTAAAACTCCGCCACCAAATCCACGCCAGACGCGCTTTTCAACGCCCGCCGCGCTGCGACATCAATGGGAAACCGACCCGGGGCCTGAATTTCGACCTCGCGGCCATCGGCGAGTTCGACGACGACGCGCAATTCGCCAAAGCTGGATGAGGTTGCTCCGCGCAACGTTTCGGTGACACGCGCCAATTCGTCGATTGGCGCGCCGCGCGCCAAAAACACCTTAATCCCTGCACATCCTGACATGTCGGTTTGGTCCAAAAGCTCGATCTTCTCGGCAGACAGCTTCAAATCGCCATCGCGCAGACGCGCCTTGGCCCGAAAACTGACCGAAGTGCCAGGGTCGAGAAAATCGCGGGCTTCGTTGAGGGTTTCCGGCATGACCATCACCTCAAATTCACCCGTTGGATCGCTCAACGTCACCCAAGCAAACTTACCGCCATCGCGTGCTGGGCGCTCTTTACGTGCGCGAACAACGCCCGCCATGCGGAATATCGCGTCTGAGCCCTGCATCTTGGAATTGATTTCAGAGAAGAAAACCGTCTGCCTACGCCGCAAAGCCTCGATCAAATCGTCTAGCGGATGGCCCGACAGGAATAGGCCAAGGGCTGCAAACTCATTGTCCAAACGTTCCTGCGCAGACCACGGTTTCACGCTCGGCAAGGGTGCGCGTGGCGGCGGGGCGGAGTCGCCAAACAGACTGGTTTGCGCGCTTTGCCGATCTGACGCCGCCGCATTGGCATGGGCCAGCAACTGATCGGAGGAGGCAAATACCAAGGCACGGTTGGGTTCAATGGAATCAAAGGCACCGGCCTTAGCCAGTGTCTCCAATGTCCGGCGGCCCAAAGTGCGCGGATCAACCCGTTCGGCCAGATCATGTAGAGATTTGAACTTGCCGCCTGCCTGGCGGATTTCAACAAGCTGCGCCATCGCTGCCACGCCAACCGACTTAATGCCCCCAAGGGCATAGCGAATGGCATTGTCTTGAACGGTAAAGTCCGCGCCGGAATAATTCAGGTCTGGCGACAACACTTTGATCTTCATGCTTTTTGCTTCTTGCATGAAGGCACCAAGCTTATCGGTGTCATCAATATCGAGCGACATAGACGCGGCCATAAACTCGACCGGATAATTGGCCTTCAGATAAGCGGTCTGATAGGCGATCACGGCATAAGCGGCTGCGTGAGATTTGTTGAAGCCATAGCCCGCAAACTCACTCACCAATTCGAAGATGCGGTCAGCAAGCTCTGCGTCCACGCCCCGTTCGGTGGCACCGCTGACAAAGCGGTCCTTTTGCTTGGCCATTTCCTCAGGCTTCTTTTTACCCATGGCGCGGCGCAAAAGGTCTGCTTCACCCAAAGAATAGCCAGACAGGATCTGGGCGATCTGCATCACCTGTTCCTGATAAATGATGACGCCCTGGGTCTCTTTTAGGACCTGGACCAAGCTTTCATGCAGATAATCAGCATCTTTGCGACCAAACTTCACATCACAATAGGTCTCGATATTTTTCATCGGACCTGGGCGATAAAGCGAGATCAGAGCGATTATGTCGTCCAAAGTATCTGCCCGCATCTTGCGCAACGTATCGCGCATGCCTTGGCTTTCCAACTGGAACACGCCCATCGTCTTACCAGAAGCCAAGAGCTCGTAGGTTTTGGGGTCATCAAATGGCAACGTGTCGAGATCAACCACAATGTCGCGGGCTTTCAGAAAGTCTAACGCGCGCTGGATAACCGTCAGCGTCTTCAGGCCCAAGAAGTCGAACTTCACAAGGCCCGCAGGCTCCACCCATTTCATGTTGAACTGGGTGGCAGGCAGGCTGGAGCGCGGGTCCTTATAAAGCGGCACAAGCTCGTGCAGCGGCCGGTCGCCAATCACCACGCCAGCTGCGTGGGTAGAGGCGTTGCGGTATAGGCCTTCCAACTCAATCGCAGCATCTAGAAGCGTGCGCACATCGGCATCGCGCGACCGCTCTTCCTGTAGGCGCGGCTCGTCCTTGATGGCTTGCGCCAAAGTTACGGGCGCCGCGGGATTGTTCGGCACCATTTTGGCCAGTCGGTCGACTTGGCCGTAAGACATATCCAAGACCCGACCTACATCGCGAAGCGCAGCCCGCGCCTGTAAGGTACCGAAGGTGATGATCTGCGCCACCCGGTCTGCGCCATATTTCTTTTGCACATAATCAATGACTTGATCCCGCTTCTCCTGACAGAAATCGATATCGAAGTCGGGCATGGAGACGCGTTCTGGGTTCAAGAAGCGCTCAAACAAAAGGCCAAAGGCGAGTGGATCGAGATCGGTGATGGTCAGCGAGTACGCGACAAGCGAGCCTGCACCAGACCCCCGCCCAGGGCCAACGGGGATGTTGTTCTCCTTTGACCATTTGATGAAGTCCGCAACGATCAAAAAGTAACCCGCAAACCCCATGCGGTTGATCACATTGATTTCGTGTTCCAACCGCTGATCATAGATTTCGCGCGCTACGACGGGTGGCCGCTTGGCGAGGCGCGCTTCAAGACCTTGACGGGCTTGGCTTGCCAATTCCTCCGGCTCATCGCGCCCTTCGGCTGTGGTAAAGCGCGGCAGGATGGGCGCGCGCATGAGCGGGCGCACAGCACAACGCCGGGCAATGTCCACGCTATTGGCTAAAGCCTCGGGCAAGTCCGCAAACAGAGCCACCATATCTGCTTCACTGCGGAAGCAATGGTTGGCCGACACACGCTCGCGCTTGTCATCGGCTACGCGGGTGGCTTGGCCGATGCACATCAGAATATCTTGGGCGCGATGCCGCTCTGGGCTGTCAAAGCGCACGTCATTGGTTGCAACCAGCGGAAGATTGCCTTGATAGGCTAGATCAACCAGAAGCGGCTCAATCTCTGCCTCATCGGCAATGCCGTGGCGCTGTAATTCGATGTAAAGCCGATCTGGAAACGCCATGGCCAGTTGGCGCAGCAACATGTCGGCTTCGGACTTTAAATTGGCGAGCAGTGCGCGAGACAGAAGCCCTTCTCGCCCGCCGGTGAGGCAGATCACGCCTACACTATGGTCCAATACTTTCTGCAAGTTGACATGAGGGAGGCTCCCAGCCGGAACCTCTAGAAAGGACAGGCTGGAAAGTGCCATCAGATTGGCCCAGCCAACCTCATTCTGCGCGATAAGTGCCAAACAGCCATCTGGACCGGCCGCCGCACCGGGCTTTTGACTGAGGAAGGATACCGGCAGCGTCAAACCCATAATGGGCTGAATGCCCTTTTCTGCCAAAGCTTCTGAAAACTCGAGCGCGCCAAATAAGTTCGGATCCGAGATACCGACAGCGACACACCCCGCCTTGGCGGCAAAGCCCGCGAGCTTCTTCACCGTCATCGCGCCATCGAGCAGCGAATAGGCGGATCGAACCCGCAAATGCACAAATCCAGGACCAGCTAATGCTGGTCTTCCCGCTTGCGACGCCCCCGCAGACCCCGTCAAAGCGACGCTCCCCGCACTCTGATCACTCCCAGAGAACGTGCCGCCTGAAAGAGTAGTATCTGCCATAGGGCCACCTGAATCCGTCGACTGAATCACCACCAAAGAGGGACTTAGTCTGACAGGACTCTTGATGCTCTGTCAGCCCTCGCCGACAGAAATCTTGAAGCCATCCTCAACCGATGACAGCGCCCCAACCCCAAGCCATTAGGGTGAAAGCAATAATTGCTGCGAAAGCGGCTGCGTCTTGAAGTTGGGCCATATTACACCTACTTTGTTCTTTGTTCGTTCTATTCTTGTTTTGTTCTCATGACAAGAGGGTTTTTGCAGAACGATGGAACAAAGACTGAGGGCTCTAGTCCTGCACCAAAAGACCGCATTCGATGCGGAACACGCGGTCCATTTGCCGTGCTAAATCAAGGTTATGGGTAGCAACCAATGCAGAGCTCCCCTCCTCCCGTGTCGCTTTGCGGAAGGTGTCGAACACAAAGCTGGAGGTAGCGGGGTCTAGGTTGCCAGTAGGCTCATCCGCAATCAGGAGGGCGGGTTGATTGGCAAGTGCACGCGCAATCGCTACGCGCTGCTGCTCCCCGCCCGATAGTTGGCCAGGTTGATGTAACTTGCGGTCCGCTAGGCCCATCATATCCAAGAGTTGCTCTGCCCGGGCTTGCGCCTCGGTTGGACCCACGCCGGCAATCCATTGTGGCAAAGCGACGTTGTCGACCGCGCTAAACTCCGGCAGCAAATGGTGAAATTGATAGACAAATCCTAGCGCGGTGCGGCGCAAAGCCGTGCGGGCAGCATCGGGCAGTTTTGTTGCATCAATACCAACCAGCTCCACCGTGCCACCTTGGGCGGCCTCTAACAGGCCAGCCGCATGGAGAAGCGATGACTTGCCAGAGCCTGAGGGGCCAATCAGGGCAACGATCTCGCCCGGCATAATGGTGAGATTGGCACCTTTGAGGACTTCGAGCTCGCCTGCGCGGGTTTGATAGACGCGGCGAAGGTCGGTCAGGCGGAGAACAGGGCTACTCATAGCGAAGCGCCTCCACTGGATCGAGCTTGGAGGCACGCCAAGACGGTGGCAGGGTGGCCACAACACTCGCGATGGCTGCGAACAAGGCCGTGGTGATCACTTCGTGCCATTCCACTTTCGCGGGGATCTGGCTCAAGAAATAGATGTCTGCATTGAAGACCGGGCCAAACACAAACTCGACGACCTTTTGAATGGTGCCGATATTGAGACAGAACAAAGTCCCGCCAATAGCTCCGGCCATTGTCGCCAAAATACCGACACTGGCCCCAGACATCATGAACACCCGCATGATCGAGGCTCGCGAGGCCCCCATGGTGCGCAGAATGGCGATATCACGGCCCTTATTCTTCACCAGCATGACAAGGCCAGAGATGATGTTCATCGCAGCAATTGCGACAATCAGCATCAGGATCAAGCGCATCACATTGCGCTCAATCTGCAAAGCCGAGACGAGGCTTTCTGATTGCTGCCGCCAGTCGGTTACGTAACGGTTTTGGCTAAATTTCGCGACTTCCAGCGCCAAAAGGTCGGCTTTATCAGGATCCTGCATCCGCAGTTCGATCGTGTCCCAACTAGTTTCCTTTGAGAAGAATAATTGGGCCTGCTCAATCGGCATATAGATAAAGGTTGCGTCATACTCGCTCATGCCAATGTCGAAGATGGCAGAGACGGTGTAGTCCTTGATACGCGGGGTGGTGCCAAAGGGCGTCGAAGCCCCTTGTGGCGAGATGAGCTGAACCGAATCCCCCGGTAAAACGCCTAAGGCTTCTGCAAGGCGAGAGCCCATGGCAATCTCGTCGCCGCCATACTCGCCCGTCCCCCAGGTCTTGAGGTTTCCGCCGACCAGATTGCCCGAGACGATTTTGAGCTTGCTGAGATCTGAGGCCGCTAGGCCGGTCACCACGGCACCGCGGGCTAGGTTTCCGCCTTGACCGACAGCCATGACTTGGCCGTCAATCTTGGCCATCACATCAGTAACACCGGGCAAAGCCTTAGCTTTAGCCACAATAGCGCGGGCTTCCGGAATAGGCATATTGCGCACATCGACAAAGACATGGCCGTTGACGCCCAGAATGCGGCCCAAGAGCTCAGCGCGAAAGCCATTCATCACACTCATCACAATGATGAGGACGGCGACGGCCAGAAATATGCCGATAAAGCTGATCAGCGAAATCAGTGCGACCCCGCCATCTTCACGCCGGGCCCGCAAATAGCGTGCGGCCAGCGTACGCTCCCACATGCCAAAAGGCCCCGCGCCACCAGCTGTCATACCGACGCCTTAGCGGTCAAGCGTGACAGCGCGCTTTCCAAGGACACTTCTTCCTTGGTTCCAGTCTTGCGGTCCTTGACCTCAACCAGACCATTGGCAAGGCCCTTTGGCCCCACGATCAATTGGGTGGGTACACCGATCAAATCCATGGTGGCAAATTTCGCCCCGGGCCGGTCTTGGCTATCGTCATAAAGCGGGTCCATGCCAGCCTTTAAGAGGGTCTGGTAGGCCTGTTCACAGGCGGCATCGACGGCTTCATCGCCGGGGCGCAAGCTGATGACGCCAACATCAAACGGAGCGACAGCATCTGGCCAAATGATACCGTTCTCGTCATGGCTGGCTTCAATAATCGCCCCGACCAGACGCGACACGCCAATACCGTAAGAGCCCATTTGCACCAAAACGTCCTTGCCATCTGGGCCAGAGACTTTGGCATTCATGGGCGCGGAATATTTGGTGCCAAAGAAGAAGATATGGCCCACTTCGATCCCGCGGCCGTGGCGGCGGCGGTCCGTCGGCACTTCGCTCTCAAAGCGGCCCTCATCATGGATTTCGTCGGTTGCCGCATAGGCTTTCACGATGCGCGACACGGTTTCAGCGCGATTGGCCCGCGCTGCGTCATTGTTGTCGAAGCTGATGTCCATGCCGGCCCAGTCGGTCTCGTCATAAACAGCATCATAGAAGACGCCGCTTTCGCCTGTGGGCGCGAGCACCAAAAACTCATGGCTTAAATCGCCACCGATGGGCCCTGTATCGGCGCGCATTGGCACGGCTTGCAGACCCAAGCGCTGGAACGTTTTCAGATAGGCCAGAAACATCTTGTTATAGGCATCGCGGGCGCCTGCTTCATCGAGGTCAAAGCTATAGGCGTCCTTCATCAAGAATTCGCGCCCGCGCATCACGCCAAAGCGGGGGCGGACTTCATCGCGGAACTTCCACTGGATGTTATAGAGGTTCAGCGGCAATTCCTTGTAGGAGCGCACATGATTGCGGAAGATATCGGTCACGACTTCTTCGGCGGTGGGCCCAAACAACAAATCACGCTCATGCCTGTCAGTAATGCGCAACATTTCTGCGCCATAGGCATCATAGCGGCCACTTTCGCGCCATAAGTCTGCCCCTTGCATCGTCGGCATCAAGACTTCCAGCGCGCCAGAACAGTTTTGCTCCTCGCGCACAATGGCCTCAATCTTTTGCAAGACTTTCAAGCCCAAAGGCAGCCAGGAATAGATACCGGCGGAATGTTGCTTGATCATGCCAGTGCGTAGCATCAGCTTGTGCGACACGATTTCGGCGTTGGCTGGGGTTTCTTTTGTAACAGGCAGGAAATAGCGCGACATGCGCATGGCGATCACCTTCTCTTTGATGCTCTGCCATAGTCTGTGCCGCGAGCTGAGGCAATTAGTCAGCGCTGCGGGTGGTGTGTGTGTGGG
>JBEAVQ010000186.1:0-3252 GCA_041160865.1 Pseudomonadota bacterium | reverse complement strand
CCTTTGCCAATTACGATTTGCCAACCGCAAAAGCATCGTAATCACAGTTTGATGGGCCAGAACGACGCCTGTTCTGGCCCATCGCGCCTTTACCTCTGGCTGGCGGCACTCTAACGTAGCTGCAAAAGGCCACAGCCGCTGCTGGCCCCTTGAGGAGCATAAAATGGCCGAGCCGCAATCTCGTTTCGCAAAAACCCGCAACATCGTTTTGATGATTGGTGTGGCTTTGGCCATTTTTGTTCCAATCTGGTTTGTGGTGGCAGCCCTTGGCACCAAATTTGGCCTGTGGCCTTGGACCATCGGCCTTGTGAAGATGATTGGCGGGATGGGTGTGCCCTTGATCGGCATTCTGATCGTCTTGACCTTTATCACCAGTCTCCTTGTCGTCTTCATCAAACCGCGCTCAGGATTTGCGGCGTTGGGCTTTATGTGGGTTGTGGCCCTTGGCGCCGCTGGTATGGCCTTCTCGGCGATATCTGCCGCCCGCGCCGTGCCCCCCATCCACGATATCTCGACCAATCCTGCTAATCCTTTGACCTTTTCGGGCACCGTGATGACAGCACGTGGGGCTAAGTCCAATCCGATTTTGGCTCCAAAAGACGCGACTGTGCCTTTTAACAAAGAGCGCTTGTCTCCTTGGTCGGGCCGATCATTAGATCAGATTCAGGCTGACGCCTACCCCGAGATCAAAACGCTGAAGCTCGCCACCACGTCACCCGCTGATGCTTACAAAAAGGCTGAAGCCGCGATGAAGGCTAAGGGCTGGACCGTCGTCACACAAGATCCTGCTAAGTTGCGCCTAGAGGCCAGTGTCGAGAGCTTTTGGTTTGGCTTTAAGGCTCTATGGTTGACATGCGCTCTGTAAGCCGCGTTGGCGTTTCTGATTTAGGTGTCAATGCAAAGCGCATTGAAGCCCTGCTTACGGCCCTAGAGAGCTAAATTACAGATCGGTAATTGACTCCCATTGTGCTTAGTGGGATCAAATTTGTAATGAAAATGACTTCTGTAATCAGCGCATCTGTGCTTGCGGCTTCAGCGTTTGGCGTAGCGACAACCAGCCACGCAGCAGCGGGTAAGGCTACAAGCGCTGCGGCAAAAACAGGTGAAGCAGCCGAATCCCCGGCCATTGGCGCTTCCTCAACCGCATCGGCTTCAGACCGCCCGGTTGACGTTGTAGTTGTTTGGGGCTTTCGCGTCCGCGCGAAGATGTTCGATGAGCGAAATCCGCCTTTGATTGAAGGCTATGGTGAACTCATCAAAAAGGCAGAATGCCAGACCAATGTGTGCGGCTATGTGGTTTTCCACGACGGCACAAAATGGCGCTATACCAACATCCTAGCAGGCGATGAAGATAGATTACGCGAACTTCAGGCCAATTTGGAATATGAACGTCAGACGATCGTCATTGTTCATCCCAATGGCGAAAAGCGCACCATTCCCAACTTCTGAGACAAGTTTACCCCTCTCAGACTAACTGAAAGCTTGCGTCCATATTGGGTTCGCCTTCGCATGCGACCCGACCAATTTTAACCAATCGGCTCATATGTGCCATCACCGAGTGGCAAGCAGCTGGCCACAGTCTTTGATCGACCGACGCGTACATGACAGGCACCATGTCTTTTACTTTGTCGTGCCCTGAAGCGAGGCACGCTAGAATTTGGTCTTCCCGATCAATGCGGTGGTCGCGATAGGCAGCTACAAACGGGGCAGGGTTGGTAATTGGGGGACCGTGGGTTGGCCAAATCGTCGCAAATTCCCGTGCGGCAATTTTTTCAAGGCTGTTCAGATAGGCGTCCATATCCCCATCTGGCGGACTGATGACTGTTGTCGACCACCCCATGATGTGGTCACCAGAGAATAGGCAATTTTCTTCTAGCAAAGCGTAGCACATGTGGCCAGACGTATGGCCCGGTGTGGCTATTGCTTCGATGGTCCAGCCATCGCCTTCGATTAAGGTTCCATCATTCAGCGCAGAATCAGGACGGAAGCGCGTGTCGTCTCCTGCCTCTAGGCGCACTTCAGACTGCGTTGGCAGGGCGATTTCGCCGGAAGCTAGAACTGAACAACCCGCCCAACGCGCCAAAGGATGGGCCAAGGGGCTGTGGTCCATATGGGAATGGGTGACGAGGACATGGCTGACGGTCTCGCCCTCCAAGGCTTGTTTTAGGGCTTCAAAATGATCTGCTAAATCCGGACCCGGATCAATGACGCACACATCGCCATGTCCAATGATATAAACGCCTGTGCCAGTGAAGGTGAACGGGCCTGGGTTATTAGCAATAACCCGACGGATCAGCGGGCTAACCTGCTCAACACGTCCATACTCAAATTTGATGTCGCGGACAAAAGGAATCGCAACAGCCATCATATGCCTCCACCAGCGCGCAGCCGGACGTTCTCGCAACTTAGTTTCAAGGCAGAGCCCAGAATATAAGTGCTTTTTAGTTTATCTGATAAGGGTAGCGCGATTGGCGGGCCCATGTCTGTGCGATTTGCATCTACTATATAGATCAAACCACTGGTCCGGTCGCGCAAGATATCCAGTCCACCCCAATCAAGCTTCAAAATCTGACAAAAGCGCGTGATGGCTGCAGTCTCTTCACTTGAGAATATCTCATCCACACTGCGAAGCCAGCATTGGGTGTTATCGTTGGAAAACCGCACCTGTTCAGGTCGGCGTTTGATATAGACCAGAGCGGGCACACCGCCGACAGTTGGGGTCCGCAAGTCTTCTATCAAGCCGTCCGCGCCGCGATTATCAATCAGCTTCTGATAGACTTTGCAGGGCTTGGGCTCACAAGGCGTGGTGACGATCCGTCCGTCATGAATGCCATTGTCCTCACCTTTTTCAACGGCGAGGCCATTACCCGTTCGGGGATCAAGCGCCAAACTATACCCAAAAGCTTCTTCAAAAGCCTGAGCGACGCGCGATTTGCTTAGATCATGGGCATCGAAGTTCCAGCGGGGCACGCCATCATCTGGCAAGCTTACTGGCTCGCTATGCGTTCTGTCCTCAAAATGCATCCAAAGCTGCGGGGGTTCGCCTGTGCGGGCAGCGCGACCGCCCGCCAGAAACAAGCTGGGCCAAATCAAATACCAAGGTCGGGCTGGATCTGGGGCAAAGCCAATTACGGGGCCGTCCTTTGAACGGGGGCTCAACACGACGCTTACGAAATACACACACCAATGAAAAATCTCGCTCAAGTGAGCGGCGTCGAAGGGCACGCGCGCGCCGGTTTTGCGCACGGTAAC
>JBEAVQ010000108.1:0-7498 GCA_041160865.1 Pseudomonadota bacterium | reverse complement strand
TCCCATGACCGCAAATTCTCAATTCTGGACCCCTGCGCGACTTACGGGCCCTCTACTTTTCCTGGTGACCGTCACCCATATGGCAGGCTTTCAGATCGCCAATAGCTTTGTCGTATCGGGGGACTTTGCGGCCACAGGCATCAAGATGGCCCAAAGTGAAGGGCTCTATCGCCTAGCCCTTTTAAGCTATAGCGCCTCGAGTATCTTAAGCGTTGGTCTCGCGGTCAGTTTTGCGCTCTGGATTGCGCCGATCAGCCGTTTAGGCGCCGGACTGGTTCTGGGCTGGCGGTTGTTTGAAGCGATCAGCTCAGCAGTAACTTGGGCGATCCGCTTTGCCTTGGTAGACAATCAGACACAGCCCAGTCTCTTGGGCGCGCCGGGGGCAGAAGCGCTGCATCGCTTGTTGCGAGATACCGCCAATGCAGCCTTTGATTTAGGTGCCATTGGATTGGCCTTGGCAACGCTGATTGGGTTCTACTTTTTGTTCCAAGCGCGCAGCCTGCCGCGCCTATTATCCGCCATCGCGATGTTGGGTGCTATACTCTTCTTGGTAAGCTCCGTCATGGCGTTGGGCTGGCCCGAGACGGATATCCCGAGCTCAGTCGCTTTCGCGGTGACGCTGCTCAGCAATCTGGTCATCGGCCTCTGGCTTATGGTTCGGGGAGACCGTTCATCACAGGCCAAAGTGCTGGCACAACAGGCTTGACACCAAAGCCTATGTCTATAGCCCGTGCCGATGACAACAAAGGGGTTGGTCTTGGCGTTTGAAGCAAATTTTGATGGTTTGGTTGGCTTAACCCACAATTACGGCGGGCTCAGCGCTGGCAATCTGGCCTCAGCGGCAAATGCGGCCGCCGTCTCGCGCCCTAAGGAAGGTGCCCTCCAAGGCCTTGCCAAGGCTAAGAGACTAGCCGATTCCGGTTTGGTTCAAGGGCTATTGCCACCCCATGAACGCCCACACCTACCCACCCTGAAAGCGATTGGCTTTTCGGGGTCAGACGCAGAAATTCTAGCGCAAGCTTGGAAGGCAGACCCCGCGCTCGTGCGCAATGTCTCCTCCTCCGCGCAGATGTGGGCGGCCAATGCCGCTACCGTATCGCCGTCAGCAGACTGTAGCGATGGCCGCCTGCATTTCAGCCCAGCCAACCTTTTGACTATGCCGCATCGCGCGCTGGAGGCGAGCCAAACCGAACGCAGCTTGAGGGCGATATTTTCGGATACAGACCACTTTGCCGTTCACAAGGCCCTGCCCTATCAGCCCTTGTTTGCCGATGAGGGCGCGGCCAATCACATGCGCCTGTGTGCCAGCCACGGCGAAGCTGGGGTGGAGATTTTTGTCTGGGGCCGCAATGGCTTTGGCCAACAAGAAACCCGCTTTCCAGCCCGCCAGACCTTGCAAACCGGTGAAGCCATCGCCCGTCGCCATGGCCTTGCTTCTGAGCATGTCTTGCATCTGCAGCAAAGCCGGAAAGCCATTGAGGCTGGAGCCTTCCATAATGACGTGGTGGCCGTAGCGAGCCTTCAGGTTCTTTTCTGTCACGAGCATGCGTTCGAAGATCGGCTGGGGGCCTATGAGGCGATCAAGCGCGCCTGTGATGGCTTGATGGAAGTGGCTATCGTCGAAGTGCTCGAGGCTGAAGTGCCCTTAGCGGACGCGATCAAATCCTATTTGTTCAATAGCCAGTTGCTGTCCATGCCGGGCGAAGACCGTTTGGTCCTGATCGCGCCGGAGGAGTGTCGCGAAAATGCGGCGACCAATGCTTATTTGGAAAAGCTGGTGGCCAGCAATGGACCGATTGGTCGGGTTCAGTTCGTCGACGTCCGCCAGTCCATGCGCAATGGCGGCGGGCCGGCCTGCTTGCGGTTGCGGGTGGTGCTAGATGACGCCAAGCTACAGGCGGTCAGCGCACGGGCTGTGCTTGATGCGGCGCTCTATGAGGACCTAGTCGCTTGGGTGAACTGCCATTATCGTGAGACCTTGGGACCCGATGACTTGGCCGATCCCAGCTTATTGTACGAAGGGCACACGGCCTTGGACGAGCTGACCCAGATCATGAGACTTGGGTCAGACTTCTATCCATTTCAGCGCGCCTGATCTCGGCGCTACTTGGCACCGGGCAGGCTGTAGTGGACAGAAGCGCCAGGGCCCAATGGCCAGTCGAAATAGACCCAAGCCGCTGTCATCGCCATGCCTGCGACCATGAACGCTGCCGCAAACGGCAACATCATGGACAAAAGCGTGCCAACGCCGACATTCTTGTCCCACCGCCGACAGAAAGCGAGGACGAGCGGGAAATAGGACATCAAGGGTGTTGCGATATTGGTATAGCTGTCACCCATCCGGTAAGCCGCCGTTGTCATTTCCGGCGAGATGCCAAGTAGCATGAACATCGGCACGACAACGGGTGCCATCGCACTCCATTTGGCCGAAGCCGAACCAATGAACAGGTCTAAGAAGGACGAGAAGGCTTGTACGCAGACTAGCAGGAACGGCGCTGGCAGGCTGAGCTCTTTCAAAGCTGCCGCCCCATTGATCGCGGCGATTGGGCCTAAGTTCGACCAACTGAACATAGCAATGAAGTGGGCGGCAAAGAAGGCAAAGACGATATAAGGGGCCAGCGACCGAATGCCCTCATTCATCATGGATACCACATCTGACGAGGAACTGATCGACTTAACCGAGATGCCAAAGGCAATACCACCGAGCAAGAAGATCAGCGTGAAGGCTGCTATCAGGCCCTGATAGAAGGGTTGCAGCTGGGCAGTGCCCTTCTGACTATCATCAATTAGCGGGGTGAAACCGGGCCACAAGGACAAAGCAGCAAAAACCGCGATCACCACAAGGGCCGATAGGCCAGCCCAAGCAAGGCCCCGCTTTTCATCGGGTGTAACAACAGATTTTGTCAATTCAGCCTTCAAATCATCATCGGGGTTACCGGTCCAAGGCCCTAAACGCGGTTCCAACAACCGGTCGGTTATGAACCAGATGATAGGCGTGAACAGGACGACGATCGCCAGAATAAACCACCAATTGCCCAAGGGGTTCATCGTCCAAGTCGGGTCAATGATGCGGGCCGCTTCTTGGGTGAAGCCGAACAAAAGCACATCAAGCTGGCCTGGGGTGATATTGCCGGCAAAGCCCCCGGAGACGGCCGCAAAAGCCGCCGCGATGCCCACCAGCGGGTGACGGCCTGCGGCTGCATAAACCAAACCGCACAAAGGAATGAAAACCACATAGCCCGCGTCCGACGCATGATGGCTGGTCATGCCAATCAAGCAAACCACAGGGGTTAGAAAGGCCCGAGGCAAATCGCGCAAGCTGTTGCGGATCAAGGCGCTGAATAGGCCAGCGCGCTCTGCCACCGAGGCCCCCAGCATCACGACCAAAACGACACCCAGCGGCGCAAAGCTCGTCAATGTGCGTGGCATATCGACAATCAGCTTCTTCAGATTGTCTTCGGTGAACAGACTGGTAGCGTCAAAGGTCAGAAGCCCGTCTTTCAAAACCGCACCACTGGGTGGCTTCTCACCTGCAAACGGCAAGGATGCCGACCAGCCCAGCGCCGACCCAATAACCGACAGCACCATCAGGAAGCCGATCAACCAGACAAAGATCATCACAGGATCAGGCAAAAGGTTCCCGACCCGCTCGACCCAAGCTAGGAAACCGCGCTGGGTGTTGGGGACAGGCTTGGCGGGAGGCGTGGCTTGGGTCATAGACATCTCTGAAATCGTTTAAGGCGCGTCATGTGCCTGTTTCTCAGTGGTTGTGCATCTCACAATGTCGGCATCTGTCCGACATCTGTTCTGCCCAATCGATCATTTAGGAGCCAATCATTCGTGTCGGACCGTCCAAAAGCGCGCCTCTATCTCATCACGCCGCCTATAATCGAAAATCTGGAACTGTTTGCCAAGTCCTTGCGTGAGGTTATTGAGGTCGGCGATGTGGCTTGCCTGCAATTGCGGCTGAAAGAAGCGACGGATGCTGAAATTCTTGCTGCGGCAGCAGCAATCTTTCCAATGGCACAAGACTTGGGTGTAGCATGTCTCGTCAATGACCGGGCAGATCTGGCCAAACTAGCTGGGGCTGATGGCGTTCATATTGGCCAGTCCGATGGCACTATTGACCAAGCGAGAAAGCAGGTTGGTAAGGATGGGGTCATTGGCGTCACCTGTCACGACAGCCGCCATTTTGCGATGGAGGCTGCTGAAGCGGGGGCGGACTATGTCGCATTTGGTGCCTTTTTCGACACTGCCACAAAAGCGGCACCAACACGGGCCAATCTGGACATACTTTCTTGGTGGCAAGAGATTATGGAAATTCCGTGTGTAGCCATAGGCGGCATCACCCCAGACAATGGGGCAGACCTAATCAAAGCTGGGGCAGACTTTTTGGCTGTGTCG
Source organism: Pseudomonadota bacterium (assembly GCA_041160865.1). GTDB lineage: Bacteria > Pseudomonadota > Alphaproteobacteria > Caulobacterales > Aquidulcibacteraceae > Aquidulcibacter. The sequence continues at coordinate 3,094 of JBEAVQ010000108.1, read as the reverse complement.
GCTGGGGTATGGTCGTGGCCAAAAGGCCCGGCTGCCGCCAGTGCTGCTTTCAAGGAAATGTTTGAGACATGTGCCTAACACGTTCGTGCCTTACCTTGTTGGCCTGCGCCCTCGCGCTGCCCACTTTGGCGGTTGCCCAAACCAACACCACCGCCAACCCTGTGGCACTGGAAGCCGAGGCGGATCAACGCGCTTTAGAGGCTGCCGTATCAGCGCTACGCGCAGGCCAGTATCGCGATGCACTCAGCCAAGCTGAAAATCTTGCCTCGCGTGGCAATCCCAAGGCCGCAGCGTTGGCTGGCTCTATCTATGAGCAAGGCCTAATTGAAACCGCCACACCTGAAGCGGCGGCGCGCTGGTATCGCCGCGCCGTTACGGGCGGCAATAGCGATGCCATGTTGGGACTGGCGCGCTTGGGGCTGGCCCGAAAAGGCGGATCGACACCGGGTGAAGCGCTAACCATGCTGCAGCGCGCAGCATCAAATGGGCGCAGAGAAGCTTTGGCCCCCTTGGGTGACTTATTTCTGTCCGGTGCGGCAGGACCAAAAGACCGCGCACGCGCGGCGAGCATTTATGCGCAAGCTGCCGCCTACGGCGATGCCGATGCGGCCTATGCAGCGGGAATTCTCTATGCCGACGGGGATCCAGACCCGATGGATGATCCGCTAAAGGCCATCGGCTTTCTCAAGCAAGCCGCTCAAGCTGGTCGTGCAGATGCCTCAGCGGATTATGGCCTGATGTTGTATCAAGGACGTGGCGTGGCTCGCGATCTTAAAGGGGCCGCGCAATGGTTTAAGACCGCCGCTGAAGCCGGCGACATGGACGGTGCCTTTTACTGGGCCTTGGTCAATGCCAAGGCTGAAGGCACACCACAGAATCTTGAGCTAGCCGTCCAATGGGCGCGTGTGGCCAAGGGCTCATCCCCCGATGCTGACCGTCTTCTGGCACAATTAGAGGCCATTGCCGCCAAGCCAAAACCTGTCGCCAGCAAGCCCTAAATCAACTTGGGTTCTGACGTTCAAATCGATTCACAAACAAGCCGTCAGTGTGCTAGACGGACCAAGTGTTAGCGCCAACCACCCCTCCCCTTGCAACGCGTCGCGCGATTGCGCGCACGATGCGGGCGGATGCGCTAGTTAAGGGGCTTCGGACACTTTGGCCGCCCTTATTTTTATTGGCGATCATGGGGGCGGCGGGCAGCCTAACTGGAGGCCTGCCAGCGGCACTTGTATCAGCCTTGGCAGGCCTTGCTTGGCTCCTCAGCGCCTATCTATTCTGGCGCGGCTGGCAGCTCTTCCATCCGATGAGCGAGCACGCAGCGGGGCGCGCCCTTGAAGAGGCAGCAGGCCTGCAGGAATTGCGCCCGCTGACCGGTGGTGAAGATCGGCGCATTAGCGGCGATGATGCCCTGTGGTCTTGGCACCAACGCCGCCTTATCGAAGCGGCAGCCGCTTTATCCAACACCGTGAAACCCAAACTATACTGGCAAGACGCTGCCAAGACTTTGTCGTTGATTGCAGCTTTGGGACTATGCTGGCTGAACCCTATGGCAACTGCACGCGCACTGACGTTTGATCTGTCACCCTTGATGGGTGACAGCGATCTGGTTGTCGAAGTTTGGGCAGAACCGCCCGGCTACACGGGCTTGCCTTTGATCCGGTTGGACCGCAGCCACAGCGAAATCGCTCTGCCGATAGGTTCGCGCGTGACAGCCCGGGTTGATGGCGCTCGCGGGGCACCGGTGCTTAGGGGCCCATCCCTAAACGCCCGCCTAAGCCCAGCTCAAGGGGCGGCGTGGCAAGGCCAGATCGAAATCACCCGCTCTGGCACCCTTAAGCTGGATCGCCTCGGTACGCGGGCACAGTGGCACATCGCAGCCATTGCCGATCAAAAGCCACAGCTCACACTGCCTAACCCCATACAAATCGACCCCAAAGGGCGGCTCGATGTCGCGTTTCAAGCCAGCGATGACTACGCGGTGACGGCCGCCTTTGTGCGGATCCGCCCCGTGAAGGTCCCTGAAGGGCTGGCCGGTCACTCGGTGTTTGATACGCCCATCCCGTTGGAGGGTACAGCTGGCGAAAATGGGGCTAGACGCGTCTTTGTCGAAGTTGCCGACCATGCTTTGGCGGGCTTGCAGGTTGAAGCCCAAGTCGTGGTGCGCGACGGATTGGGCCAGGAAAGCGTTTCAGAGCCAACCAAGCTCACGATGCCCGAACGGACTTGGCAATCCAGCCTAGCCGCGGCCCTACAAGAAGTCCGCTTGATGATCCTTCGGGAGGCGCGCCCCTATCAAAGGCCATTGCCGCGCTTTGCCACGCTGTTTGAGCCTTTGGAGAATGGGGCTTCAGTTTCAGATGTCCTCAATCTCGGCCCCATAAAACTTGACCTAAGTGACCCGCAACCAGGCGCACCACCGGGCATTGCAAACGCCACCCGCCATCTGCGCGCCATTGCTGAAACCATGGTGCAATTCGGCTTAAGCGATTTGGGGCAATTGAGCCTGCATTATGCTCTGGAGCGCTTAAGCATTGCGCGCGATGTGTCCGACGCCCACAGCGTCGCCCCGCTCTTGTGGCAAATGGCGATGCAAATTGAGGCCAGCAATCAGACCCCAGCGCAACAGAAGGTCGCCGCCGCGCGGGAGGCCTTAAAGCAAGCCCTCGAACAAGGTGCCCCACCTGAGCAAATCCAGCAATTGACCCAAGAGCTGCGTGAAGCCGTGGGCGAGCGCCTGCAGGAATTGGCGCAACAAGGTGCGTCTGGTGAAGGCGGCGAGCAAGGCCCATCTGGCCCGCAGATCAGTGCAGGCGATTTGGAAGATCGCTTGCGGGAGTTAGAAGAGTCCGGCAGTTCTGGCTCCCGCGAAGATGCTTTATCGCAATTGGATCAGTTGGATGAATTGCTGCAAAATCTTCAGCCCGGAGCACCCGGGGCCTCTGGTCAAGCAGACGGGCAAGGCCAAGGTGGGCCGATAGATGATGCGATGCGCCAACAGCGGGCTTTGTCGGACCAGACCGAGAAATTGGGCGAAACGCCCCCTTCCGACCAATCCCGCAACAGCGCAGAAGACCTCGCCAACCAGCAAGAAGGC
>JBEAVQ010000107.1:0-14490 GCA_041160865.1 Pseudomonadota bacterium | reverse complement strand
ACATTTGAGCGCGCGGTTGCCGCCGGCGCGATTGTGCGTCGCGAGGATCGCCCCGGAAAAGGTGAAGTTGTTCGCCGGATGTTTGCCGATATTGAGGCCGATATCTACGTGATGATTGATGGCGACGCCACGTATCACGCACCTTCAGCCCCGAAACTGATCGATCTGATGATCTCCACCCATGCCGATCTGGTTAATGGTGCCCGTGTCGACACCGCGGTGAAGGCCTATCGGCCCGGCCATCGCTTTGGCAATCGCTTGTTGACCGGTTTGGTCAGTGCCGTGTTTGGCCAAATGACCACCGACATGCTGTCGGGCTATAAGATTTTTTCTCGCCGATTTGTGAAGTCTTTCCCGGCCCATTCGCGTGGGTTCGAGATTGAGACAGAGCTGATGGTTCACGCCCTTGAGCTGCGCATGACCATTAAGGAACAACCAACCCCTTATGCCGAACGACCCGAGGGGTCGATTTCCAAGCTAAACACCATTCGCGATGGCATACGCATCGTTTCCATCATTGGCTTGTTCGTGCGCGAGGAACGCCCCTTGGCGGTCTTTAGTCTTCTAGGCGCTGTACTCGCGCTCATAGCCTTAGGACTTGGCATTCCGGTGGTGATGGAGTTCTTGGCAACAGGCCTCGTATCCCGCTTCCCGACTGCCATTTTAGCCAGCGCTTTGATGATTACAGCGGTGATTTCGGTATTCTCAGGCCTTGTCCTCGATACCGTGACGCGTGGCCGCCGCGAGGTGAAGCGCTTTGCCTATCTGGCTGTCCAAGACCGGCGCTTTCAGGTTTAGGCGTTGTGTCCCAAAACAAAAACGCTTCCCCGCAGAGCAGGGAAGCGTTCGTTTTTTAGTTCCGGGCCCGAAGGCCCATCTTTCGATTAAAGACCGGCTTTTGCCAATTCACCCATCAGTTCTGGCACGGCTGACTTATAGTCAGCAACCAAGCCATAGTCGGCAATGGCGAAGATTGGCGCGTCTGCATCTTTGTTGATGGCGACGATGACCTTGGAATCCTTCATGCCCGCCAAATGTTGGATAGCACCGGAAATCCCGACAGCTACATAAAGCTCTGGCGCGACAACCTTGCCAGTTTGGCCAACCTGGTAGTCGTTCGGCGCATAGCCTGCGTCTACAGCCGCGCGCGAGGCACCAACGGCTGCACCCAATTTATCGGCCAAAGGCTCGATCACATTGTGGAACTCGTCTGCCGAACCCATAGCACGGCCACCCGACACAACGCGCTTGGCCCCTGCCAGTTCTGGACGGTCAGATTTGACAATCTCAGCACCCTTAAACACCACAGTGGCGGAAGGTGCGCCTGCTGTGACTGTTTCCACGGCCGCAGAACCACCGGCACCTGCAGCGGCGAAAGCTGTGGTGCGAACTGTGATCACCTTCTTGGCGTCAGAGGTTTCAATCGTTTCCAGCGCGTTACCCGCATAAATTGGGCGCACAAAAGTGGACGCATTGACGACTTCTTGGATTTCCGAGATTGGCGATACATCCAAAGCTGCCGCAATACGGGGAGCCGCATTCTTGCCGGTTGCGGTGGCCGCAAACAGGACGGCATCATAATTGGCCATCAAAGGCACAATGAGACCTTCGACAGCTTCTGCAACGCCTTGATCAAAGGCAGCGCCTTCGGCATGGAGGACTTTGCGAACGCCTACGATACCTGCAGCGGTGGCAGCGGCGGCACCTGCGCTAAGGCCTGCAACCAGCACATCTACATCTGAAGACAAGGCCAGAGCGGCCGTAACCGTTTTGTTGGTTGCGTCCTTCACAGACGCATTATCGTGCTCTGCAACAACGAGAACTGCCATTAGAGGACCCCTGCTTCTTTGAGTTTGCCGACCAATTGCTCGGCGCTTTCAACTTTCATGCCGCCAGCGCGCTTGGGTGGTTCGGTCACTTTCAATACTTTGAGACGTGGCGCGACATCGACGCCATAATCTGCCGTCGACTTTACGTCGATCGGCTTCTTCTTGGCCTTCATTATGTTTGGTAACGAAGCATATCGTGGCTCGTTCAAGCGCAAATCGGCGGTCACGATCGCAGGCAAAGCCACTTCCAGTGTTTGTAGACCGCCATCGATTTCGCGGGTGACGCTTGCTTTACCGTCTGCGATTTCAACTTTCGAAGCAAAAGTCGCCTGAGGCCAGCCCAAAAGCGCTGCCATCATTTGGCCGGTCGCATTATTGTCGCCATCAATGGCTTGCTTACCCATCAAGACCAATTCTGGTACTTCTTCAGCGACAACGGCTTTCAGCAGTTTCGCAACGGCCAAAGGCTCCAGGTCGTCTTCGGTCTGAATCAAGATGCCGCGATCAGCGCCCATGGCCAAGGCTGTCCGGATTGTTTCTTGCGCTTGTTGAGGACCTATCGAGACAGCGACGATCTCAGTCACAACGCCCTTTTCTTTCAGGCGAACGGCTTCTTCAACGGCGATTTCGCAGAATGGGTTCATCGACATTTTGACATTTGCCAAATCCACCCCGGTTTGATCGGGCTTTACGCGGACCTTGACGTTATAATCAATGACCCGCTTAACGGGTACGAGGACTTTCATGGGGCGTCTCCACTGAGTGAGCTTTTGCTTATAAGGGGAAAAGTTAGCCTAACTTGCCCCGTTTTCCAATTTTCGTTTGAGTCTGGTTTAAACATTGGTCGATTTAGGGAACCGACCATATTTATTTTGGTGCGGCATCAGGAGCCGGTGCAGCGGCTGGTTCAGCAGCAGGAGCGGCCCCTTCAGCTGCTGGCGCTGCACCCTCTACAGGAGCGGCGGCTGCCGCGGCAGCTGCTGCAGCTTGGGCAGGATCACGGGTTGGATCTGGCGCAGGCAGCGGGGCTGGCGAAGGCGACAAGGAGTGTAAATAAGCAACCAAGGCTACCCGGTCGGAAGCCTTGCCCATGCCGGCGTAGGACATCCCAGTGCCCTTGATATAGCTTTTGGGAGCCTTCAAGAAGTTATAAAGGCCGTCATAGTCCCACGCTTTGCCATAGGCTTTCATCGCCTCTGAATAGTTGCCGAATCCAGCGTGTGTGCCAGCTGTCCGTCCAAAGACGCCATAAAGGGCGGGGCCAGTTTTGTTGGCACCGCCTGGATCAACGCTGTGGCAGGATGCGCAGACTTTGTGCAATTTGTCGCCTTGGGCTACCAATTCGGCCGTTTTGGCCGGATCGGCCAAGACAATTCCCCAGTCTGGCAGCAATTCAGGGCCTGAAGCGGCCTCTGCGCCCCCGGCGGGTGCTTCTGCAACTTCGACTGGAAAGCCGACAGCTTCGTGATCGTTGGCATAAACCATATCGCCCATCGTACGAAGGCCCATAATCCCCAAGCCGGTCGCCAAAACGGCGCCAGCTACCATGTTGAACCACAGATTGTTGCTGCTCATAACGGTGCTAATATCCCTGTTGCATCGCGGTAGTCCTCAACCAAACCCCATTCTATGAAGGGCGATTTGCGGACTTTGCGTATTAGATTGTCCTATGGCATGCGTCTTTACGCCTTTCAACAGTTTGTGCTGTGGCACCGCGCAGACTTAGGCTCGCATTCTGTGGCTTTGGGCATTAAGAACGCCTCCTCGCAAAGGGTCATCACCATGTCGCAACCCCTTATTGTCATCCCTGCCCGATTGGCGGCGACCCGGCTCCCCGGCAAGCCTTTGGCCGATATCGCGGGCAAGCCGATGATTGCACGGGTGATTGAGCGCGCACTTTTAGCCGGGCTAGGCCCTGTCGCGGTGGCAGCGGGAGAGTCTGAGATTGTTGCCGCGGCTCAAGCTGCTGGTGCCTTAGCTGTGCTGACAGACCCCGATTTGCCCTCTGGTTCGGACCGAATTCATGCCGCACTGGCCGATTTGGACCCCGAAGGCAATTTCGATCCGATCATCAATCTGCAAGGCGATATGCCGACGCTTAATCCCGTTTTGATCCAAGAGGCGCTTGCGGCACTTAAAGATGCTCCAGATGCTGCCCTGTCCACCTTGGTTTCGCCCAGCACAGATCCAGCCGAGCGTGCCGATCCCAATGTGGTGAAGGCTGTGGTTACTTGGCCAGATGATAGCGCGGGGGGTGCGACAACGGGTCGCTGTCTCTATTTTACCCGCGCCGACGCGCCCTCTGGCCCCGGGCCCATTCAGCGCCATGTTGGCCTATATGTTTGGCGGCGCAGAGCTCTGGCCCGCTTCGTGGCTGCTCCCCCGTCGCCGCTGGAGCTGCGCGAGAAGCTGGAGCAATTGCGGGCTCTAGAGCTGGGCATGACCATTGTCGCCCGCGCCGTCGATGAGTTCCCCAAAGGCGTCGACACGCCGGAACATTTAGAAAGTGCCAGAACGTGGTACCAGGAGCAGGCAAAGTGAGCGATTTTGTTGAAGGTAAGATCGCCTTTCAGGGCGAATTGGGGGCCAATTCCCATGCTGCAGCCAAAGCAGCATGCCCTTCTTTGGAGCCTTTGCCCTGTCAGACGTTTGAAGATGCATTTGCCGCTGTGGCCACTGGCAAGGCTGTTCGCGCCATGATTGCGATTGAAAACACCTTGGCCGGCCGCGTCGGCGATGTGCACCACCTTTTGCCTGAAGCGGGCCTTTACATAGTCGGGGAATATTTCGCCCCCATCCACCATCAATTGGTGGGCGTGAAGGGCGCGACTTTGAGCGATATCAAAAAGATCCGATCTCACCCTATGGCGCTCGGCCAATGCCGCAAAATCATCCGTGAACTCGAGGCCGAAGCCGTCAAGACCGCGGATACGGCTGGTGCTGTCCGCGAAATTAGCGAGATGGGCGACAAAAGCATTGCCGCGCTTGGATCCACTTTGGCGGCGGCCTTTTATGATCTGCCGATCCTGCGGCCCGATGTGGAGGATGAGCCCCATAACGCAACCCGCTTTGTCATCCTCTCTGCCACACCAGACGATGCAGATCTGGAAGATGGCAAATGCATCACCAGCTTTGTGTTCCAGGTCCGAAATATTCCTGCCGCACTTTATAAAGCGATGGGCGGGTTTGCGACCAATGGCGTCAACATGACCAAGCTGGAGAGCTATCAAATCGGCGGCAGTTTCAATGCCACTCAATTCTATGCCGATATTGAGGGCCATCCCAATGAGCGCAATGTGCAACTGGCGCTGCAGGAATTGAAGTTCTTTTCAGCAGAGCTGAAAATCTTGGGCGTCTATAAAGCCCATGCGTTCCGCAAACTCGGGTCCGGTACACCTGCCAGCTAATCACGCAAAGGCATTTAGGCCATGAAGCCCCTGCCGCCAGCCTTGCGCAAAGAGGCCGTCACCTCGCTGGAGCAATTTTGCGCCGAGCAATTTGACGAGCCTGTCGGCAATTTGGCGGTTGAGGCCTTTTTTGACTTCATAGTCGCAGAACTAGGGCCCCTCTTTTATAATCAAGGCGTCACAGATGCCCAAGCCCGTATTCAAGGCGTGATCACGGACCTCGATCAAGAAGTTTATCAAGAACCCTTCACCTACTGGCTCCGCAAGCGGTGAGAGGGGGCTTAGGAAGACGAAACCACCACCGAAAACTTCAAAGCCTCTTCCCGCCGCATCAGTCGCCAACCCCTTAATGTGAGGGCTAGCATGAAGGCCTTGGGCCTAGATCAAGCGCCACCCGCCAAAGATAAGATAGGGCAGAGCAATCAGCCCTCGGATGTGAATGGGGCGAATGGTTGGCATGATGGAAACCTAGAGAATGTACACGCGGCATTGTGCCGCCAGATTTGAGCGGCGCTTATTCATTCTAGTGTATGAAGCGAATAGACAAGCCTTACTTGAAAAAATTAGCTCTCGCCGTAACCAAAGCCAAACTGCCACCGTATCCTCCTGCAACACACAACAGGAGGCCGCGGCCATGAAGTTTAAGAGCATTGCGGCTACGGCCATCTCGGTTTTCGGGGCAGCCATCTTCCTTGATAGCTTGCGCTATAAATTCACCGACCATCCAAAAACCCAGGTGATTTTCGGGGCGTTGGATGGTTGGGCTGGCTCTTTGGGGCTGCCGGGGCTCTTTGCCCACACTGGGCTTTTCAGCCAGTATGTGATTGGCTCGGCAGAGCTTCTGGCGTCGACCTTGTTGATCGTGGGTCTGTTGCCCCGGCTACAGCGCTTAAATGCGCTGGGTGCTTTGATCGCTTTTGCGGTGATGGCAGGCGCGGTCAGCTTCCATCTGTTCACGCCTCTGGGCATTGATCCAAACAAGGACGGTGGTGGCCTGTTTGTAGCTGCCGCAACCTTGCTTGCGGGGTCTGTCGTACTGATTGGTTTGCGTATGCCAGATATCTTAGGGCTGCTGGGTGACTTACGCCGCGTTTTTTGGCTGATGCGCCCGTAAGCCCCGAACCTACCCAGATGATGCAAGCGGCGATGTAGACCAACACCGCCGTCTCCTCCCCCGACCTTACCCTACCAAACACCTATTCACGCAAAGGATTCCTCCCATGAAAGCCCTTCGACTTGCGCTGATTTTGGCCCTTGCCTTCAGCCCTCTGGTAATTGCTGGACCTGCTCTTGCCGACAAAGCCCCCGTTTGGACCAGCTTTGGCTCCAACGTCGCGATTAAGGGCTATGACCCTGTGGCTTATTTCACCGCCGGCAAGCCGGTGCAGGGCACATTGAAGTTCAAAGTCAGTTATCAAGGTGCCGAGTTTCAATTCTCAAGTGCAGCCAATCGCGACACTTTTGCCGCTAATCCCGCGCGCTATGCACCCCAATTTGGCGGCTATTGTGCTTGGGCCGTCAGCCAAGGCTATACAGCGGGGATTGATCCCAATGCTTGGGCGATTGTCGGCGGTAAGCTCTATCTGAATTATAACAAGGACATTCAGGCACGCTGGCAACAAAATACGGCTGGCAACATTGCTGCTGCCAACCGTAACTGGCCGACTGTCTTGAAGAAATAAAAGCCGCTAGAGCGATTAAGCTGCGTCGGTGGCGTCGTCCTTTAGGGCCTTTGCAAGGTCTAGAAGGCGCCGCCGTGGACGTTCACCCAAACGGTAATAAGCGCGGATCAGTTCCAGCGTTTCTTTTTGGCGCAAAACTTCTGGCCCGATTTCATCATCATTGGCTGGTGCCTCATTGGCTGCCGTCATGGTTGTCAAGCCATCGTAGAAATATTGCACCGCGATCGAGAGGGCACCGGCCAGTTCAAACAAGCGGCTGGCGGTAATGCGGTTGGCACCACATTCATACTTCTGGATCTGTTGGAAGCGAATGCCGACACTATCGGCCAATTGCTGCTGGGTCATGCCCATCAGACGACGGCGACGTCGTAAGCGGCGCCCCACATGTAAGTCGATTGAATTGGCCATTTAGTCCTCCTGGTCGTCATAATCAGAAGCGTCGTGCCACCGGAACGATCCGAAACGGGACGCCCAACGCTGTTACGATGTTTGCAGCACAAGGTGCTTGCCGTAATCGCGCCTCGCGCTTAGCTTGCTGCAACTGCGAAGAAAGCAGTTAGATATCAAAGGGCAGGTCTTTCCATCAAATGGCACAAATCAAAATAATTGGCGTTGTTGGCGCGGGTCAAATGGGGAATGGCATTGCCCATGTAGCGGCTTTGGCAGGATATGATGTCTTTCTCAATGACATCTCTCAAGAGAAGTTGGACATGGGTCGCGCCTTGATTGAGCGCAATTTGACTCGTCAAGCGGCGCGCGGCCTGATCAAAGATGACGAAATCGCCCCCGCCATGGCGCGGATCGTGACGACCACGGCGATTGCAGACCTGTCCTCTATCGATCTGGCAATTGAAGCGGCCAGCGAGAAAGAAGATATCAAACGCGCGATCTTCAAGTCGCTGTGTGCCATTGTCCGGCCAGACACAATTCTGTCGTCAAACACCTCGTCGCTGTCCATCACGCGGCTGGGTTCGTCTACAGATCGGCCAGAGCGGTTCATCGGCCTGCACTTTATGAATCCCGTGCCTATGATGAAGCTGGTGGAAGTCATTCGTGGCCTTGCCACCAATGAAGAAACCTATGAAGCAGCCACCCAAGTGGTTACAGCCATGGGCAAAACGATCACCAATGCCGAAGACTTCCCGGCCTTTATCGTCAACCGCGTCCTGATCCCGATGATCAATGAAGCTGTCTATACGCTCTATGAAGGCGTCGGCACCGTGGAAGGCATTGATAAAGCCATGCGTCTGGGTGCCAATCACCCCATGGGTCCACTGGAGCTGGCAGATTTCATCGGTCTAGACACCATTTTGTCGATCATGCAGATTCTGAATGAGGGCTTGGCTGATACCAAGTATCGGCCTTGCCCACTTCTGGTGAAATATGTGGAAGCAGGCTGGCTCGGTCGAAAGACCGATCGTGGCTTCTATGATTATCGCGGTGAGACCCCAGTTCCAACTCGCTAATCTGCCAAAGACCAATCTGCCAAAAAGAAACACGCAAAAAAGGGGGGCTCAGGAGAGCGCCCCTTTTTCTTGTGAACAGATCGGGTGGATTAGTTGGTCTCAATCCGCGTGGACTTGATGCCCCTTTGTTTCAAGAAGGTCTGCACACTGTCCGGGCCGCTCAAATGGCCTGCACCCACGGCCACGAAAACAGTGCCTGGCTTAGCCATCCGGGCGGAAATCCATTCTGCCCAGCGCTCATTGCGATCTGCCAAAATCAGTTTTGACAATTCAGGCTGGTTGCGCAGGCTGGTGTTCATCAACTCGCCCAGCTTGTCCGCATTACCCGTCTTCCAAGCATCAATCATGTCGTTCAGCATATTTGTGGCTTGGTCCCAATCCTCGATGGTAGAGACCAGCATCGCCTTTTGCTGTTGGTCGGTCAAACTGGCGAAGAAGCCAATTTGCTCTGCACCGGTTTCAAAGCCTTCCACAGGCTTGTTTGCCGCGCGTGCCAAACCGTCGAGGGTTTTGTCCACGCCCTGGGTCGGGTCGAGGCCCAGCTTTTGATAAAGGCCGAGTGCCAAGATCAGACTGCCCATCCAGGGCTGCATTTGTTGGATGGCCTCAGGCGGAAAGCCGCTTTGTGCAATGATGGAGCTTAAGGCCGTCTTTTGGGCTTCGGTGAGGCCATCATAAATCGTCTTGCCGGGGGACAACTGGCCCTTGGTGGCCATTAGATTGGCAATGATCGGGGCCTCGGCCTCCATATTGGCGATCTCCAGCCGCAAGGTGTCCGCGCTTTCGAAGGCGGCTTTCACTTTGCCATGGTTCCAATCAATGCCCTGGGCCATCAAGTGGAAGGTACCGAATAGATAGATTGTGGTGTCGCTATCTTTCACCACCCACATGGCTGGGGTGGCTTTTTGGCTGCCGGCCGGGATCGCAACGGGGGCCGCTGCGGGCTGTGCCAGAACCGAGGGAGCTTGGAACAGGGCAAAACTGAAAGCCGACAGGGCTGCGAATAGAGTCTTTTTCATCATCATAATCCTCGTATGCGTTAAGGTTAGGGAGGGGGATTAAAACAAAGTCTTGATGGGCGGCCTCAGGCCCTGTTTCGTTTGAGCCAAAGGTACGTCCAGATCACGAAATAAATGACAAGCAGAACCAGAAAGGATGCGGCCATGCCGGCAGCGAAAGCATGGGTTTTAGTACCTAGCAGCCTGACTAAGCTGGGGAGTTCAAAGTTCGGAAAGCCGATGAGGGCCGCGACAGGTACAAAGCAGATCGAACATGAGAAAGCCGCAGCCCAATAGAAAGCGACCTCGTGCGTGTGGCGGGCCAACTCATCCAACAGCTTGGTGTAGTAAATGGTCGCAACGATTCCGACGATCATGGCCAAGATCAAGAGACCGACCACCAAGGCGCTAGGTCCGTTTGTTTCGCTGAAAGGCAAGAAGAAGCCAACGGCACCGCCGAGAAGGAGAGAGCCAATAATATAGAAATTGATTTTGCCTTGTCGCGACCATTTCGCTTTGTTGGGCGCTGGAGAAATGTCGTTCATAGGGTGTCCTCAAAGATAGCTTCAATCGGCAGCGCAAATAAGCGCGCAATCTTGAAGGCTAAGGGCAGGGACGGGTCGTATTTCCCCGTCTCCAGGGCATTGATGGTTTGGCGGGAGACGTCGAGCGCGTCAGCGAGATCAGATTGGGACCAATCCCGCTCAGCGCGGAGAACTTTGAGACGGTTTTTCATGCGTCCTCTGGCTCCCCCATTTCGAGCATATTGGGATCGCGCTTACCTGCGACATAGCCATAGGCGATCAAATAAATGATTTGGTAGACGACTAGGCCTGTGTAGAGCGATGTGGGGGGCATCAGGCCTGCTGCTATGGCGCAACCAGCGATGAGGACAATGACCATAGTGATATAGGCGGCCAAGGCACCGGCCTCCAACCAGATGGCTCGCATGAACTCGTCCAGAAGGAACCAAAGTCTGTGGCCAGTCCAAACCATGGCAACACCACTTGCGAGGCTAATCAAGAATAAGGGCCAAGATATGTTGGAGCGTCCCTGGGGATGAAATTCGTAAAAAGTCAGGACGCCGAGAATGGCGATATAGGCAACGTAAAACGCCAGAAGAAAGGGGTAAGCTTTGCGAGAGGATTGGCTATTGCCAAGCCCGCCGGTCAAGGCTCGGTTGTTGGCGACACGCTCGTTGACGGTAGCAAGCGCAAAGATGATGGCTGAGAAAATATAAATGCCTAGTAAGATGAAACCCAACAATACACTCATGAAGGAGACAAATTCGCGCTCAAAGATAAGGCGCACCGCATCTTCAAGCTTGGTTCCCTTGGTTTGGGTAGCCAGTAGATAGCCGGAGATCCCGCCCACAATTGCCCAAATCGCGGTGCCGACCACGAATTTCATCCAAGGATTTCCCTGCCACTTTTGATTCATTACCTCAGACATGTGTCTGGCATCCTTGCTATTATGACAAGTCAGCTTGTCACATAATGCCAAGACAATGTCAAGCTCCCTTGTCAAAATGACAGGAGTGCTTGTCAGTGCGTTGATTCTCGGGATTTAAGCCAGGACGCGCTTCAAAGCATCGGCCCAGCCGCTAAGGCGGGTCTGACGCAAATCTGCAGCCATTGCAGGGCTAAAGCGCTCGACTTGCCCCCGCATGACCGAAGCTTCATCGAGCGAGCCATAGAGCCCACAACCAACGCCCGCGAGCATCGCGGCTCCTAGAGCTGTCGTCTCGATAAAGTGCGGTCGCTCGACATCAATAGCCAGAATATCGGCCAAATCTTGCGCCATCCAGTCGTTAGCAACCATGCCGCCATCAATACGGACTTCGGCCCAGTCGGCCCCGTCTGCGGCAAAGGCGGTTTTGAGGTCAAAGGTCTGGTGCGCCATGGCCTCTAGGGCCGCACGCACCACATGGGCCTTCTTGGCTGAGAAACTGAGGCCATGGATCGCCCCGCGTGCATGGGGCTGCCAGTGCGGCGCACCTAGGCCGGATAGGGCAGGCACCAGATAAACCCCGCCATTGTTTGGGACACTGCGGGCAAGCCCTTCAGAATCTGAGGCCCGCTCAATCAAGCCCAGATCATCGCGTAGCCATTGCATCAGGCTTCCGGCCACAAAGACCGATCCTTCCAAGGCATAATGGCGCACGCCGTCCAATTGCCACGCAATGGTCGCGAGCAAGCGGTTCTTGGATTGCGGCAGCGTCCGCCCGGTCTGGGTCAGGACAAAGGCACCTGTGCCAAAGGTCGCTTTGGTCTGGCCGGGTTCTAAGCAGGCCTGGCCAATGGTTGCGGCCTGTTGGTCGCCGGCCATGCCGGAAATGGCAATCGAGCCACCGAACAGCTCCGGCAGCGTTTGGCCTAACGGCCCGGCGCAATCGACGATCTGGGGCAGAATAGCGCGCGGCACACCGAAAAGGTCACACAGGCCATCGTCCCAGCCCGCGCTGCCAATCGCCATCAGCGCGGTACGCGACGCATTGGTCGCGTCTGAAATGTGGGCTCCTCCGGTCAGGCGATAGACGAGATAGCTCTCAATCGTGCCAACCGCGAGCTTGTCGCCCGCCGCCTTCAATTGAGGCCAATTGCTCAATGCCCAGCCGATCTTGGAGCCTGAAAAATAAGGGTCAAGCAAAAGGCCGGTCTTGGCCTGAACGATGGCTTCTTGGCCTTGCTCTTTCAGGGCCTGGCACATGTCGGCTGTTCGGCGGTCCTGCCACACAATGGCAGGGGCCAGGGGCTTGCCGGTCGTCTTGTCCCAGAAGACGATGGTTTCGCGCTGGTTGGTGATGCCAATGCCAGCAATCTGTGAAGCTCCGCCTGCCTTCGCCACCATCTCCTGCGCACAGGCCAAAGTGAGGGTCCAGATTTCCTCGGCGTCGTGTTCGACCAAACCGGGTGCTGGATAATGCTGTGTCAAAGGCTTCTGCGCACTGCCGAGGCAGGTGCCATCGGCTTCAAACAACATCACACGGGTGGAGGTGGTGCCTTCATCAATAACAAGGATCTTACCGCTCATGGTTCCAACGCCCTCATCGCGCGCCCCTTGGCGCTGAAAATGAACACGGCCTTATTGCCAAACACAAAGCGGTTGACGCTCAAGGCTGTGATGACTGAGGTGATCAATACGATCAGCATCACGTCGATATAGTGCAGCCAATAAAGGCCGATGTGCTGATAGAAGGTCTCGCCCGGATACAAGGTGTCAGGTTTGTAGAGCACGAAATTGTGGAAGCCATAGAGCAGGAAGCCGAAGACGAGCCCCGCAATCGCGGCCCGCGCATCGACATTGCGGAACAACAGTCCTGCGATAAAGGCCGACAGAATGGGCATAGAGAAGAGGCCGTTCAACTCCTGCAAGAGATTGATGATGCTCTTTGCATTTTGGAACACGGGTACCAGCGCAATAGAGGTCACCGTCAAAACGGCTGAGGCAATGGCTGCCAAGCGCCAATGGTTCTTCACCGCACCGATGAACTTCTCATGGAAGTCGATTGAATAAAGCGCGACACTGGAATTGAGGATGGCGCTGGTGTGCGCGATGACGGCAGCGGCCATCATGGCAGCAAAAGCACCCGACATCCAGGACGGCAATACATGGGCAACAAGCTTACCGTAAGCGGCGTCTCCGACACTGCCGAAAAGCTTGTAAGCTACAACCCCCGGGATCACCACGATCGCGGGGATTATCAGGATGCGCACGGCGGCAGCCGCCAAGACCCCTTTTTGTGCTTCCTGCACCGTGGGGGCCGTCATGGCTTTTTGGGTGATGTTCTGGTTGGTCGACCAATAGAAGATCTGGATAAACAACATGCCGGTAAACAGCGTGTGAAACGGAATGGGCGAGGTAAACGAGCCGATCATGGAGATGCGCTCTTCGGGGACACCGGTGAACAGATCAAAATTGACCGCGGCCATCGCCAAGATAACGACCAGAAACGCAATCGCCAGAACACCAATGCCGGAATAGGTATCCATCACCGCCACCGCCCGCAGGCCGCCGGTAATGGTATAAAGGGCAGCGATAATGGCCATAGGTGCCGCAAACCACAGAAGCGACCATTCGACACCAAACATGGTTTGCAAGAATAAGCTGCCGCTATAGAGCGCTGCGGGCAAATAGATCAGCACATTGCCGATCAGGAACAGCGCAGAAATAACGGTGCGGATGCTGCCGCCCTTATAGCGCTTCTCCAAAAGCTCCGTCACTGTGGTACAATTGTTCCGATAGTAGATGGGCACAAAGACAAACGCCAAAATCAGGAGACCGAAGAAGCCGCAAATCTCCCACCACGCCAACAGCAACATCTGATTGCCATTCATACCAACCAATTGCTCGGTCGAGAGGTTGGTCAGCGTGATTGCACCAGCGACAAACAACCAAGACAGGCCACCGCCTGCGAGAAAGACTTCGCGGGTGGTTCCGCCGTCCTTCTGCCGATCCTTATGGCCAGCCCCTACGCCATGTACTTTCCAATAAGTCAGGATAGCGATGAGGGCGGTTAGCCCGAAGAAAATACCAATTTGTAACGCTGACGCGCTGCCTTGAAACATGGCATTTCCCCCTTGCCTTTTCATTAGGCGCTGACACTAGTAAGCCCTTCCGCCTGAAGCAAGCTTGGGAAATGGAAAATAAAAGCCGGCTTTCCGGGCGCGACTTGGCAGACATGGTTTAGGAATAATAACATTATGGATAATCTGATCCTGCACGGCGGTGGGGCGAGTTTGGTAGTGGCGGCAGAGCTTGGGGCTCCGCCTGCTATCCTGCATTGGGGCCCCGGTTTGCCCGATGATGTGGATCCCAAGATCCTAAAGGCGTTCGCCGGCTATCAAGGCGGGCCCGGCAGTGCCGATGTGTTTGTAGATGCGTCCTTGGCAATGGAGGCAGGCCTCGGCCTCTTGGGCCCATCTGGCATTGTTGTTCACCGGGCAGGGCAGGATTGGGGCAGCCGGTTTGTGGTGACAGATACCGCGGTCGCAGCCGATCGCATTCAGATTTTCTGCCGCGACGACCACACCAAAATTGGTCTGAACTATGATTTGCGACTCGACGCCGTGACCGGTGTGTTGACCCTCAGTTCCGCCCTGACAAAT
>JBEAVQ010000025.1:2500-34831 GCA_041160865.1 Pseudomonadota bacterium | reverse complement strand
CGTCATAGGCGCATTAAGGCTGAGGATCTTTTTGAGTATAAACGATCGCGCGATGGCCGCCGCAGCCAAGCACTTGATGCGCTTTCGGCCATAGACGCGGAACTCCTCTAGCGCCGTGTTTGCCAATCGATACACCGCATTTATTGATGCCTGCACTTTAGCCAGAGTGCTGCCGAGAAATCCGCTTCTGTCACTTGCTGAAGCAGATTTCTTTCGGATCCGTTGGTCGACGCCCGTTCTAGACGAAACAGAACGGGCGATTTCAGGAATGCTGCACAGGCGCGGCAACACACTTGAAGCCGCGCAAGAAAAAGCTGCTCACCAAATCCAACAAATGCGCGCAGCCTTCGAGGATGCTGAAGTCGTCGATTTCGAGCACCTTTTACCAACTGCAAGCGACCTGCCCGATCCCAACGACGCGCACGTTTTAGCCGCTGCTCTGAAAACCCAAGCTGCAGCAATCGTCACCGATAATCTAAAAGATTTTCCGGCCAACATTCTTGGCCGCCTCAAAATTGAAGCGCGATCCTCCGACGACTTCATTGCGGACACAATTGCGCTCGATACAGGTCGCGCCGTCTCGACCATAAGACGCTTGCGCGAAAGGTTCAAAAGGCCTGAAACCACCCCAGAAGAATTTCTCCTATCTCTGGAAGCTGCCAATTTATTGGCAACGGCAGACAGCCTGCGGCCTCATTTGGATAGTCTGTAGTCTCCGCGTCTGCGGAAAGTTTGAGCGATGGCCGAGCCGCTATCGCTCAGAAATTCTTTGATTATGAGCGATAGAAAGGCTATCTATCGCTCATGACATGGAATTGGCAACAATCAGATTGGCCGCACTTCACTTTTTCAAGTGAAGCCTACACCAATGTTGAGACCAATTTTCTCAAAAATGCGGGCGTAATCGTGGGGGCTATGGCCCATGTTCCAAAGCTTGAGCGCCTTACCTTAACGGTCGACCTGATCACGCAAGAGACACTCGATAGTTCTGCGATTGAAGGCGAGGTCTTGGACCGCGAGAGCGTGCAATCATCTCTGGCACGACAGCTGGGCCTTCAAGCCCCCTTACGTCGATCAGGGCCAAAAGAGACCGGAGCCGTCGAGCTTATGGCCGATGTTTATCACCGCTTTGACGCACCTTTGGATCAAGATCGGCTCTTTGCTTGGCATGGCATGCTGATGAACGGACGACGAGATCTGTCGAGCATCGGCCGATATCGCAACCACGCTGACGCGATGCAAATTGTCTCAGGGCCAATCGGTCGCGAAACCATTCATTTTGAAGCCCCGCCATCAGACCGCGTTCCTGATGAAATGAATGCCTTTCTTGATTGGTTCAGTTCAAGCAGTCCGACGGGTTCAGCGCCCCTGCCCGCCGTGACACGCGCAGCAATCGCCCATCTTTGGTTTGAATCCATTCACCCCTTTGAAGATGGTAATGGGCGGATCGGTCGCGCCATTGCAGAGCTCGCCCTAGCGCAAGCCACCAGCGCACCCAGCCTCACCGTTTTGTCTGAGGCCATTAAGCTTCACCGACGTGCCTATTACGCCAAGCTGCATGAGGCGAGCCTTTCCAATAAGATCGATCCTTGGATCGACTGGTTTGGTGAAACGGTGCTTGCCGCCCAACAGAACACCCGTCGGCGCGTCCTCTTTGTCATCGCAAAGACAAGGATGCTGAGTGAACTTCAATTTCGCATCAATGCGCGACAAGAGCGAGCACTCCTGCGCTTATTTGAGGCAGGGCCATCTGGGTTCGAAGGGGGGCTGAGCGCGTCCAATTATCAGAAAATCACCGGCGCTTCCCCTGCCACGGCAACCCGTGATCTCGTCAATTTGGTCGATCTCGGTGCCATCATACGAACAGGTGAAAACCGAAATGCGCGGTACTGGTTGAATTGGGAAACTCAATAAGCTTTCGGCCACATGTCTTGCAATTATTATTGAAGCTGTGAGCGAATGCGCACTCCAGACCTTCCGTTTTCGGCCAATCAGGCCAGATTTTAACGACGATTTTTCAGTAATCTCCTTGGCCAATTTGGGCCTTAGAAGGAGATGACGATGGGACTTTCGAACTTCGATCCCGGGGCCTTGGTTAGGCGACCTTGGAATGCTGGCCGACTGTTGGGATCAAAGCGGGCTTTGAAGCCGCAGCAGGTTTGGGCGATAAGATTTTTGTTAGATAGCGAGGGCCATCTTCGCGATCGCGCATTGTTCGACTTGGCAATCGATAGCAAGCTAAGGGGCTGCGATATCGTCAAGGTCCGAATAGGCGATGTCACAAGTGGCGGTCGCGTCAAAACTCGTGCGATCGTCATTCAAAAGAAGACTGGTCGACCTGTTCATCTGGGACCTGCGCAAGCGAGCATGTTGGCGTGGCTGGAGCGTCGAGGTGGATCTCTTGATGATTTTGTCTTTCCAAGCCGAGCTGACCACACAAACCATATGAGTACCAGACAATATGCGCGCCTTGTCGATGAATGGGTAACTGGCATTGGGCTAAGGCGGGAAGACTTTGGCACCCATTCACTGCGCAGAACCAAGGCTTCCATAATCTACAAGCAAACAGGCAATCTCCGCGCAGTCCAGATTCTGCTGGGCCATACAAAGATAGAAAGTACGGTTAGATATCTCGGTGTTGATGTCGAAGACGCTTTGGCATTGGCAGAGGCAACCGAAGTGTAGCCTCCAATTGGGCTATCCCCGGCTCTCAAAGACGTCAGGATAGCCCTTAGCGTTTTCGGCATCCAAAAAAGCAGACATTCCGCCTTGCGCCAAGGGTGGTCATTTAGGGCGGGTTCGGAGCTTCTCGAAAGCGGACGTTTATGACGTTGCGGGATATCTGCTTTTCATCGCCGCGGAATATCCCACAAACTTATCGCTGAATTCGAAGGGTTTCGGTCCTGGCCTATTGAGCGACCGGCAGAGCACTCAAAAATTTCTTTTCCTATCCTGAAAACTTCGCTATTAGTTGAGAATTGAAAAATTAAGTTGTGCACGCGCACAGACGTTTGGCTTTTTTGAAGGCTCTGATGACATGATTCAACCTCTCAGCATTCGAATTTTTAGATGGACAGTTTTTTGCTTGTCCGCATTGCTTTCATATGTTGTGCTTCATGCTTGGGCGTTGAGTTCAGCTGTTTTGATGTCGTTGTTTTTGGTCATGACAATCATTTCCCTCGCACCCGTTGTTTGGAAAAGAGAATACAAGTCAAAAGATGAGACCGCGGCAGCCTTGATTCAAGCACCGATGCGAATTCGCTCAAGAACTGAAAACAATTTCCTATACTTTTTGATGCTAGCCTTTATGGGAATGTTCGCCGGCGTGAGCATTATCGTGGCGACACAAGCGGGAGTTGGATAGGTTGAGCTTGCAGATTCAAGCCGTGTAATACTATTTTGTGTCCCCGTATTTGAATCCTAATGCCGTCAAGGCTCAGCCGGACGCGATCCCCTAAGTGGATCTGCTATGATTTGGCACAAGGCTAAATTTTAATTCCCGATCGTGTACCCTTCTCGAAGCTTCCGCCATTCACCTTTTCGCCAAGTTATGCCGAAATGCCGCCGGTCTCCAATGCGCCAAAGATTGCCGTTTGGGGCCGGGTGGCGGTTGCTTGGAAGCGGACATTCAACGGATAGAATTTTGAAGGAGGCTTCAAACCGAAACCCGATGCGCCGAATTAATGGCAGACACTATCGGGTAGTGTTTCAATCGGCTGCGTTATCGCGGAGAGCCTTTGCAGTTCCAGCATGATAGCCTTCATTATACCGCTCATGCACGTACCACATGGCAGCGAATACAACCACTAAAGTGACACCCGCAGAGACGAGAGTTGTCGTCCAGCTAGCTGACGGCGACAGCGGCTCAGTCGGTGTTCGCTCATTCTCAACCACTTTTGTCTCCAGTGATGGGACAGACTTTTTCCATCAACCAACACGCCAATAGTCAGGCTGTCTTGTTTATCGCGAACACTCAAATTTGCAAGCTGACTGCATTTCAAGCTCTTGTGACGTTTTCAGGCTGACATCCGACTTAGACGATCTCAGGATTTGCTCCACCGTGGTGTATTCCATGGCTGGAAAGCAATCTACGGCGCTGGTAGGTCAATCCAATGAGGGTTCTGATATGGTGGCTCTTTGCTCCGTCAGGTGATTGACCAGCTTCCAAACTGTAAACAGGCTTGCAATCAACCCAATGAGCATCGCCGGCAAGCTTCCAGCGAAAAATCCTGAGATAATGACGCTTATAGTGATCAAAGGTCCACATGCATGAAACACGAGTTGGGACCATTTCTTCTCAGCAAGCATTGAGTCACTAGCAAAGCGGGGGTTAACTAAGGCGAAGCATGAAAATGTTATTGCTTCTATCAAGCTAATGTTTTCCGAGATGAGATTTGAGAATGTCATTAATCTTACCCGTGATTGTTGACGGCAAGTATGCAACTAAATCGCTCGGTATGTCCAGACTTATCTGACCAGTTTGGGCTGGAGGAAAATGGGACCTTTGGAGCGTGGATCAAATCTTTTCGAATAGCGCTGTTCGAAATGTGCCTTGCCACTGTCCCCACCAAAAATCTTGCGCCATCCCTACACGGAAGCTGTTACTCTTAAAGGGCAGCTTTCAACGGCCGTGCGCCCCAAAGCAAACCATCCGCAATCGGCCAAAACAAGTCGCTAGTGAGCGGGCTATTACGCGATAAATTCTGTGCGTTCAAAGCAGCTAGAATGCCATTTGCCAATGCCTTGTGGCGAAATCTTGGGCTAACTCATTTGGGAAACTGAGGTCGATCGCCGATCCAATCCGCAAATTGATTGCAGGCGACAGACACTTTTGTAGATTGAGCGGGCGGTTAGCGTGCTCCGGCTAGGCTCAACTGCAAAAAATTCACCCAAAATGCAGCCAAAAAAAGTGCAAGCTGGGTGGTAGCTGGCCCAATTTTAGGGCCAAAATGGCTTGCTTGGCTTAGCCAGCTACCAAGCCATTTTTCGTTTAAAATTTTGAATTTATTGAGAAAAAATGGAGCGGGCGATGAGATTCGAACTCACGACATCCACCTTGGCAAGGTGGCGCTCTACCCCTGAGCTACGCCCGCGTCCTTGGGTACCGAAGGCACAAGTCCTCCGTAAGGACGGCGCATATGCCTTAGAGATGACTTAAGTGCAAGGGGGGTGTGCCGTGCTTGATGCAGCTAAGTGCAATGGGTTACAGCAAGGGCATGACTGCTTCTGCCTCTGACCCTGCCACCCGCGTCGATCTTTTTGCTCTTTTCGAGCAACTAGACATCGTCCACCGCACGCTAGATCACCGCCCTGTTTTTACGGTTGAAGAAGGGGCGGACATTAAGGCTGCGCTTCCCGGTGGGCACACAAAGAATCTGTTTCTGAAGGATAAGGATGGGGCGTTCTTTCTCGTATGCGCTTTGGGTCAAACTCAGGTGCGCCTCAATCAGCTTCACAAGACGCTGGACTGTGCGCGCTTAAGCTTTGGTAGCGAGGCGCACCTGTTCGAGTGTTTAGGCGTCACGCCCGGTTCTGTGACACTTTTTGCGCTGATTAATGATCCAGAGCAGAAGGTCACGCTAATTCTCGATGAGGCTCTATTGGCGGCAGAGCCAATCAATTTTCACCCGCTGAAAAATGATGCGACCACTGCAGTCTCTCAAGCTGATCTGGCGGTATTTATCCGCCATTGGGGTGGACGGGTTTATCAGTGTGACTTTTCGGGCGAGGCACCCCAAGCTAAACGCTGGAGATAAAGCCCACGAAACACAGGCCAGCGCTTGCAACCTGATGGAGCTAAGCCCATTTCTAGCCCTGAAATAACCTCATCGAGAACCCAGTGTGAGAGGAGCGTGCGCACCGCACGGATACATCAATGGCCCTTATTGGCTTAGGCACTTCGAAACCCAAATCCGGTCCATCTGCTGACCCAACTGGCCTGATCAAGGACGGAAGTGATCAAGCCTTTAAGGCTGATGTCATCGATGTTTCTATGGAAACACCCGTTCTGGTGGACTTTTGGGCACCTTGGTGTGGCCCTTGTCGTACGCTGACCCCAATTTTGGAAAAAGTGGTGCGTGCCGCCACTGGCAAAGTACGCCTTGTGAAAATAAATATTGACGAGCATCCAGCCATTGCAGGCCAATTGCGGGTGCAATCAATTCCGGCCGTATTTGCTTTCGACAAAGGCCGTCCAGTGGACGGCTTTATGGGGGCCCAGCCCGAAAGCCAGATTAAAGCGTTGGTTGATCGCTTGGTCGGCGATCAGCCTGCCGGTTTGGACGAGTTTTTGGCCGCGGCAAAAGAGAGCCTTGATTTGGGTGATCTGGGCGGTGCGGGGCAGTCCTATGCTAAAGCAGCCAGCCTCGACCCCGAGAACGCAAAAGCGCTTGCAGGTCTTGCCCGCGTCTATGTGATGGGTGGAGAATTAGAAAAGGCTCAAGAGATTTTAGCCTCTATTCCCAAGGCCAAGGCGAAGGACAGTGATGTCATCAGCGTGCAGGCCCAGATTGATCTAATCTTAGACGTGGCAGAAGCTGGGGATCCGGCGGTGTTGAGCGAGACACTGGCCGAAGCGCCCGAAGATCTTTCCGCCCGATTTGAGCTAGCTAAAGCCCACATCGCGACAGGAGATTTTGAGGGCGCAGTGGAACATTTATTGTTCATCATCAAGCAGGACCGTGCATGGCAGGACGATGCAGCCCGCAAGCAATTGCTAAAAGTCTTTGATGCGGCTGGGCCCATGGCAGAAGTCACGCGGCAAGGGCGGCGGAAATTATCAGCCATTTTGTTTTCCTGATCCAAAAATAGCGATTAAACGAGGTTAAATTCATGGTGGCAGGTTATGTCTATCGCAAACCAACAGACCTTCCAGCGACCATTCCGGTGTTCCCACTAACGGGAGCCTTGTTGTTCCCCCGCGGTCAAATGCCGCTGAATATTTTTGAGCCGCGCTATCTCAACATGATTGATGATGCTTTGGCTGGAAACCGGTTGATTGGAATGATCCAGCCAGATGGGACCGGTGACCCCGAGAAGCCCGGTCTGTCGCGGGTTGGGTGTGTGGGTAAACTGACGTCGTTTTCAGAGACCGATGATGGTCGCTATTTGATAACTTTGACGGGGATTTGCCGATTTGCCGTCGCCCGCGAATACCCGGCGTCCAAACCCTATCGACAGGTCACCGCCGATTGGCAAAGCTTTGCTAATGATTTGAAGACGCCGGGCTCTATGGTGGGCTTTGACCGCAAAGACTTGTTAGAGGCCCTGCGAGCCTACCTTGAGCGTAACAATCTGAAGGCAGATTGGGGTTCGATCGATCAAGCCCAAGCCGAGCCTCTGGTGAACGCGCTTTCGGCGCTGTGTCCTTTTGTGCCGATCGAAAAGCAGGCCCTGCTAGAGGCACCAACCATCGAGGATCGACGTGATGTCCTGATTGCCCTACTAGACATGGATCAAGGTGACCACGACGATGGTGCCGATGATGAGGAAAGGCCCCTGCAATGACCGATGCTCCCAAGAACACCGCCAGTGAAGGGCGCGAGATTGATCCAAGGCTTTTGGAAATCCTTGTTTGCCCCGTAACCCGTACGCGTTTGACCTATGATCGCGACAACGGCGAGCTGGTGTCGAAGGCTGCTCGCTTGGCCTATCCAATACGTGATGGGGTGCCGATTATGTTGGCGGGCGAAGCGCGTGAGCTGAATGATGCCTGACGAGGCTGTTGCTGCCTCAGATCGCCCTTGGCCGGTCGAACTGACCTTTCAGGCTGGCGCCAAGAGCCTCCTGGCCTGCTTTGACGACGGGGTAAGTTTTATCATTCCCTATGAGCTGTTGCGCGTTGAAAGCCCATCAGCGGAGGTGCAGGGGCACTCGGCTGCTGGCAAGAAATGGGTGGCTGGGAAGCAAGATGTAGCTATCGTGCGGGCAGAGCCCGTTGGCCGCTATGCTCTGCGTTTTGTCTTCGACGATGGCCATGATAGCGGCATTTATACGTGGGATTGGCTCTATCGGCTTGGCCGCGATCAAGACCTCTTATTGGCTAATTATCGCCGCGCTATTGGGAATTAAGCCACTACAGACAGGATTTGCGCGGCTTCCTCCGCATCCCGTCCGATCTGGGCCGTGAGTTCTGGCAGGCCGGAAAATTTCATTTCCGGGCGCAGGAAGGCATGGAGGCCGACTTCCAATCGGTTGCCATAAAGGTCACCTTCAAAGTTAAAAATATTGACCTCAAATAAGGGCTGCCTGAGGCCCGTTGTCGGCGTGCGACCAAAATTGGCAACACCACTATACCAAGCCTCATCACCCACGCGGTTGACGCGCACGGCATAGACTCCAAAACGTGGGGCTAGCTGGTCTTCCAAGTGAAAGTTTGCAGTCGGGAAACCAATCGCGCGGCCGCGTTTCTCGCCATGCTGGACAATGCCTTCCACGCGCCACGGACGCCCCAACAAAGCCGTGACCATGGCTAAATGGCCTGCTCTTAGGGCTTCACGAACACGGGTGGAAGAATAGCGCACGCCGCTATGGTCCAGCACAGGCTCGACAATGCTAACGCCAAAACCCAATTTGTCACCCAAGGCTTGCAACATTGCTCCATCACCGCGCCTGTCACAGCCGAAGCGGAAGTCATGGCCAACGGTGACATGTCGAGGTTTGAACTTGGCAACCAGAATGTCAGTAATGAAATCCTCTGCCGCCATACTGGCCATGGTGGCATCGAATGGGATTTCAAACATGAACGCTGCACCAACATCAGCCGCTCGCTCCGCCCGCAACCGAGGTGTGTTCAGGCGGAATGAGGGCGTATCTGGGCCAGCAAAAAAGCATTTCGGTGGAGGTTCGAAGGCCGCCACCGCCAGTGGGCTATCTGGGCACGCCTCTTTAGCCGCGCGCAGAACCGCCACATGGCCCAAATGGAGTCCGTCAAAGGCCCCAAGCGCAATGCTCGCACCTTGAGTTTCTAATGGAATAAGAGACCGCGTATCGAAACTCAGCATTAGCCCTCGCGCTTTGCGACCATCACAATGGCTTCACCACTTAGCACAGTTTTGCCAGCGATCAGGCAGGTTGTCGACAGGGTGACAAAGCCTTTCGCAGGGTCGAGGCCGGTGATCTCAACGCAGCTGGTGACCGTCGCGCCGATTTTCACAGGCCGCTTGAACTGCAAACTTTGGCTTACATAGACCGAGCCAGGGCCCGGCAAGCGCATGCCAATCAGGGCAGACACATGGCTGGCGGTTAGCATGCCATGGGCAATCCGCTCTTCAAATCGAGTGGTTGCGGCGAAGTCGGAATCGAAGTGAACCGGGTTCATATCGCCTGAGGCGGCACCGAACATCAGGATGTCTGCTTCGGTAACCGTGCGAGCAGATTTGGCGGTCTGACCGATGCTCAATTCTTCGAAATAATAGCCTGCTGCATGATTTGGCATGGGATGTCCTTTTCTTGAACTTGATTCACGCTTCCTTAGCGCTCAACTGGTATAAGCTTGTCAACCGTGGGGTGAGAGTGGCCAAAGCCACCAAAGGAGAAGTCGTATGGCAGTGGATATGAACGCGCCAGTCTTGGTCGTTGATGATTATCAGACAATGGTTCGAATCATTCGCAATCTTTTGAAGCAGCTTGGCTTTGAAAATGTGGATGAAGCAGCTGACGGGCGCGAAGCTCTCGAGAAGATGAAGGGCAAAAAATATGGCCTCGTAATCTCGGACTGGAACATGGAACCCATGACCGGTTATGAGCTGTTGCGCGAAGTGCGTGCCGATGAAATTTTGAAGCCGACGCCTTTTATCATGGTGACGGCTGAATCCAAGACGGAAAACGTGATCGCGGCCAAAAAGGCCGGTGTGAACAATTATATCGTCAAACCGTTCAACGCCCAAACGCTGAAAGCCAAGATTGCTTCTGTTCTGGGTGATTTTTAAGAATTACTAGTCTAAGGGGGGCTGACGATGCCGTCACCAGAAGTTGCTACCAAGGTCCGTGACGCAATCACGGCGCTGAAAGGCGCAGACCTTAAAGACCCTCGCTTGGGTGAGGTTTTGAACTTGGCTTCGCAAATGAGCGAAGCCATGCAAATGTTCTTTGGTTCAATCGATCGCAGTTTGTTCGACGAGATGCGTTATATCTCGTCTTATATTCAGCGCACGCGCGTTGAAATCTCTAACTTGCGTCCGAATGATCTGAGTGAAGATCGTATTCCAGGCGCTGGGGCAGAACTTCATGCGGTTGTTCAGCACACAGCTGACGCCACCAATCTGATCATGGCCGTTGCAGAAGATGTGATGGCTACAGATACGAGCGATCCTGACGCTTATCAGGCGTTTGTGTCTGATAAGATGATGGAGATCTTTGAAGCCTGCACGTTCCAAGATATTACGGGCCAGCGCATTAGGAAAGTCGTCGATACCCTTACCCATATTGAGGAGCGCCTTGAGCGGTTTGCCAGTGTGATGGGCGTCGAAGATGCTGAACTTGAAGAGACCTTAGAAGAAAAGCGCAAGCGTGAGAATCTGTTGAACGGGCCTGCGCTCAATGGGCCTGAAGTCGCTCAAGGCGACATCGATGCCATGTTTGGTACCGAAGGCGCGTCTATGGATCAAGGCGACTTGGACGCTATGTTCGACTAAACTTAAATCTATCTTGCGGTTACCAAGCCTGCGTTCACAGAAGTCTGGAACGCATGGCTTGGCTCAGCATGTCGATAAGGGTGACCGCGACCACGATGATGATCCCGATTGCTGCGGTCTGCTCATATTGAAAGCTGTTCATGCTTTCCATCAGTTTCATCCCAATACCGCCAGCGCCAATCAGACCCAAAACGGTGGCTGACCGTGAGTTGGATTCAAAACGATAGAGCGCGTAAGACGTCCATAAGGGCGCGACTTGTGGCAAGACGCCCCACACAATCTCATGCAACTTGGCGGCACCTGTGGCCCGCACGCCTTCGACTGGGCGGCTATCGATGGATTCCACAGCTTCTGAGAACAATTTGGCCAACACACCTGCGGTATGCAGCGCGATGGCCAACACCCCAGCCAGTGGCCCAAGACCCACGGCCACGATGAAGATCAGGCCAAGCACCAGTTCATTCACCGACCGCAAAAAGTCCATCAAACGCCGCATAGGCCAGACTAGCCAAGCTGGTGCCACATTGGACGCGCACATAAAGCCAAATGGAATGGCTAAGATGACCGCTAAACACGTACCCCAGATGGCGACCTGAACCGTCAGCCACATCTCCCGCACATAGACACGCCATTCCGAAAAGTCGGGATTGATCAAGCGTGTCGTGAAGGTCTGCATATTCTCTGAGTTAGTGAATAGCCGCGTGACTTTGGAAATCTCGGCGGGACCGAAGCTGATGGCCAGCAAGAGTAAAATCCCGCCCCACACTAAAAGGTCATAGAGTTTGTCGGCCGCTGTCCGCGTAGGCGGGGCGGGCACATGGCCCAGCGAGACAGTGCTGCTTGCTTTCATTGAGGTCGCACTCATTTCTTGACCGCCTTTCCTTCAACGGCATAGCCCTCGGTTGGGGTTGTCGGTAGCAGGGGCAGGGCGCGGCCTTTGGCAGCTTCTGCTTCCGCTTGGATGGCATCAAAGGCTTCTTTTGCCTTCGAAATCTTGCCGACTTCACCCGACTGCTGGGCCTGCATCAGATCTTCGGTTGCTTGCATCTGCCGGACTGGCAGCAAGTGATCATTATTGGCGGGCTGAAACAAGCCAAAGCTGAGCGAGGCCAAAATAGCACGCTCGCGATCTTGCTGCGCTTTATCGCCCTGCCGGCCATAATTGAGGAAGAAGTCTTTGATTTTCTTCTTCTTCACGGGATCGAGGTCTTTGCGCCACATTATGGGATCTTCTGGCAAGGTCGGCGAAGTCCAGATAACTTTCACTTTCCCGATGAGCCGCGGATCCTGCACGCCCAGAATTTGTAAAGACGTGGAGTTATTGGTTGCTGCGTCCAAAAGGCCTGCAGCAACCGACTGTACGTTGGCTTCATGATTGGCTGACCGGACGGTCTTGAAGCAATTGGACGGATTGATGTTGCGTGGCGCAAATAGATAGGTCATCGGCGCCAGCGTGCCGGAAGTGGAACTGGCGTCGCCCATCCCAAAGTCCTTGGTGCGGTCGCAGGTCAAAAGCTGATCAATGGTCAGGGTAGAGTTCTTATTGACGATCACGACCGAATTATAGCCGTCCACACCCGAAGGATCGGAAGAGCGCAGAAATACTTCGGCCTTCCCAGTGCTAGCGACTTCCCAGCCTGGCTTATTTGAGAACCAACCCACTTGGGTCTGTCCAAATTGCATAGCGGTAACCAGAGGCGCATAGCCGGTTTGGAAATAGGGCTTTATTTTCAGACCAGTTTGCTTTTCCATATCGGCCAAGAAGGGTTTCCAGCGGGCACCCAAATTCTGGCTGTTTTCGGTAGCAAGGATGGAGAAATTGATGTCGGCCTCAACCTTCGGCTTGGCTTGTTCCCACAGCGCGTAAGATCCGCCGATGACCATGGCCAAGGCCAAGCTCCACTGCACCACTTTTTCCAAGACGTTCTGGTGACCTGGTTTGGTGAGCTCTGGAACGGGCTCTTCCTTGGGTGCGGCATCGCCAGTCTCTTCGTCGAACTCTGCGCCGTAGATTTCAATCAGGCGGTCGCGGGTGAGGCCGTCCTTTGGCCCGTCATAGACAATTTGTCCGGCTTTCAAAGCGACAATCCGGTCACAGAATTTCGTTGCATAATCAATCTGGTGGAGGGTGACGATAACTGTCACGCCGTCGCGCTGATTGAGGTCGCGCAACAACTCCATCACTTTGCGGGCGGAAACGGGGTCTAGCGACGCGACAGGCTCATCAAGGAAAATAGCCTCTGCGCCTTGCACCAGGGCGCGAGCAATCGCGCCGCGTTGTTGCTGGCCGCCTGACAAAGTGTTGGCGCGTTGGGCCGCATAATCAGCGACACCCACGCGGGCCAAGGCCTGCATTGCGCGCTCTTGATCAGCTTGCGGCCATTGACCCAAAAAGCCCTTTGCGAACGGGAGACGGCCCAAAGAGCCCAGCATGACGTTTTGGAATAGGCTGAGGCGACCCACCAAATTGAACTGCTGAAACACAAAGCCCACGCGGGCGCGCGCTTGGCGGACAGAGTCAGACAATTTGCCATTCTTCTGAACCGAAATGCCAAGCAAATTGACTTCGCCAGTACCTTCGTCGGTCGTGATCAAACCAGTAGCATTGCGAAGAAGCGTCGACTTCCCAGAGCCTGAAGGTCCAATCAGCGCCACCATTTCCCCAGGCTGGACCGTAATAGATACATTATTCAGTGCCTTACGGGCACCGTAGGTTCGAAACAGGCCTTTGGCCTCTAGAACTGGAGCTGTCATACTTCCCCACAAGCGATCATGCTCAGCCTGTTTAGCGGGTTTGTCGTCAGAGTCACGAGGCCACTGTATGACGGTTCTGTGACGGCAGCGCTTCGGACTGCGTTAAGCCCCGCTGACGTAGCGTTCTTTTCGTGCTACAGCGGCGTCCATGACACTCACCCTTGACCTTTCGCACCGCCCAAGCGCGGCGACCGACCTTGTTGCGCCGCCTACATTGACGCGGACCTCCCTTGTCGGCCTCACGCTCGCAGAAATGCGTGAGGCCGTGATTGCATTGGGCGTGGAGCCCAAGAAGGCGAAGATGCGCGCCCAACAAATCTGGCGTTGGGTCTATTTTTTCGGTGCACGCGACTTCGACGTGATGACGGATATCGGCAAGGACCTGCGCGCCTTGCTGGAAGCCCAGCACAGCTTAGATCGCCCGGAGGTTATCGAGCGACTGGTTTCGGCAGACGGGACGCGCAAGTGGCTGATCCGCTCGGCCCCTGGGGTTGAGTTTGAGACTGTCTTCATCCCCGATGTCGCGCGCTCTGGTGCTTTATGTGTGTCTAGCCAAGTCGGCTGCACGCTCACCTGCACCTTCTGTCACACAGGCACCCAAAAGCTTGTCCGTAATTTGACGGCGGCTGAAATCGTCGCACAAGTCATGATCGCGCGCGACGATTTGGATGAATGGCCTTCTACCACGGATGGTCGGGCTTTGACCAATATTGTCTTCATGGGCATGGGCGAGCCGCTCTACAATCTGGATGAAGTCGCCAAGGCGATTGATCTGATCAGCGACGGCGAAGGCATATCGATTGGTCGCCGCCGCATTACCGTGTCGACATCGGGTGTCGTGCCAAAGCTAGAAGAGCTTGGCAACAAGACCGGCGCGATGTTGGCTATCAGTCTTCATGCGACGAATGACGCGCTGCGCGATGAATTGGTGCCACTCAACAAGAAATATCCGTTGGCCGCATTGATGGACGGCATCCGTGCCTATCCGGGCTTGAACAATGCCAAGCGCGTTACGTTTGAATATGTGATGCTGAAAGGCGTCAATGATAGTCCAGCGGAGGCACGCGCCTTGGTAAAATTACTCTCAGGCATGCCTGCCAAGGTCAATCTGATCCCTTTTAATCCTTGGCCCGGCACCGCTTATGAATGTTCGGATTGGAAAACGATCCATGCCTTTGCCGATATCGTCAATCGCGCAGGCTATTCTGCGCCCATCCGCACGCCTCGCGGACGCGACATCTTGGCAGCCTGCGGGCAATTGCGTAGCGAAAGCGTCAAGACGCGCGCCAGCGTCGCCTTGAACGAACGATTGGCAGCAGCGGGCGAGGCTTTTTAAGCCTGACCGCGCCCGATCGCGGTCAGCCCGCCGTCAATAATCACCGCTTCGCCAACCATATAATCGCCTGCGCGGGAGGCGAGATAAATCGCTGTGCCGGCCATATCTTCGGTCGTGCCGACCCGTTTGGCGGGGATGGCTGCAGCCACCATCTCGCCATGGTCGCGTGCGATTGTGTTCAAGTCTGAGGCAAAGGCACCGGGGGCTAGCGCAGAGACAACAATATTATGCTTGATGAGATCAGCGGCCAAACGTTTAGTTAGATGCGCGAACGCCGCTTTGCTGGCCTGATAGGCAAAGGTATCGACCGAGTTGACCGTGATGCCATCAATCGAGGTGATGTTGATGACTTTGGCTGGTTGGCCGGGCTTGGCACCTGCCTTCAAATGACCCAGCAAGGCTTGCACCAGGAAGAACGGGCTTTTGACATTGAGGTCCATCACCTTGTCCCAACCCTTTTCCGGGTAGGATTCAATCGGTGCCATCCAGATTGTGCCAGCATTATTGACCAGAATGTCTAAGTGATCCTCCAACTGCATGATGGTGTCGGCCAAAGCCTTCACACCTTCCAAGGTCGAGATATCGCCAGGAATAGCGGTACAGCTGCGCCCACCTTTGGACATTTCTTCTGCGGCGGCCACGCATTGATCTGCCTTACGGGCCGTGATGTAAACCTTCGCCCCTTGGGCCAAAAAGCCCTCGGCAATCATCCGGCCAATGCCCTTAGAGCCGCCCGTGACCAAGGCGACACGGCCTTCTAGTGAAAACAACTTCTCAAACATGGCCGTGCTCCCGGGGTTACTTTTTGGGTGTGTAGTGTTGGATTTTCGTGTCATTAAGGCTTAAGTGCGACGCCTTCTCGGCGTGGGTCTGCTCCACCAATTAATCCTTCTGGGGTCAAGCGAACTGCATGCAGGCCGGAGCCTTCAGCACCGCCGCCATCGCGGAAGGTTTGGCCGAGAGCCTCTAAGCTCTTGATCAATTCATGGCTAGCCCGTGTCCGGTCAAGCGCAACGGGGCTTGAACGTGCGACGATATTGGGCAGTGCGACCGCATCTTGTGGCGATAAATTCCAGTCCAACATGCCCACCATTGCTTTGGCGACATAAGCAATAATGGCATTACCGCCGGGCGAGCCGACTGCCAGTTCAAAATGACCGTCCTTATCGAACACAATTGTTGGTGCCATGCTCGAGCGGGGCTTTTTCCCGCCTGCCGGAGCATTGGCGATTGGCTCGCCTTTCGCATCGACATTGCGGAAAGAGAAGTCGGTCAATTGGTTATTCAAGAAGAAGCCACGCACCATGCGCTGCGAGCCAAACAAGCTTTCCACGGTCGTTGTCATGGATACGACATTACCGCGTTGATCGACGATGACGAAGTGGGTGGTGCCAAACACATTGCCCGTTGCATCGCGACCGCGTTTCACCGAGCCCGGCGGCTCGCCCGGCTCAACCGTCTTAATGGTCGATGTATCGGAGATTAGCGCCGCGCGGCTCTTTAGATAAGTTGCATCAAGAAGGCCAGCAATGGGGACTGCCACATAGCGATCGTCGGCCACATAGGTGTCGCGGTCGACATAGGCCAGACGCTGGGCTTCGATGAAACGATGCCATCCGAGTGCGACATTCGGGCCTGTGGAGCCCATGTCGAAGTTTTCTAAAATGCCTAAGGTGGCCATAACCCCAATCCCGCCGGAAGACGGTGGCCCCATGCCGCACATTTTACGTTCGCGGTAAGCGCGGCAAATGGGCTGGAGCTTATTGGGTTTATAGGCTTTCATGTCCTCCATCGACAAGGTGCCCGGCATGGGGGCCTGGCCTGAGCGGGCGACGATATCAGCGGCGATTGGACCCTCATAGAAAGCCTTTGGGCCCTGCTCAGCAATCTGCGACAACGTGTCTGCATAAGCAGCATTCTTCAAAAGCGTGCCAGCGGGCAAAGCCGTTCCCGATGCATCCATCAAATAGGACACCACATCTGCGCCGGGCTCGGTAATGCGCTTGAGCTGTGTCGCGACTGTGTTGAGGCGTGGAGAAATCCTAAACCCGTCGCTCGCCAATTTGATCGCAGGCTGAAAGCTGCGGTTCCACGGCAATTTGCCATGCTCTTTCCACGCCATATGCAGCATGGCGATGGCCCCGGGCACGCCTTGCGAGCGGCCGGACTTTACCGCGGTCCAGAAGGGCAGGGGGTTACCTGCCTCATCAAGGAACAATCGGTCGGTCGCAGCGGCTGGGGCAACTTCACGACCATCATAAGCTACGACATCGCCTGTCTCGGCGTCATAATGCAGCATGAAGGAACCACCGCCAATGCCGCTCGACTGGGGTTCAACCAAACCCAACGCAGTTTGAACGGCAATCGCTGCATCCACAGCGGAACCACCGGCGCGGAGAATTTCAAGGCCGGCTTCCACGGCAAGTGGGTTGGCCGCGGCAATCATGCCGCCATGCTTCCAATCGCCTGCAGGCTTGGCTTCAGGTAGGTCTGCGGTTGGCTTCAGCGCGACTGGAGGCGTTGCAGCCGGGCCTGCGGCACAGGCCGCAAGGCAAAGTGCCAAACCGGAAACTAGAATTTGGCGCATTGCATTTCCTCCACCTTAAAAATCTGACTTCAGCTTAGTCCTTTGCGCGCTCAACGTAAGAGCCATCTTCAGTCAGGACGACAATTCGTGTGCCTGTCGCAATATAAGGCGGCACCATGGTGCGGACGCCGTTCGAAAGCATAGCAGGCTTGTAGGATGACGAGGCAGTTTGGCCTTTCATGCTTGGCTCAGTATCAACGATTTCCAACGTCACGCGGGTTGGCAGCACGGCAGCCAATGGGGTTTCGTTGAAGATGGTCAGATAGACTTCCATGTTTTCTTGCAAATAGGCTGCATCGTCACCCAGCACGGCATGGGGCACCAGCACCTGCTCAAAATTGTCTGGGTTCATGAAGACATGGGCGGTACCATCATCATAGAGGTAATTGAACTTGCTTTCTTCCACGAAGGCCTTTTCAACTTGGTCGGTGGTTTTGAAGCGTTCGGTCATTTTGATGCCATCGGTGATGCGACGCATTTCGACTTGGGTTACAGGCGTGCCCTTGCCGGGATGGATGTTCTGGGTTGTCAAAATGACATAGAGCTTGCTGTCTGTATGTTCGACAACATTGCCTTTGCGGAGGCTGGAGGCGATGACCTTGACCATAATCTGTCTTTCAGTGCTGAGCCTTGAACCGACTTCGGTTCAAAGCATGGAATTCTTGTGATGTGGGCGCCTTCTAACCTTTCTCGCTCAATCCGCCAAATGGGTGACGCATGACACGGTCAGACGTAATGCAGAGCCCTTGGTGGGAGCGTGGCCGCCATGCTGATCGGCGGCCATTTCTTCTGGCCCGCAATCGCATCAAAAAGGCCTTGCGCGCCTGGTTTGAGGCGGAGGGGTTTTGCGAGATTGAGGCGGGGCAATTACAAGTCTCCCCCGGCAACGAGACCCATTTGCATGGCCTTGCAACGACCAAGCTTGCCCCCGATGGGTCGCCAACGCCCCTTTATCTGCACACCAGCCCAGAGTTTGCCTGCAAGAAATTGCTTTCGGCCGGGGAAGAAAAGATTTTCGATTTCGCCCGCGTGTTTCGCAATCGCGAGGCAGGCCCCTTGCATGCGACGGAATTCACCATGCTGGAATGGTATCGGGCAGAGGCTGACTGGCAGGTGGTGATTGAGGATTGCCTTGCCCTTCTGCGCGTGGCGGCGGCAGCAGTCCCGACCGATCATTTCGCGTGGCGTGGGCATCTAATTCCCGCCGCGGCAGAACCAATTCGCCTAAGCCTAGCAGAGGCGTTTGATCGCTATGTTGGCATGGATCTTTTGGCCAGCATTAGCCCTGATGGGCAAAATGATGCAGACTTCTTGCGCGCACAGGCACGCCTAGCAGGGGTTACAACGGATCGATCAGACAGCTGGTCGGACGTGTTTTCAAAAGTGCTGGTTGAAAAGATTGAACCCAAACTTGGGTTTGACGCGCCCTGTGTCCTCCACTCCTACCCAATTAGCGAGGCGGCCTTAGCTCGCAAACACCCGTCTGACCCCCGCGTGGCAGAGCGGTTTGAACTTTACGTCTGTGGGGTAGAACTCGCCAATGGTTTTGGCGAATTGACCGACGCAAAAGAACAGCGCGCCCGTTTCGAGGCTGATATGGATGCCAAGCAGGCCCTTTATGGAGAGCGTTATCCTTTGGATGAGGATTTCTTGGCAGCGCTTAGGAAAATGCCCAAGGCCAGCGGTGTGGCCCTGGGCTTTGATCGTTTGGCGGTTTTGGCCAGTGGTGCCCGCCGCATTGATGATGTCTTGTGGACGGGCGCGATTTAGGGCGCTTTAAATGCAGGGGTCGGCAGAACCTTGATCAAGCGGGCTTTGGACGGATCAAGATAGCGCTTGGCTAAAGTTTTCACGTCTTCCAAGGTCGTCGATGCGTATTGATCCTTACCTTCGCGAATGCGCACAAGGCGTTGCCGATCAAAGCTTGATTGGCTCAGCGCACCCAACCACCATGGATTGTTGGCGGTCGTTTCATCAAAGTCGGCAATCAAGGGGCGGCGTGCACGCTGGAAGAGATCATCATCAATCTTGCCGGCCGCAAGATCGGCCGCAATGGCTTCCATTGCCGCGATAACCTTATCGCTATCATCGGGTTTGACTTCTGCGATCGCACCTATGCGGCCATAGCCCGGGAAGACACGAGATGGAGCCCAGTCGATTCCAGGAGAATAAGTGTCGCCTAATTCTTCGCGGATCACCTCGGTCAACCGGTTTTGCAGGATGGCAGTCAGAATGCGGATGCCGCGCGCCTCGCGACCGTCGCCATAATCACGCATCGGCCAATAGACCATGGCAAGCGACTGATCTGGTCGACCCTTGTGGTTCAAGATGGTGGTGCCCCGCCCGGTTGGGAATTGGACCTTGCGTGCCTCGGCTTGTGCGAACGGGGTTGCAGCGCGGGCAGGTAATGCGCCGAATGTCGCTGCAACGGCATCACCGGCAGCTTCCACCGTGGTGTCACCGACGATCAAGATTTCAATCGCGGAATTCTTGCGCGCCGCATCAACGACCGACTTCGCCTTGTCCAAGGTCAATTGTTCAAATTGTTCTGCCGTCGGGAAGGCAAAGCGCGGGTTGTTGGCAAACAGGACGTAATCGCCTTGAGTGCCCCATACGCTCCCAGGCGTGGTGTCAATCTGGCGGTAAATCGCGTCCTTCGACGCTTTAAGACGCGCCATGCCGTCGGGCCGCCAAGCTGGATCAGTCAAGAAGGCGGCAAAGATCTGCAATTGTAGGGCGAGATCCGCTGCCGTAGTGGAGCTGCCAAAGCTAAAGGCGTCCTCGCCAATAAAGAATCCTTGCCCAACGCTGCGCCCTGCCAACGCACGTTCCATTGCATCTGCGTCCAGCTTGCCAAGCCCGCCCGCAATAAAGGATGCGTCAATCGCATAAAGGAGGCCGGGCTGATCAGAAGGCAGCGCTAATTGGCCTTCGCCAAAACTGACCTGAACGCGCACACGGCCTTCCTCAAACTTAGTTGGCTTGACGGTCAGGCGCACTTGATTGGCAAAGCGCATTTGGGTCACCCCCAAATCCGCCAAGAGTACCGACTCTGTGGCGGTGCCTTTCGGGCCGAAGTTCACATAGTCCCATTGTGCTTTGGCTTCGGCCTTCGGTGCCGTGACGGGTTTGGAGCGTAGATCTTGATACGCGGCTTGAACGGCTGCTTCGCCACCTTCGATTGCTTCGCCAGTCGAGAGGAACAGTTCGGGTACATCCTCGCCCCACGCCTTTTTAAGCTCTGCCAAGGCTGCTTGTGTGGTTAGGGTGCTTGCCACCTTCTCAAACCAAGCCAAATCGTCGGCAGGTGTCGTCAGCACTGCGTCGTCGCCAAAGCTTGAAAGAATATCATCGACCAATTCTGCCGAACGGGCTGCTCCGGCTTGAACGGCTGCACGGCTATAGCCTTCGCGTGTGTCGGCGACGGCGACGGCAAACTCATCATCTGTAAAGCCAAAACTAAGGGCACGACGCAATTCACCGTCCGCAATGTCTAGCGCTTCGCGCCATTTTGCAGGCGTGGTCGCCGTCGTCTCGATTGAGGCAATGCGCGCTGCATCAAACCAGGAACCAGTGCTGATCGAGGCGCTGGTAATTGGGGAACCTTCGCGTCGGGCAAGCCGCTCTAGCCGCGTATTCACCACACGGTGGGCTAGAGCCAACAATAGATCGTCACGTCGATTGGCGCTGGTGTCGGGCTCTGCCTCGTAGGGCTTTACATTGAACAAACTGACCGAGGTTGCGAGTTGGGGCTCTAGGAAGACTTTGACAGAGCCCGGCTCACGCTTTGGCGTGCCCAGATCGGGGTCTGAACCGGCATCTTTGGGCTGTTCCCAATTGGCGAATTGCGCCTTGATCAAGGCTTCAGCGGCCTTGGGGTCGACGTCGCCTACCACAACTAAAAGCGCCCGCTGAGGGGTGTAGAAGCGCTTATACAGATCAACGAAACGCTCGCGCGGGGCCTCGCGAATTACTTTCATGTCGCCAATGGGAAAACGGCTGGGGATACGCGTCCCGTCAAGGGCTTGGGCAGCAAAGGCGCGGAACTGGCGAAAGCCCGGACTTTCACGCGAACGTTCTTCTGACTGGATAATCCCGCGTTCGCGATCAATCGCCTCTGGGTTCAGGGTCAAGCGACCAGCCGTCTCGCGCATCATGGACAGGCCCAAGTCCAGCTTTTCAGCTTTGGGCATGTCCAATTGATAGACGGTCTCGTCCCAGCTGGTATAGGCATTGGTATCAGGGCCAAAGGCCAAGCCCTCGCGCGCTAGGATTTTATCAAACTCACTCTCTGGGACATTTTCAGAACCGTTGAAGGCCATATGCTCGAGAAAATGGGCAAGCCCGGATTGATTGTCTTCTTCATTGAGAGCGCCAACCGCGATCCGCAAGCGAATGGCGACTTCCCCCTTTGGCGTCGGCCATTTCTTGATCGCATAGCGCATGCCATTGGGCAGCGTGCCGTAGGTCACGGCTGGGTCGGCCTTAAACTCCTTATAACGGTCCTGCGGAAATCCGGGCAGGGGGGCGATCTGAGCCAGCGCCGGTTGAGCCGTTAAGGCAATGAGAGAAACCAAAACTGCCTTTGTCAATCGACGCATCAAAACGCTCCACTCAAAAATTGCCAGACACCTTCGCGCGGCGGGTTAAAAACGCTCTCATACTCACAGGCTCGTAAGCGTTTCGGTCAAGTAACATTTCAGCAAGGTTAAGCAGGCCATTACGTCCTATAGGGGACTTGCGATTCAAAAGCCTGCGCTAACGTATTTCGACCGGCAATGAAGACTTCATCCTCATGCGCCTTAATGTGGGCAAGGATCCGGTCCAAAGCGCCGATTCGGCCAGGGCGACCAACAATCCGCAAGTGCAGGCCGATATTGAGAACCCGCGCCTGCCCGCGTCTCGCTTCTGCCAACAGGGCATCAAAACTTTGGATGGCATATTCTGCCCAATCCCAGGGTTGCATGGCCGGAGCGACCCACATTTTCATGTCATTGGTGTCGATTGCATAAGGCGTGATCAGCATTGGCTTAATCCCTTGCGCAGTCTCGACGCTGTCCCAGAAGGGCATGTCCCCGGAATAATCGTCCATATGGTAGGTGAAGCCTTCTTCGGCCAAAATCCGCCGCGTCTGGTCTGTCAGCAGATATCGCGACAGCCATCCCTGCGGCTTCTGACCCGTCGTTTTCAAAAGTGAGTCACGCGCTTTGGTGACGAAAGCGCGTTCCTTATCTTCATCCATCCAGAACTGATGGCTCCAGCGATAACCGTGGGCAGCCACTTCCCAGTTGCGGGCAACAATATCAGCGGCGATTTCTGGTGCTCGCTCAAGCGCTAAGGCCGCCGCCGTGATGGTGGGTGGGAAAAGATATGTGTCAAACAGATCGCGGATTCTGGGCCAGCCAGCTTTGACGCCATATTGATAATTGCTCTCATTGCCATAGACACGCATTGGCCGATTAGGCACAGCACCCAACTCATCTACCGGTTCAGGCCCCTTGTCGCCATCGCGAATATTTTGCTCGGCACCTTCTTCCACATTGATCACGAGGGATACGGCCAGTTTGGCACCATTGGGCCAGCTGAAGTGGGAGGGAATGACTGTCATGAGCAGAGCCTTTTGTCCACGAAAACAAGATCAGAGACCTGCCGTCGGCTTAGTGCCTTGTCAAGGATAGGCGAGGAGAGGCCACATGATGGGGCGCTTCGGTCCGCCAGCTTAGTCGGCCGGTTCAATCAGGTCCCAGCCATTGCCATAGCAATCGTCGAACACCACGACTTTTCCATAGGGTTCGCTACGCGGTTCTTCACGGAAAACAACGCCAGCCTCAACCATTTTGGCGTAAGCCTCATCAAACGCATCTGTCTGCAGGAAAAAGCCGACGCGGCC
Organism: Pseudomonadota bacterium; assembly: GCA_041160865.1. Classification (GTDB taxonomy): domain Bacteria; phylum Pseudomonadota; class Alphaproteobacteria; order Caulobacterales; family Aquidulcibacteraceae; genus Aquidulcibacter. Next base: position 11,630 of record JBEAVQ010000025.1, on the reverse strand, counting down.
GCCCATTTGCCGCCCGATCCAGGCTGTTTGCTCAGGTCCAGATGCTTTAGCCAAAATGATGCGTGTTTGCGCTTCGGCGTTCGGTGTCACAACTACCCACCGTTTCCCGCCCCCCATTGGCGTGTCGACGACCAATTCAAAGCCCAGCTTCGAGCAATACCAAGCGATAGCCTCGTCATACTCGGCCACTAAGATCGAAATCGCGGATAAGAACACTATGGAATCCCCTCTGAGCTTCAGCTTAGTGGGGCTCTTCTCCGCCCGACACATTCATGCTTTCGCCTGTGATATAGACAGCGTCGGCGCTACAAAGAAAAGCAACTGCTGCAGCTGTGTCTTCAGGTAGGCCGGGTCGCCCTAAGGGAATGCGGGCAGCCATTGCTTTCAGATAGTCTTCCACCGAAGCTGCACCCACGACTTTTGAGAAATATTCATTTTGCCATGCGCCTAGGCCGGTGGTGACATGGTTTGGGCAAACATTGTTGACCGTGATCTGATGGGCTCCAAGCTCAACCGCTGCAGAGCGTGCAAGTCCAACCAGACCATGCTTGGACGAGGTATAGGCTTGGGCATGGGGAAAGCCTGACTTGGCCGCTTGGCTGGCGATGTTAATGATGCGCCCACCTTTGCCCGCCCCAATCATGCGTTTGGCAGCGGCTTGAATGCCGAAAAAGCACCCCTTCAAATTGACGTCGATCACAGCATCCCAATCGTTTTCGCTGACCTCCAATAATGGCTTCATGATATAACCGATGCCGGCATTATTGACCCAGATGTCGAGGCTGCCAAAAGTGTCCACAGCATGTTGGGCAAGCGCATCGACTTCAGAGGGGGTGCGTACGTCGCAAGCCTTGGTGGTAACGCCGACACCTAAAGCAGCAATCTCTTGCGCGATGGCTGCCATCTCATTTTCCTCGCCAACATGTTCAGCAGCGGTGGCAGCATCACGCGCTCGCCCAATGTCGGAAAGGACGATGTTCGCGCCTTCCGCTGCTAACCTGCGCACAATCGCTTCGCCCAAGCCTTTGCGTCGCCCTGAACCTGTGACAACCGCTGTTTTGCCTAAGAAACGCTTGTCTGCCATAGTGATCTCCGAAAAAATGTTGTGCGACAGGTTGCCACGCTCTTTTCATCTGGCAATAGGTATATCATTTAGAAGTGAAATGGCCACAGGGTGTGGTCTAGGAGATGTGAGCATGTCCGGTCTCGTAAGTGATAAGCCCAAAGCAGAGCCTGCCCGCGCCTATGATGGCCCCCCTGATTACAGGGTTGTGGGCCAACATGGCATGTATCCGCAGTTGAGCCATGACGAGATTTCACGCTTCAACTTCTTGGCCCATATGAACCGGCATCTGTCGACCCAGATCATGCCAGGCGTGAAAGAGGCGTTTGACGCCCGCGTTGAGCCTAAATTTGTTGCGGCCAATGGGCGCGGTTTCAAGGATCGCCATGAGGTCCGCAAGGCGCTTTTGAAGGACTCCCTGTTCCAGTGGTGGAGTGCGCTGCGCCGCGCCACGATGGAAAGCCGTCAACAAGCTGGCCGTTGGGTTACGCTTCGCCAAGCAGACCAACTCAACGCAAAGGCCAAGGCCTTGACTGAGCATGATCAACGTCTGAAGCTCAATCCAGACTTGCCCTTGCCACGTTATGTTGAAGCTATTGACCATCATTGCATGCCTGGTAGTTACCATACTGAATTGACCGATGGCGATGTAACTGGTCCCTGCAATTATGACATTGGCATTTTTGCGACCACCGGCGGCATGCTGGGTCGCTATAATGACGGCGGCGGGCAGGCGATTGCCGCTTGGGTGAAAGAGACACTTCCCGACTTAAAGCCTAAACGCATTCTCGATATTGGCGCAGGGCTTGGCCACAATGTGTTGCCAATCGCCCAAGCCTTCCCCGATGCCGAAGTGGTGGCGATTGATGTTGGCGCACCCATGCTGCGCTATGGTTTGGCCCGGGCCAAAACTATGGGCGTGGACAATATCAGTTTTGTGCAGGGTGATGTCAGCGACCTATCCGATCTAGCGGATGAGAGCTTTGACATGATCCACTCGTGCATGTTCCTTCACGAGACTTCCTATGCCTCCATGCCGAAAATCTTTGCCGAAACGCACCGCTTGTTGAAGCCTGGCGGGATCGTCTTCCATGTGGAGCAACCCCAATACACCCCTGAAATGCCCTTGTTTGAGCAGGCCATGCGCGATTGGGACGCCTTCTACAATAACGAGCCTTTCTGGACCAAGATGCATGAAGTCGACCTCGATAGCTGGATGGTGTCGGCGGGATTCGCGCGTGAAAAGCTGATGCATAGCGGTGTCGCGGCAGTGGTTGACCCGGACGTGTTCCCACAGGCCGCTAAGGATACCAAGCAAGAAGATTATGGTCGCAAGGCGGCGTGGCATGTGGTGGGAGCGGTGAAATGACCAAGATTGATCCGCTCGCCCTTGCGGGAGCCAAATCGAAAGGCAAGCGGCCTTATTTCTTAGAGACCGATGTTGAGCGCTTGACCAATATCGTTCTGGTGCTGGCCCAGGAATTAGCAGTAGTGCGCGAGCGTGCAGATACGTTGGAGTGCTTGCTGGAGCAATCAGGCGTGCTGACGCGGCAGGAAATCGAAACCTTCACACCCAGCAAGCAACAAGCCGAGGCGCGCGGGGCTTGGACCCAAGAATATCTGGCACGTGTCTTCCGTGTTCTACAACAAGAGCGTGAAGCGCTACACACGCAAGAAGCCTCAAGCGAGGAAGTCGCCGACGAACTCGCTAAGGTTTAACGCGCATTCCAGCCTTGAGGGAAGATATTTGCACGCAACCTCTTGCGGCCTATTTTCGGATGATTATCTATAGGGCTGTGGAGATGACGGTTTATCGGGGTGGTGACCGTCGCACGCAAATCGATGTTGGTTGATTTATTTCTGGGGCAAAATGCCCTGTTTTATAGCGCCCTTCTGCTAACGGTCGCACTCTGTGCGCTTGAAGTCATCCTCCTTCTCATTGGATTCTCGTCCTCGGACGCGGAAGGACTTCAGGCACTTGACAGCAATGGTGACGCGACCGCATCGGGCGGCGGCATCTTGGGCTATCTCAACGTTGGCCGTTTGCCGTTCACCTTATTCTTCGCGACTGCCTGTGCCTTGTTTGGCCTTACTGGCCTTGCGATCCAACAGGCATCCTTTGCGGTGGCTGGCCAAGTTTTGCCGATGGCCGCCGCAGGACCATTGGCCCTTTTGGGCTCGGTGCCCGGTACACGCTGGATAAGCCGCCTTTTGGGTCGATTGATGCCGAAGACCGAGACCACGGCCCTTTCTCAGCATGACCTTGTGGGTCTTACTGGCACTGTCACGCTGGGCGAGGCTAAGCGTGGTTCGCCGGCCCAAGCGCGGGTCCGCGACCAGTTTGGTCAAAACCATTATGTGATGGTGGAGCCTGCTCGGGCTGAAGAGACCCTGAGCGAGGGTCAAGAAGTGCTGCTCACGCAGCGGGCCGACCATCATTACTATGCCACATGCGCTGCACCCATGCTGACACACTAGGCCTGGGTGCCCCCAAACTCTGCATTTATAAATCTGTTTCCAAGCAAAACATAGGAAGGAAAACGAGATGCTTAATCCTGCAATTTATGAAATTTTGGGCCTTGTCGTGGTTGGACTGGCTTTGTTTATCTTGTTTGGCGTGCTTGTCGCGCGCCTTTACAAGCGAGCTTCCAAGGAAACGAGCTTTGTCCGCACGGGGCTTGGCGGTGAAAGTGTTGTCGTCAATGGTGGTGCGCTGGTTTTTCCCGTTCTGCATGAAATTATTCCCGTGAACATGGCGACCTTGCGCCTTGAAGTTACGCGCAATAGCGAGCAGGCCTTGATTACCAAAGACCGCATGCGCGTTGATGTTCTGGCTGAGTTTTATGTTCGCGTGGCCCCAAACCGGGAGGCAATCTCGGCTGCAGCACAAACCTTGGGTCGGCGTACCATGGCTCCCCAAGAGCTAAAGGAGCTGATTGAAGGCAAATTTGTCGATGCGCTACGCTCGGTTGCGGCCGAACTGACCATGAATGAATTGCACGAGCAGCGCACCCAGTTCGTCCAAAAGGTGCAACAAGCCGTGACCGAAGACCTAACCAAGAACGGGTTGGAACTTGAGACCGTGTCGTTGACTGGTCTGGACCAAACCCCGCGCGAATTCTTCAATCCTGACAATGCGTTTGATGCCGAAGGTTTGACGAAGCTAACCGAAGAAATCGAGATGCGTCGAAAAATGCGCAATGATATCGAGACCAATACGCGGGTCGAAATTGAGCGCCAGAACTTAGAGACCCAAAAGCGCTCCTTGGAAATCAAGCGGGAGGAGGAAGCCGCAACGCTGAGTCAGCAGCGCGAAATCCAAACTATGCGGGCTCAGCAAGCCGCCGAAGTTGCCCTTGTTACCGCCGAGAAGTCGCGAGAATCTGAGGCAGCTAAGATTGCTGCTGAGCGCGATATTGAACAGGAGCGGATAGCCAAAGAGCAAGCCAACCGCCAACGCCAGATTGAATCTCTGCGGGCGACTGAAACCGCTGAGCTTGAAAAAAAGCGCGCATTGGAGCTCGCCGAACAGGATCGTCAGATCGCGATTGCCAATAAGTCGAAGGAAGAAAGTGTCGCCAAGGCTGATGCTAACAAGGCGCGTGCCATTGCGATCCGTGCTGAGGAGCAGGTCAAAACCGTCCAAGAGACCGAAGTTGCTGAACGTAACCGCGCCATTGAATTGATTGAAGCGGCGCGCTTAGCTGAACGTGACGCCATTGCAGTCAAAGTCGGAGCCGAAGCAGAGAAGATCGCTGCGACAGACCGCGCGGAAGCGGCCAAGCTGATCGCTATGGGTGAGGCTGAGGCAATTTCCATTCGGGCAGAAGCTGACGCCAAGCGCTTTGCGGTGCAGGCCGAGGGCGAACGCGCCATCAACGAAGCTGCCAATGTTATGAGTCCTGAGCAAGTTGCGATGCGGATCCGCGAGTCCCTCATTGCCAAATTGGACCAGATCATTGCCGCATCGGTTGAGCCTTTGAAGAACATTGACTCCATCAAAGTGGTCGATGTGTCTGGTCTGAACGGGGCGGCCGGTCCCTCGGGTGAGCAGGTGCAAGGCAATGGCAATCTGGCTGACCAAGTGGTGCAAAGTGCCATGCGCTATCGCGCTCAAGCACCTTTGATCGACTCCATTTTGAAGGAAGTGGGCCTTGGTAGTGGCGGACCTGCCCAATTGGGCTTGGCGGGCTTGTTGCAAGACGGCGCAGCAGATCCAGCTCAGGACGAGAAAACCTCTTAATCCCTAAATGGATCGATGCGCGGCAGGCCTACATAATGCACCTGCCGCGCGTCAGTCGTTGAGGGTGTTAAGGGCGATGCGATTGCCTTCACTGTCTTCAATCTCGGCGACATAGCCAGCCTCACCAATCGGCTTCTTGGGATACAGGATTTTTGCCCCTTTGGCTTTGGTCTTCTCTAGGACCGGGTCGATATCTGGGACATCGAAATAGATAATCGCGCCGGTTTTGGACGGCACATAGACATCGCCTTTTGCGAGCGCCCCACTGGCACCGGGCTTGCCATCGGCACGCGGGAAGAAGGCCATTTCATAACCATCTACTTCTTGGCGGGTCAGCTTATAGCCCAAAACGTCTTCATAAAATTGTATTGCCCGGTCCATGTCCGTAACGGGAATTTCAAAGTGATAGACGGGATTTTGCATCGAAGCTTGATCCGTTGCTGAGGGTGGCTTGATGGCCGGGCTGCAGGCCGAGAGGCAGAGGAACATCACAAGGGTCCCGGTCTTTCGCCTGAGTGCGCGCCAGCTGTTTCAATCCAGTGCATTAGCATTGCCCCGCTCACGCTCAAGATGGACTTTGCTAACTCCAGGCTGTTTGCGCATCACAAGGTGGTGAAAGCGAAAGAGCGGCCTTGTTTGGGCCGCTCTTTGTCATGGTGTCAATGTGTTTTGGAATGTCTGGCTTAGTTACGAGTACCGCGGAGTGAGCGTGAGAGGGTATTGTCGCGTGTATTGTTCCAGTTGTTTGGGTTGGTTCGGGCTGCGGCGCCGGCTGCGGTGGCGTCGGAGCGTGGTATGAAGGCACCTGTGTTGCCGATGGGGCCCATGGGGTCGCCGCTTGGGCCGAAGGCTCCTTGGCAGGCGCTAGCGCCTGGGACGCCGTAGATGTTGGACATCATTTCAACGACGGCGCGTTCAACGACGGAGCGGACGGCGAGTTGTACGGGCTCTTGGCTACGGCCACCAACACCGAGGTCGAGGGTGATGTTGTCGAGGAATTGGAAATAGCCCAGACCGACTTCACGTCCGATGATCTGCTTTTGGTAGGAGATGACATCGACGACTTCGAGTGTCTTGGTGTCGATCAAGCGCAAGTCGAGACCGACGTTCATGACATAGAGCTTACCATTGACGATGCCCTTGCCATTGGTGGGGTCACGGTCGCCGATGAAGGTGTCGGTTCCGAGCGAGCGGATGTTGTAGTTGAGTTCGGTGATGCCGCCGATGAGATAGAAGTCAGAGCCTGGGACTTGGCCGGCGAGGATACGGCGGAAGTCTTGGCCTTCTTCACCGATCAGACGGTTGTTGGCATATTTGAGTTCAAGCTCGGACACTGAGGTATCGAAGCGCTCTACCAGACGTGCACCAGACTTGGCAAAGGCTGAGATGGCCATCAAGGAAGCGCCTTGGGTGACTTGGCGGCCGCCTTCGAAGTCGGACTTGCCGGTATAGTCGAGGATGCGACCAACCGCGACGCGTGGTCCACGGATGTTTTGGGCGCGGGCATAACTGCCCAAGCAGACTAGAGCGGCTGAGTAGGGGGTTGGGTTGGCGGTTACAGGCGCATTGCCGATGGGGCTGGCATAATTGCCGGCTGGTGTGGCGGTGGGCGAGATACAGCCGGTTAGCGCGAGGGTGCTGGCGAGGGCGAGGCTGGCCCATTTGGCGCGTGTGAAGAGAGTGTTTTGGGTCATTAGAATTCGAGCCCCCCGTTGAGCGTCTGCTGGGCGTTGTTAGTGGAAGGGACAGCCGAAGCCGCAGCGGTTGTGGTATTGTTCGCTGTTGTTGAGGTGGATTGTCCGTTGATGATGACGGTTTGGTTGCCGTTATTGATCTGGGTAGAATTGACGACCACGGTGTTGAAGCTACCGGTGGTATTGACATTGAGCTGGTTGCCGATGGCGGCCCCGGTGCCGGAGAAGCCCATGCCCGAAGAGCCACTATTATAGAGGCCAAGTGGCAGAGACGATAAATCATCGCCAACGACGATGCGGCCATCGATGATGACGCGGTTGGAGTTGAGGTCGCGGGTGCTGGCATCATAGGGGCGGTTTTGGTCGCCGGGATTGGTGCCATAGGGACGGCTGAATTCATTGGCATAGCCAGCACGGCTTTGCGCATGGGCTGGCATAGCGGCAAGCATCGCAGCGACGCTCAAGGTTGCAGCCGACAATCCAAAGGCGGCACGGGCAAAGCGAGAGCGATCAAGCTTCACGTCAAGCTTCACTGGGCTAGTTGGATGAGCTTCCTTCATATTCTTTGCTCCTCTAGGACGAACGCTGCAATCAGGTCTGCAATGGCCGTGCCAGCTCTTTCTTCTAATTACCTAAAGGTACGCCGTCATTCTCGTGTTTGGCGAACCATTTCGCGTCTCAAGCATTTTGTGCTTTTGACGTGGCGTCCGAACTATTGTTTCAATTTGGGCCGGTCTTGCAGGGGAAAGCACATGAAAATTGGCTTAGAATTTTTCTTTGATTGCTCTAGTCCTTGGACTTATCTGGCTTTTGTTCGACTGTTAGAGCGCACGCCTCACTTACCTATTGATCTTATCTGGAAGCCGATCTTAGTTGGTGGAGTTTTCAACAAGGTAAACGGAGATGTTTATTCTCAACGCATCAACCCAAATCCGATCAAGGCGGCTTATTATCGCAAGGATCTTGCTGACTGGGCGCGTGTAGCTGGAATAGAGCTTATTTCGCCAACGGTTTTCCCTGTGCGCTCTGTGACAGCCATGCGCGGTTGCTTTTATGCGATGTCGCAAGATCGCTTGGTCCCATATGCCAAGGCCTTGTTTGAAGCCTATTGGGAGCAAGATCGCGACATCGGGCAAAATGAGGTGATTGTCGCCTGTGCGGAGCAAGCAGGACTTAGTGGACCTGCCTGCCTTGAAGCAGCTGCAAGCCCGGAAGCGAAAGCGAGCTTAATTGCAAATACCGAAGAACTGATTGCACGTGGTGGTTTCGGCTCACCAACCTTTTTTGTTAATGATGATGATATCTATTTCGGCAATGATAGGTTGGAATTGGTCGAAGCAGCGATTCGCCGACTTTTGCGTGAGGGATAGTAAGTGGCTCAAGACATCAGTCTCTATGAAGGAGATACCCCGTCTGGCGGACAACCTGAGTCGGTGCCACCAAGCCATGTGCCGAAAATGTCACCGCAAAAGCCGCGCGAGCCGATCTTTAACCAGATGCCTATGGGTGTCGCCACGCTGATCGGGATCATAATAACCGCTCACCTCGCTTTTTTTGTGCAGAACCCAGCGACACAAGCTGCAGCATTAGCAACATTTGCTTTAAGCCCTGCGCAATTTGCGCAAGACATCTCGGCTGGTAACTGGATCTCAGCTTTGTCGATGTTGTTTGGCTATCAGTTCCTGCATGGCGGCACACTTCATTTAGTGATGAATTTGGCAATGCTGTTGCAAGCGGGGCCAATTGCTGAAGCAGGTCTGCGTCGCAATCATGACGGCACAATCCGCTTTGTGATTTTCTTTCTTTTATGCGGAGTAGGTGGCGGCCTCGCTTTTTGCGCATTTAATCCAGGGACAGTCAGCGTCACAATCGGTGCTTCCGGGGCCATATCGGGCATATTTGCTGGCTTCCTGTGGGGTGCCATTGGACTAGCCCGACCTGGTCAGGCAATGTTGATGCCCGTCTTGGCCTCTGCTGTCGTATTCTTATTGATCAATGTTGGCTTGGCAGCGTTGGCACGTGGTTTCAATTTTGTGCCCATCGCTTGGGAAAGCCATCTGGGTGGATTCATAGCAGGCCTCATTCTCTACCCGCTGTTTGCCCGTCTCGGCCGCCATCGAGAGGCTGCTT
>JBEAVQ010000024.1:0-26993 GCA_041160865.1 Pseudomonadota bacterium | reverse complement strand
CGTGATCGCCGCCGTCAACGTCGTCTTACCATGGTCAACGTGACCAATCGTGCCAATGTTGCAATGTGGTTTCGTACGTTCAAACTTTTCCTTAGCCATTTTTGTCTCTCAGCTTTTCATAAGTTGGGTAAAAGAGGTTTGGGATTAGCCAGCAAGCTTGGCGAGTACTTCCGCACTCACGGCCCGTGGCACTTCTTCATAGTGGTCGAAGGACATGGAGAAGGATGCGCGACCCGAGGAGAAGGACCGCAAATCATTCACATAGCCAAACATGTTAGCCAGAGGCACCATGGCGTTCACGACGTTTGCGTTGCCGCGCATGTCTTGGCCTTGGATCATCCCGCGACGCGAGTTGATGTCGCCGATCACGGAACCCGTGAACTCTTCTGGGCTGACGACTTCCACTTTCATGATGGGCTCAAGCAGACGTGGATCACCATGTTGCTTCAACTCACGGAAAGCGGCGCGTGCTGCGATTTCGAACGCCAAAACGCTCGAGTCCACATCGTGGTAAGCACCGTCGACCAGGGTTGCCTTCAAGTCGATCAACGGGAAGCCCGCCAACAGACCATTAGAAACCGAGCTTTCGAGGCCCTTAATGACGCCTGGGATATATTCCTTGGGCACAGAACCACCGACAATTTGGCTTTCGAAAGTAAAGCCAGTGCCTGGGTCACCTGGCTCAAAAATGAGCTTAATGCGGGCAAACTGACCGGTACCACCGGTTTGCTTCTTGTGGGTGTAGTCGATTTCAGCGCGCTTGTTGATGCGTTCGCGATACGCCACTTTTGGCTGACCAACGTTTGCGTCCACGTCATAGGTACGACGCAGAATGTCGACTTTGATGTCCAAGTGCAGTTCGCCCATGCCACGCAGGATGGTTTGGCCGCTTTCTTGGTCTGTTGATACGCGGAACGATGGATCTTCGTTCGCAAGCTTTGCCAATGCCAGACCCAATTTTTCTTGGTCTGCCTTCGACTTAGGCTCAATCGCGATTTCAATCACCGGCTCTGGGAATTCCATGCGCTCAAGGATCACGGGCTTCAAGGTGTCGCACAGGGTGTCCCCGGTACGGACTTCTTTCAGACCAGCCAAGGCAACGATGTCGCCCGCATAGGCTTCCTTCACGTCTTCGCGGTTGTTCGCATGCATCAACAACATGCGGCCAATGCGTTCTTTCTTGTCGCGCGAGGAGTTCAACACGCCATCGCCCGTTGAACACTTGCCCGAGTAGACGCGGCAGAATGTGATCGTGCCGACGAATTTGTCGTCCATGATCTTGAAGGCCAACATCGAGAATGGATCTTCGTCAGTTGGCTGACGGCTGGTTTCTTCGTCGGTCTTAAAGTCGATTGCGTTGATCGCTTCGCGGTCAGCCGGTGATGGCAAATAGTCGACAACTGCGTCGAGCAAAGGTTGTACACCCTTGTTTTTGAACGCAGAACCGCAAAGCACTGGGTGGAACGCACGACGGCGAACAGCCAGACGCAACAAGCGCTTGATGGTGTCTTCGTCAGGCTCAACGCCTTCGAGATATTCCATCATCACTTCATCGTCCATTTCGACGACGGCTTCGAGCAATTTGTGGCGGTATTCTTTAGCTTGTTCGAGAAGGTCAGCAGGAATTTCTTCCACGTTGAACTTTGCGCCCAAGCTTTCTTCCAACCAGACAATCGCCTTCATGGCGATCAGATCGATCACGCCCTTGAAGTTGTTTTCAGCACCGATAGGCAATTGCAAGCACACAGGCTTACCACCCACGCGGGTCACGATTTCACTAACGCAGTTATAAAAGTCCGCGCCGATCTTATCCATCTTGTTGACGAACACGATGCGGGGCACGTCATACTTGTCAGCTTGGCGCCAGACGGTTTCGGTCTGAGGCTCAACACCTTGGTTGCCGTCGAGAACGCAGACAGCACCATCCAACACGCGCAGCGAACGCTCAACTTCAATGGTGAAGTCCACGTGTCCTGGGGTGTCGATAATATTCAAGCGCTTGTCGCGCCAGAAGCAGGTGGTCGCAGCGGACGTGATGGTAATGCCGCGTTCTTGCTCTTGCGTCATCCAGTCCATGGTGGCCGCACCGTCATGGACTTCGCCAATCTTGTGGGACTTACCGGTGTAGTACAAAATGCGCTCAGTCGTCGTGGTCTTGCCAGCGTCGATGTGCGCCATGATGCCAAAGTTGCGATAGTCAGAAATCGCGTGGGTGCGAGGCATTGAAAAACCCTTTCCGGGGAGATCGTGGTTTTGCTGGAATTACCAGCGATAATGCGAGAATGCGCGGTTCGCTTCAGCCATCTTATGCGTGTCTTCACGCTTTTTGACAGCCGAACCGCGGTTCATGGCGGCGTCGGTCAACTCACCAGCAAGACGCTCCTGCATGGTGGTTTCGTTGCGCTTGCGCGCAGCGCCCACGAGCCAGCGGAGAGCCAATGCCTTGCGGCGCTCTGCACGGACTTCGACAGGAACCTGATAGGTTGCCCCACCCACGCGGCGCGAACGCACTTCGATGGCAGGCGAGATATTATCAAGAGCATCATGGAAGACCTCTAAAGCGGACCGCTTAGCGCGCTTCTCACAGAGATCGAAGGCACCGTAGATGGTCGATTCTGCAACCGACTTCTTGCCCTCATACATGATGTAATTCATCAATTTTGTGACATCCATATCCCCGAACTTCGGGTCTGGCAGGATATCGCGCTTTTCGGCGCGGCGACGACGTGACATGGGAAAACCTCGTGTCTAGACTTTAGTAGCAGGGCATGGCCTGCAAGAAAACCAATCCGTTTGATGGCGGTTGCGAAGCAACTTTGGAGCCAACGAACAAACCAAAATGAAGAAATAAGTTGCTGAGCAACTTATTTCGGACGCTTCGCACCGTAATGCGAACGGCGTTGCTTACGATTCTTAACGCCTTGCGTATCGAGAACGCCGCGCAGAATGTGGTAGCGAACGCCGGGCAAATCCTTCACGCGGCCGCCGCGGATCAGAACCACCGAGTGCTCTTGCAGGTTGTGGCCTTCACCCGGGATGTAGCACACAGCTTCAGAACCCGAGGTCAAACGAACCTTAGCAACCTTACGCAAAGCTGAGTTCGGCTTCTTTGGGGTCGTGGTGTAAACGCGGGTGCAAACACCACGACGTTGAGGGCAGCCTTTCAGGGCTGGAACCTTGTTGCGCACCTTCAACGGTTGGCGCGGCTTACGGATCAACTGGTTGATCGTTGGCATGTTTCTATAACGCTCCTGTATAGCCGACGGATGGGTGGCTATTACCCTCTTTCCAATGCGCGTCCCGCCAAGACGGGTAACCAAGGAGGTCAAGCTGCGCGCGCAGCCCTATCTCATACTTCCCAACCCAAACGTCAAAACGAGCAAACACACCGTCCCCCTTGGTCCGGTGCGCCATGCGCGAGATGATCACAGTGTCTGGAAGACCCTACGAACCTAAGCCATGCCCTTAAGGCACTCCAAGACTCAGAGGCTTTCTTCGGTGGCGGTCCTATATCCGGATGCGGTTTGGGTCAAGGTGGGGGTGCAGTGAGGGTAAGTAAGGCAGACGTGGCTGCCTTATAGTTTCGCATGGAAAAACTCTCGCCCTGTGCCCGGTGCGCCTAAGACCGAATGCCTTGTGAAGCCGGAGGTCAAGTCTTTCAATAGGCTTGCTCCAACCTCGCGGGTCGCCTTGAGTGCGTTTTTTATACACTCATCAAAGGCCTTTACGTACTAGGCGGGGGAAATGTCACCACCGAGGAGGGCTCATGATCTTCCCTTGGGCACGCGTACTTATCTCAGCTGGGGCGCACGGTTTGCGTCGTATTCCGGGCCAGTCCGTTACTCTGGCCATCCCTTTGGCGCAACCCATGCGCCCCGGCCCCTCTACAAGGTGAACCCCCGCTGGATTTTTCTACACTGAGCTATGGGGGTTGGTGGGCCGAGATGGACCGTGTTTGCGCATAGCTCGGCCCGGATGCGCAAAAGGCACCCCAAACAAAAAGGCCCCGATCAGATAACCGGGGCCTTGATTTCAAGCGATCGGAGAAAGGCTTAGTCAGCCTTCTTCTTAGCAGGAGCCTTCTTCTTTGCCGCTGGCTTATCTTCTGCCGTAGCTTCAGCCGGGGCTTCCTCGGCAGGCGCGTCTTCCTTTTTGGCCTTCGCCTTGGCTGGGGCCTTTTTGGCAGGCTTAGCTTCCGCAGCTGGGGCGACTTCATCGTCGCTCTCAAGCTCAGCGCGGGTTACCGTCACGTCGGCAACCTTGGCCAATTGCAGAACGAAGTCGACGACCTTTTCTTCATACAAAGGTGCGCGCAAGCTTGCGACAGCATTGGGGTTCTTTTGGAAGAACTCATAGACTTGACGCTCTTGACCGGGATAGCGCGAGGCTTCGGCTTGAATGGCGCGCCCGACTTCTTCGTCTTTCACTTCGACGCCATTGACGCGGCCAAGCTCTGCCAAGACGAGGCCCAAGCGCACGCGACGCTCTGCAATCTTGGTGTATTCGGCTTTCAGCTCATCTTCCGACTTGCCGGCGTCTTCTGGATCTTCATTGCCGGCGGCCTTGTCTTGGGTCACTTGCGCCCAAATGGCGTCAAACTCGGCTGCCAACATTTTGGGTGGCAACTCAAAGCTGTGGGTAGCGTCCAAAGCGTCCAACAACGAGCGCTTGGCTTTTTGACGCGACAATTGTGCCAATTGGTCTTCGATATTCTTCTTGATCGCGTCCTTCAGGGTCGCGAGGTCAGACAGGCCGATATTCTTGGCCAACTCGTCATCAATCTTGGTTTCAACGGCCTTTTTGACTTCCACTACAGTGACGTCAAAGGTTGCGGCCTGACCGGCCAAAGTCGCCACGCCATATTCAGCCGGGAAAGTCACGTTCAAGACTTTTTCGTCGCCAGCTTTCACGCCGACCAATTGCTCTTCAAAGCCTGGGATATAGGTGTTGGAGCCCAGAACCACGGTGGAGCCATCGGCCTTGCCGCCGTCAAATTCAACGCCGTTCAACTTGCCCACGAAGTTGCAGACAACCGCGTCGCCATTGGCCGCTTTGCCCTTCTTCACTTCAAAGGACTGCGACTGCTTGGCGATCTCGGCCAAGGCTTCGTCGATTTCCGCTTCGGTTGCTTCAGCCACTGGACGGGTCACCGACAGAGATTGGATATCCGCAGGGGTAAAGTCTGGCATGATGTCGAGTTCGACGTCGAAGGTCAGGTCGGCTTTGCCGTCCATCACATCACCGAGATTGCCCAAATTGGTCACGTCTGGCTGGCTGGCAGCGCGGATGGCGTTGTTCGATACGGTGCTTTCAATGCCTTCTTGCACCAGCTCGTTCAACAAATCGCCCATGATGGACTTTCCATACATGCGCTTCACATGAACGACTGGCACTTTGCCTTTGCGGAAGCCCTTGATGTTCAATTGAGGGGCCAATTCTGCGATCTTGGCATCGGTGCGCGTGGCAATGAGGGCGGCAGCAATGGTGACGCCATAGACGCGGCTGAGACCTTCAGCAGATTTTTCGACGATTTGCATGATGATGTCCTAAAAAGGAAGCGGATTACGCGGGTTGATGGGATAGCGCCGGGGCCTAAGCCCGAAAGGTGCGCGGCTATGCCACGATGTGGCTTCGATGTCTATGCCGGACGCAGTAAGTGGTGCGGTCGGGGGGAGTCGAACCCCCACGCCTTGCGGCGCTGGAACCTAAATCCAGTGCGTCTGCCAGTTCCGCCACGACCGCGTTCCGAGAGGGCTTTTGGGCCAAGCTGGCGCCCGGGTCAACCAAGGGGTGCAGGAGGAGGTGTCTGCCATATGTCCAACTGCATGTCCAAATGTCTCACACAATGGCGCAATCGTGGTAAAGTTATTGGCTTTCTAGCAAAAACAGTCAAATTTGCTGGGAACATGTCTTAAATTCTGTTTAAATAGGGAAGTAATCCTGCGGGGCCGGAAACAAAATGTCAGATTTTGATGTCGCCTATGATCAAAACGCAGATGTTTTGTACGTTTCCACGAAGTTGACGGGGCCTAGTTATACGTCGGAAGGCGAAAACGGCATTGTGTGGAGCCATCAGATCGCCGATGGCCGTTTGGTTAGCATGACGGTGATGGATTTCAATGCCCTGTGGCAAAACCGCCTCGCGTATCTGACCGAACAGCTCACCGAACAATTGCACAGCCCCAGCCCCGTCGGGCCAATGGACCGCGCGCAGGCGGCGAATTAAAGCTGGCCATAATCGCCTTCAATGCCCAATAGGGCGCGGCCTGCGAGTTCTAGTGAGCCTGGGGCGACCATGATGTGCTGGGTAGCGACATGGGCGTCGCGGAAGCGGCGCTGCAGCGGGCAAGTCTCATAGACTGATGTTCCCCCGCCCAGATCGTGCATCATGCGGGTGATTTCCGCACAGGTGCGCACGGCGTGGGTGGCGGCAATGCGCAAATTGGCGCGGTCTTCTAGGGTCAAAGCCCCGGTGCGACTGGCCCCTTCGTAAGCGATCTCTGCGCTGTCGAGCAGATAGGTGCGCGCCGCGCGCAGCATGCCTTCGGCTTTGGCGACGTCGACTTGGGTTGAAGCCCGCTCTGCCAAGGGTCTACGCGCCCCGGTTGGCACTTTGCCGCCAGCCAGCGCGACTAGATCGTCAATCGCGCCACGGGCATTGCCTAGTGCCACGGCCGCGATCGACATGGCGAGAAGACCAAAGGCTGGGAAGGCATAAAGCGGCCGTTCTATCCGGGGCTTATCGTCGGTCAAAGAGACGGAACGGTCAGCCGGGATCACAACGTCCGTCACAGCTAGATCGCCACTGCCTGTGCCCTTCATGCCCATGGCATGCCAGGTATCGATGAGCTCGACTTGTTCGCGCTCAAACCACATCATGCGGGCTTGAGGCGGCCCGTCGCCCAAAGTCAAAGCACCACCGACCAGCCATGCGCAATTGGCACTGCCAGAGCCCCAATTCCAGCGCCCGCTCACCCGGTAATGATCACCCTCTCGCACCGCCTTTCCCTTGGGCGCAAAGACGCCGCCTGTGATAATCGTAGGGTCTGCCCAAATCGTTCGGGCATGATGGTCTGGCAGATAGGCTGCATTGATCGCCGTGGTCGCACCGATCATGATGCACCAGCCAACCGAGCCATGAGCATTGCCCATGACTTCAATGACTTCAATCATGCGCGCCGGGGCCAACTCGAGCCCACCATAATCCGTCGGCAGCGCCATGCGGAAGAAGCCTGAGTCGGCCAGCGTTCTGGCAAGGTCGGCTGGTAAACGTCGCGCAGCATCAATCTCATCGGCGCGCGCCGCGACTTGGGCTTTAAGGGCGTGGGCTTGGGCTAGAAGGTCGGTCATGGGCCTACATTGACCCATTCCGCTCTTACCGACAAGGACCTTCGGGCGAGAGGTTATTCCCCCTCGCCGTCCTCTTCCATTTCATAATTGCCAAACACGCTTTGCACGTCATCATCATCTTCCAAGATGTCGATGAGTTTGCGCAAACTGGTGGCAGCATCACCCGTCACTTCAATGCGGGCATGGGGCCGCCATACGACATTGGCAGCTTCAGCATCGCCAAAGCGTTCTGCCAGAGCGGTCGAGACCTCGCTCAAGCTCTCAAAGGTGCAGGTGATGGTGTGGCCGTCGGCATCGCTCTCGACGTCATCTGCACCAGCCTCAAGGGCGGCTTCCATCATATCATCCTCGCTGGCCGCAGCGTTTGGATAGAAGATTTCACCCACGCGATCAAAGCCAGAGATTACCGAATTGGTGGTGCCGAGATTGCCGCCGGCTTTGCTGAGGTAACTGCGAACATTTCCGCCGGTGCGATTGAGATTGTCAGTCAAGGTCTCGATGATCAGGCCGATACCACCGGGGGCATAGCCTTCATAGCGCACCATCTTATAGTCCTCACCGCCCGCAGCAGAGGCTTGGCTGATCGCGCGTTCAATCCGGTCCTTGGGCATAGAGACGGCGCGCGCATTGGTCACGGCCAAGCGCAGGCGCGGGTTCATGGCGGGGTCCGGCATGCCAGACTTCGCCGCCGTGGTGATTTCACGGGCAATCTTGGTGAAGGCCTTCGCGCGGACAGCGTCTTGGCGGCCTTTGCGGTGCATTGTGTTTTTGAATTTCGAATGGCCGGCCATAGTCGGATCTATCTCTTGAGTCTTGGATGGTGAATTGCGGGCTGCGATGTAGCAGGGTGCGGCTTAAAGTGCCACAGGGTGGTGCTGTTAGCAGGCGTTACTAGCCATCGACCAACGGTACAGCTTGCTTAATGCCAACGCCCACGCGGATGGGCTCTGCGCGAACGGCAAGGCCTGTCTTATCGTCGGTCTCCACAAAAATCCCTGAAGCAAGGCCTAGGCCCTCTGCAGGCTCGTGGCGTTGATACGGCATACGGGACGAGAGTTTACGCACAGCGATATTCTTATTCATGCCGATCACGCTGTCATAATCGCCGCACATGCCAAGTTCGGTCTGAAACGCTGTGCCACCGGGCAAGATCCGCGTATCGGCGCTTGGCACATGGGTATGGGTGCCAAACACGAGGCTAGCGCGCCCATCGAGGAAATGGCCCATACCCTGCTTCTCACTGGTGGCCTCACCATGCACTTCTACAATGACCGCATCAGCGACAAGACCTAAGGGGCTAGCACTCACTTCCCGCTCCACCGCACTAAACGGGCAGTCAAGCGCATCCATGAAGACCCGCCCCATGACGGTGACAACCAATACATTGCGGTCACCCATCTGAAACAGATTGGCCCCACGCCCGGGTGCCATGGTCAAAGGTGGATAATTGGCGGCGCGCAGCAAACGTGGCTCGCGCTCGATGTAAGCAATCGCTTCGCGCTGATCCCACGCATGATTGCCGAGCGTCAGACAATCTGCGCCAGCCTCAAACATCTCATTGGCTATCGACTCAGTGAGGCCAAAGCCACCTGCGGCATTTTCGGCATTCACCCCAATAAAATCGAGGCGCAATCGTCGCTTGAGTTCAGGCAGCCGTTCGCACAATGCAACTCTGCCTGCGCGGCCTACCACATCACCAAAAAAAGCCAGTCTCATTCTATCCCACCCAATGTTGGGATGGGGTATGCCTTAGTCGGCGTAATAATCCAATCCAAGCGCTGATCATGAGGTTCAACGGGAATGGAGGCTACTTCTTGGGCTGCAAAGGCCGCGCCCACGGCAAGGACTTGGCCCGTGGCACGCATGGCCTCTAAGGTGCGGTCATAATGGCCCTGGCCTTGGCCCAGGCGATTACCGGCGTGGTCGAAGCCCAACAGGGGGACGAGCACCACATCAGGACGGACTTGGGGAAGATGCGCGGATGGTTCCATCACGCCCCACGTGCTTTTTTCGAGATGGTCGGGGTTATCGGGGTCGCACAAGTTAAAAGTCAGGCCAGTACTGGATTGCCCCTTGGGCGGTGTGCGCGGCAGGCAGAGGCGCGCGCCTTGGGCCGCCAAGGCTCGCATCAAGGGGCGCGGATCGATTTCTGTCTTAAACGGGATATAGCCTGCAACAATGGGGGTCTTTGTAAGAGATAGAATTTGGGCGGCCGATTGGACAAGTGTCTCGCCCGCATTGGGCTCTTCGGTATGGGCCGTTGCTCTGGCCGCGATCAAAACTGATCGAAGTTCAAATTTGACTTCAATCATGGCCGCCAAACCCATCAAAAGGATTATGAAAGAGGAAAAGGTTGGTGGATCCGCAAGGACCGTGGGAAGGTAACTCGTCCCCGTGCGACCTGGATAACCAGGTGGGTGCCAGATGACAGGAACCACGGTTCCAACCAGCGCCAGCTCCCGACGAGTGAGTTAGGTCGGCGGGACGTAGACTTCCCACGCGAACCACAGAACCACCAAGTTCTTAGGTATGCCTGATGGGACTAGCTTGCAAGGGCCAGCCCCGTTGCGAAGGTCTTTGCACACAGTCCAAAGGGCAACACCCCCGTCCGACGGACGAGGGAAAACTAAATTCGAAAGGACCTAACTCTTCGCCGCCAATAGGCGCTCATTCATCAAGACCATAATCTTTTCATTAGCTGCAACGATGGAGCCGGTTTCCATAAAGTCCCCGCCATAGATTTCAGCACAAACGCCACCAGCTTCGCGCACCAGCACAACGCCAGCTGCGATGTCCCACAACTGCAGATCATGCTCCCAGAAGCCGTCGAAGCGGCCAGCGGCGACCCAAGCCAGATCGAGCGAAGCTGCGCCAAAGCGGCGGATGCCCGCTACCCGTTGGGTGAATTGGTGCAATTCCTTGAACATTTGGGAATGGCCGGGCTTGCCTTGGAATGGAATACCAGTGGCCAACACGCAATCGCCCAAGGTCTTGCGAGCAGCGACACGCAAGCGCTTGTCATTATGGAAAGCCCCCCGGCCGGTCTCAGCCCAATAAAGGTCATCCGTGATTGGGTTATAGACAACACCAGCGACCAAACGGCCTTCCCGTTCCAGCGCGATAGAGATGGCTAAATGGGGAATAGCATGGACGAAATTGGTCGTGCCATCGATAGGGTCGACAATCCAGCGGTTGGTCTTGTCACTGCCTTCGACCATGCCGCGCTCTTCACCCAAGAAGCCATAGCCAGGACGTGCCTTGCTAAGCTCTTCAAATAGGATTTTTTCGGTCTTGAGATCAGCAGCGGTTACAAAATCGGAAGGGCCCTTTTTTGCCAATTGCAGGTTCTCAACTTCACCGAAATCTCGGCTGATGGCTTTGCCAGCTTTGCGGGCGGCGGCAATCATTACGGTCAGAAGCGGACTGACTACGCTCATAGGGGGCTCTCTTCACGATGTTAAACAGCAAATGTTAGGGAGGCTTTACCCCATCTGGGTGCAATTGGATAGGGGGCAGCGCGCCTACAGAGCCCCTCCATTGCCCCTTCAGATCAGCGGTTCGATATCGAGGGCACCATGGATAACATGCCCAATGATCAAGAGATCCTCAGCCAGTCGTTAAAAAATCATGTATTGCCAAAGTGGCACAGCACGAATTTCGGCCCCCGACTCTGGCAGTGCTTCCCCGCTCTCAGGAAACATACGAAGCCGATCAACGACACTTTCAAGCTGTTCAGTAAAAAGAGGTCTCGGCCAAGTCGATCGGTCCAAAGTTGATCTTGAATGGCGCTCAGCTCTTCAATCGCCAATTCAGAAAACTGAACCTTAAGCCGTTTCATGAAGGATCAGATCGGCATTGCGCTTAGCGATGCGACCTTTCAGGCCCTTCAAAGCAGCATCGCCATCAACTTTGGGACCGTCGACGCCTTTTTGGATTTCAGCCTTAAGCACTTCAAGCTTCTTAGCACGGGCCGATGCATTCACGTGCCGATTTTCTTCGTATTCTTCCAGCAAACGAAGACCTGCGCGCACCACTTCACTAGCACTGGCATAGCGCTCACTTACCAATTGCTGTTGGATAAAAGCGTCGAAGTGAGGGCTAGTGAGTAGCTGGATGACATGTCGCGCTCCAATACTGATCATTAAAGTATCAAAAACTGATAGTTTTGCAACCAAAATTCAGGTGATTTCCTGTAATAGGCACCAGCCAAAGCGCTTCACCCCGCTCGCGAAATCACCCCACCCGTCGTAGGCCCCTCTACCCCAGTCGTACCGGGAAAACTCAACGGTAGGCCACGGGCAGATCGCACGGCGAGCAGTGCAAAGCATTCGGCCTCAATGGCATCGCCGCGCAAGCCAATTGTATCGGCATCCACGACGCTGACACCACAGCGGGCGGCGATTTCGGCCATCAGCACCGGGTTCTTGCGGCCACCGCCTGCCACCACCAGTCGCTTGGGACGGGTTGGCAAGAGCCGGAGGGCTAGCTCCAAGCTAGCAGCGACCAGCGCCGTCAACGTTGCGGCACCATCTTTCAGCGACAGGCCACGAACTAGGCCCGCATCAAAATCATAACGGTCGAGCGATTTAGGGTATGGCGCGTCAAACCAAGGATTATCCAAAATCTCCAGCAGGCGGCCTTCATGCACGCGGCCCGCCGCGGCCAAGCGCCCATCCTTGTCAAAGACGCCCTTGCCATGGGCCTCGACCCATTCGTTTAAGGGGCCGTTGGCGGGGCCGGTATCAAAGGCCGCCAGCCCATCTGCCCCGTCCCACCAGGTGATATTGGCCACCCCGCCCAGATTGAGGATGGATGTATCCCCCTCCAAGCCCGCATGGCGTAGAATGGCCGTATGATAAATCGGTGCCAGAGGTGCCCCCTGCCCGCCCATGGCCACATCATGACTGCGAAAGTCCCAAACCGTGTCGATGCCCGTCAACTCTGCCAGCTTTGCCCCGTCCAGCAATTGCCGCGTCCGCCCACCACCACCTATCTGCGGGCGATGCAGCACTGTCAGTCCATGACCACCAACAAAGAAGATGTCTTCCCGACGCATATCCGCTTTCTCGACAAGCTTCAGGACCGCCCCGGCATAAAGCCGCGTGATCAGGTCCTCGGCTTGCGCAAAGATCGCAGGCTCTGGTCCCTGAAAGTCCCAAGTCCTAGCTTGGGTGATTGCTTCGGCCAAAAGCGCGCGATCAGCATCAGAATAGGGAAACAATTCAAACGGACCAAACTCTGCCACGCTGACCCCATCGGTACGGATCAGTGCCGTATCGACAAAGCCATCCAACGCCGTGCCCGTCATCAGGCCAATGGCCCAGACAGCTTCGTCGGAACCGGAATGAGGAGCACTCTGCATCTTAATGGGTTCCAGCCTTTGAACTTTTGGGTCAGACCGTGCTAAACGCGGTTTTCTATTCGATGCAACCCCCAATCCAGAGGAGACCGGCCATGACGCATAAATCCGCATTCGTTCAAACGCTTCTGGAGCGTGGGCATTATTATCAGGCAACGGATCTGGAAGCTTTGGATGCAGCAGCGCTGGAGAGTGAGCGTGGTGGTCGGGCGCTGACGGGCTATATTGGTTATGATTGCACCGCGCCTAGCCTGCATGTTGGCAGCTTGACGCAGATCATGTTGATGCGCCGCTTGCAACAATGTGGTGGCAAACCCATCACCTTGATGGGTGGTGGTACCACGAAAGTTGGCGATCCGTCGGACAAGAATGAGGCCCGCCCCGTCCTGACCCAAGAGGTGATTGACGCCAATAAAGCCTCAATCGAGACGGTATTCTCCAAGTTCTTGACCTTTGGCGACGGCCCACGCGACGCCATTATGGTGGACAATGCTCAATGGCTGGATGAGGTCAAATGGCTGGATATGCTGCGCGAAATTGGCAAGCATTTCACCATCAACAAAATGATCTCGCTCGACATCGTCAAGCGCCGGCTCGACCAGGAAGTGCCGATCACCTTCCTTGAGTTCAACTACATGCTGTTGCAGGCCTATGACTTCTTAGAGCTATCGCGGCGCTATGCGTGCAATCTGCAAATGGGCGGGTCTGACCAATGGGGTAATATTGTCCAAGGGGTAGAGCTGTGCCGCCGCGTGGATGAGCGTCACGTGCTAGGCGTCACCCAGCCCTTGTTGATGAATGCGGCTGGGCAAAAAATGGGCAAGACAGCAAATGGCGCTGTCTGGCTTAATGCCGACATGCTGTCGCCCTTCGACTATTGGCAATACTGGCGCAATGTTGACGATGCTGACGTGGAACCACTTCTGAAGCGCATGACCGATATGCCCTTGGATGAGGTTGCCCGTTTGGCAGCTTTAGGCGGGGCGGAAATCAATCTAGCTAAGATTGTGCTGGCAACCGAAACCACGGCCCTCTTGCATGGCCGGGAGGCAGCTGAAGCGGCTCAAGCGACGGCTGCGCAGCAATTTGGTGGGGGTGGGGCCGATGACGGTCTTCCTACCATCGACTTGTCAGAAGCCCCTGCCTCGCTTGCAGCGCTGTTTGTGGCCGCAGGCCTTGTCGATTCCAATGGTGAGGCCAAGCGTCAAGCCAAGGGCGGTGGCCTTCGGGTCAATGATACGGTGGTCCAAGACGTGGCAGGAGCTATCCCCCCTGCCCTGTCTGAAGGTCAAGAGGTCAAGCTCTCGCTGGGTAAGAAGCGGCATGTGATGGTGAAGTTGGCGGGCTAAGGTATCAGCCAGCCCAAACCTTTACCCTGCCAAGCGGCGGCTCTGTAGGGTCGCCGCTAATTCATCGACCAACTGGGTGATCTTCTTCTGATCATCACCCTCGGCCATGAGGCGCACCAAAGGCTCGGTCCCCGAAGTACGCACAACCAAGCGGCCGCCAGAAGCTGTCAAAGCGTCTTCAGCCTTTTTGACATGGGCTTGCATGTCAGGGTCTGCCAACGGTGAAGAGCCGGTATAGCGAATGTTCTTTAAGACTTGAGGGGATGGCGTGAAAACAGCCAACGTCTCACTGGCCGTACGGTTATGCGTGATCATGGATGATAATACGCGCAGGGCGGAAACAAGACCGTCACCGGTTGTGGCATAGTCGAGCAATACGATATGGCCGGACTGTTCGCCACCTAAATTACAATCGTCGGCCCGCATGCGCGCAACCACATGGCGGTCGCCGACACCGGTACGAATAAGCTGCGAGCCTTGTTCTGCAATATAGCGCTCCAGGCCCAAATTGGACATGACGGTTGTGACAACGCCAGAACCGCGCAAGGTCTTGTCTGCAATCATGTCGCGCGCGATGGCAGCAATGATCTGATCGCCATCAATCTCACGGCCCTTTTCGTCGATGATGATAATCCGGTCCGCATCGCCATCCAATGCAATGCCGATATCAGCCCGACGCTCCAACACAGTTTGCTTCAAGAGGCGGGTGTCGGTCGAGCCACAGCCAGCATTGATGTTGCTGCCGTTAGGGTTGACCCCAATCTCAACGACTTCTGCGCCCAGCTCATAAAGTGCCCAAGGCGCTGTCTTGTAGGCGGCCCCGTTGGCGCAGTCGACAACAACCCGCAAGCCCTCAAGGCTCATGCCACGTGGGAAAGCGCCCTTGGCAAACTCAACATAACGACCACGGCTGTCCTCAAAGCTTTTAACGAGGCCAATTTCATGGGGTGCAGCGCGGACGATGCGGTCAGGCTCGTCCAACAGCTTCTCAATTTCCTGCTCTTGTGCATCGCTCAACTTAAAGCCGTCAGCGCCAAACAGCTTGATGCCATTGTCAGCAAAGCCATTGTGCGAAGCCGAAATCATCACGCCAAGGTCTGCCCGCAAAGAGCGGGTCAACAGGCCAATTGCAGGGGTTGGAATAGGCCCAAGGATTTTCACGTCCATGCCGACGGCGGCAAAGCCTGCTACCAAAGCGAACTCAACCAGATAACCAGAACGACGCGTATCTTTTCCAATGATAACATTGTGGCGATGCTCGCCCTTTTTGAACACGGTGCCAGCAGCCATCCCCAATGTCATGGCGACTTCGGCAGTCATGGGCCATTTGTTGGTTTCACCGCGGATTCCATCGGTTCCAAAATAGCGACGACCCATGGTTTTCTTCCTTGTTTAGCGAAGTTGAGACTAAGGAGATTAGGTTAAGCAAACTTCTGCAAGTATTAGCTAGCGCTCATCAGCAAAGCAGATGCCATACTTTGGGAAACCGCCTGCTTCAGGCCCCAGCTGCCGGCAAAAGCTCTGCAGCTAAGGGTGCGAAATTC
The DNA here is from genome assembly GCA_041160865.1 of Pseudomonadota bacterium. Taxonomy (GTDB): domain Bacteria; phylum Pseudomonadota; class Alphaproteobacteria; order Caulobacterales; family Aquidulcibacteraceae; genus Aquidulcibacter. The sequence continues at coordinate 11,391 of JBEAVQ010000024.1, read as the reverse complement.
CAGCGCCAAGCAGAAGCATCTGCTAAAAGAGTCCGCACAAGAGCGACATTCATCTCATGTCCTGCCCGCTCAGCCACATATCGGCCCTTGATGGGTGCCCCGGCCAAAGCCAAATCACCGACGGCATCAAGCGCTTTGTGGCGTACAAATTCGTCGGCAAAGCGCAGGCCTTCCTGATTGACGATCGCATCGCCATCAATCACCACTGCGTTCTCCAACGAGCCCCCTAGAGCCAAGCCCTTGGCCTGCATCGCTTCAACTTGGTGCAAGAAACCAAAGGTCCGCGCCGCACCCAAATCATTGGCAAAGCTTTGAGGGGTACAGTCAAACACAACCCGTTGGCGGCCAATAGCGCGGGTGGAGAATTCAACCGTTACGTCCAACTCAAACCCGTCAAAAGGCTCAAGCCGGGCAAGCTTGTTGCCGACGAGTACTTCTACAGGCTTTAGGATTTCCAACATGCGGCGTGGCGCACCCAAGGCACGCGTACCGGTCATTTCAATCATTTCGATGAAAGGCTCTGACGAGCCATCCAGAATGGGTACTTCTGGGCCATCAATTTCGACAATCGCATTATCAATGCCCATGCCAAACAAAGCGGCCATCAGATGCTCAACCGTGGCAACCGACACATCTGCCGAATTGGCTAATGTGGTTCCCAACTCAGTCGTTGTGACCTTATCAACCAAAGCAGCAATACGACGGCCAAATTCAGGCGCATCTAGCCGCACGAACACAATTCCATGGTCCACGCCAGCAGGCTTCAACGTCACGCGGACAGGCTTTCCCGTATGCAAGCCAACGCCGACGCACGACACATGTCCTGCGAGCGTATGTTGGAGGGCTGTCACCATTTGGTATTGCACGCTTACTTGACCTTCATATCAACTTTGACATTCCACCCCGGTGGATACACGTCTGAGCTTCGTCTTTGACGCAGTCGATGTCACCTGACAAACCAAACAATATTTCGATATGTGACAATAGAACGTGAACGCCGCCGTACATTTCTGTATGGCGGCGCATTTTTTGGTGAATTATTGAAAAAGCAAAGTGTTAGTTAGCTTGCTTCCGCAGGAAAGTTGGGATCTCGATCTCATCGTCAAACTCATCTCCAAACAGTGGCTGGGTTTGCGTGATCGATTTTGCGCTTGGCTCGGGACGCTCATCCCATTGCTCTTCGCGTGCAGCAGGCTTTGGGCGACCAAAAATGTTGAAGCCATTGAAGCCTGAGCTACGCTGTTGGCGTGGTTCTTCTTGATATTGAGGTGCCGCAGCGCGCGCTTGATAGGTTGGCTGCTGCGCAGCCGACCCATGGACGGGTGGGCGTGGTTGAGTTGCTTGATAAACTGGGCGAGCTTGTGGTGCAGCAGCATAGGTCGGCTGAGCTTGTGGTGCAGGCTGTTGATAATCCTGACGCGCTGCAGCAGGTTCAACTGCCGCTTGTGGCTGCTGAAACAAGGGCTGCTGCACAGGTTGGGGTACAGGTTGTTGCATCATGGGTTGTTGGGCTGGAGCCTGCTGATAGCTGGGCTCCTGCGCAACTGGCGCAGGCTGCGGGTCTGGTAGACGCTGAACCATGGGCTGATGCACCATAGGCTCGCGGCCATTATTGACCCGTACAACGGTTGGGGTGGGGGAAGCGGCCGCCGGCTGTTGCGCTGGCGTCGTATTGAAATAGCCCGTGGCTTGTGGGCGGGTTTCGGTCATCGCGGCGGCTTCAATGCCGGTCGCCACGACAGAAACGCGCATGACACCTTCCAAGGTCTCATCAAAGGTCGAGCCGACAATAATATTGGCGTCTGGATCAACTTCTTGGCGGATATGATTGGCGGCTTCGTCCAACTCAAACAAGGTCATGTCATAGCCGCCAGTGATGTTGATCAACACCCCACGAGCGCCTTTGAGCGACATATCTTCCAACAAAGGATTGTTGATAGCTTTGGTTGCGGCTTCCAGTGCACGGCGCTCGCCAGAGGCTTCGCCCGTACCCATCATCGCCTTGCCCATCTCCCCCATGACCGAGCGCACATCGGCAAAGTCAAGATTGATGAGGCCCGGCATAACCATCAAATCGGTGATCCCGCGCACGCCAGAATGCAGCACTTGGTCAGCCAATTGGAAAGCTTGATGGAAGGTCGTCTTGTCATTGGCAACGCGAAACAAATTTTGGTTTGGAATGATGATCAGCGTATCGACATATTTTTGAAGCTCAGCAATGCCTGCGTCCGCCATACGCATACGGCGAGGGCCCTCAAACTGGAATGGACGGGTCACAACTGCGACCGTCAAAATGCCTTGCTCTTTCGCCGTACGAGCAATCACCGGGGCCGCCCCTGTCCCCGTGCCACCGCCCATACCAGCCGTAATAAAGACCATATTGGCGTCGGCCAAATGATCAAGAATCTCGCTCTGGCTCTCCTCCGCGGCTGCCATACCCACTTGCGGCGTTGCCCCTGCACCCAAGCCTTGGGTTGTATTCAAACCGATTTGAATGCGGCGCTCCGCCTTAGAGCGGGCCAAAGCCTGCGCATCGGTGTTTGCAACGACAAACTCCACACCCTGTAAGTCTGCATCAATCATATTGTTGACGGCATTGCCGCCCGCACCACCGACGCCGAATACGACAATCCGTGGGCTGAGTTCAGTTTGGGTGGGGACGTTAAGGCGGATAGCCATTCTAGGCTCCTCGAAGGCTTCGTGCGAGATGGATGAAAGAATCGATGGCTGACGATGCCCCCGACATGTTTAAGCAGGAGTTAATTTGATTCATGCAAATGATGAATCTTAAGAAAAAATTCAGCATCATTCACGCGTCTCTGAAAGGCACCCAGTGCGGATGAAACCCCTGAAAAATAGACCTCATGTGCTGGTTTTCGATTCTGGTCTAGGCGGCTTGTCAGTCGTTAATGCGTTAATTCACTCACGGCTCGGGGTGGACGTTTTTCATCTGGCGGACACAGCCTTTTTCCCCTATGGCGAGAAGCCCGACGAGGCCTTGATCCTCCGTGTACCCACTGTGATTCGGGCTGGAATTGAGGCGACCTCTGCCGATTTAGTCATCGTGGCCTGTAACACGGCTAGCACGTTGGCTTTGGATGTCGTCCGAGCACAAACTCAGATTCCAGTGGTTGGCGTCGTCCCCGCGATTAAGCCGGCCGCCGTCCTCACCCGAACAGGAACCATCGGACTTTTGGCGACGCCTAAGACGGTGACGCGTCCCTATACCGACCAGCTGATCGCAGCCTTTGGTGCAGGAAAAGCCGTCTTGCGGCATGGAGCGGTCGGTCTAGCCGGAGCGGCGGAAACCAAGCTGGCGGGTGAAACACCAGATCCACATATATTCGACGCTGCAATACGGGGGCTTTTTGACCAAAAAGGCGGTGAAACGATTGATGTCATCGTGTTAGCCTGTACCCATTATCCATTAGTACAGGCAGAGCTTGAGACCTTAGCCCCCTATCCCGTGACGTGGGTGGATTCAGGTGCTGCAATCGCACGGCGAACCGCCCATTTATTGCAAAATCAGATGGATCAGGGCCCTACAGCCTTGCGCTCGGGGCTCACCACGGGCGGAGCGGATGAAGCGACTCGCCGCGTTCTGCAGGGCTTTGGATTTCAAACAACCCAAACCCTAAATGTTGAGTCTCAGCTCTAACCCCTTTTCGAGTGCGTGTGCTGGCGTTAAGCCTAATGTATGAACTTGATGGCCCGCCTTCCCCCTGTACGTGGCAAACTCGAAGCCAGTGTTACCTTGGCCCCTTTTACGTGGTTTCGCGTCGGCGGCCCGGCCGAAGTCTTATTTCAACCCGCTGATGAAGCCGATTTGGCAGACTTCCTGCGCCTCTGCCCTGCTGATATCCCCATTCTGGCTGTTGGCGTCGGCTCAAATCTGATCGTGCGCGATGGCGGGGTGCCCGGCGTGGTCATCCGCTTGTCGCCGCGTGGCTTTGGTCAAATCAGCACTGATGGCTTGCAGGTAACGGCCGGGGCGGCCTGCCTTGACGCCAGCGTCGCCAAAAGGGCGGCGGAAGCTGGCATTGCAGGCCTGGAGTTTTATCGCGGTGTGCCCGGCACGATCGGTGGGGCTTTGCGCATGAATGCAGGCTGCTATGATAGCGAGACGAAGGACGTGTTGGTTTCTTGCGTCGCCTACGACCGTGCTGGCCAGCGCCATGAATTCAGCTGTGCCGACATGGGTTTCACTTATAGACACACAACTGCACCGGCTGACCTGATCTTTGTATCTGCGACATTCCAAGGCACGGCGGATGATCCGGCAGAAATCCTTGCCCGCATGGACGCCATCACCCAAAAGCGCGAACAAAGTCAGCCCATTCGAGACAAAACTGGCGGCAGCACGTTCAAAAATCCGGACCCCGTGCAGTCTGGTGGTCGCAAATCGTGGCAGGTGATCGATGCAGCAGGCTTACGCGGCTATCAGATCGGCGGCGCACAAATGAGCGAAAAGCATTGCAACTTCATGATCAACACCGGCACCGCCACGGCAAAAGACCTTGAGGCCTTGGGCGAACACGTCATTCAGCAGGTTAAGGCGACGCAAGGCGTTGACCTGCATTGGGAAATCAAACGGATCGGAAGTAAGAGCTAAAGCAGTTTAGAAATTGTCCTTAAGCCATTGCACGGCACGGGCGACCGGGTGGCTGGATGGTTCCACCATTTGTGATGCACTACTGGCCATGTCTATCGGCCGCTCCACACCCCATCGCAACAGACCTGCTGCAACCGAATAGCCAGGACCTGCAACCGCATCGCCAAGACCGGTAAAGCGCTGGGGTCGACCGATGCGGACATGGCCTTCAAACACACGCGCCGCAAGCTCGCGCACGCCGTTTAATTGACTGCCACCCCCGGTCAAAACAATCCTGCGACCAGCATTAAGCTTATCAAGCCCCCCTGCTCGTAAACGGTCGCGCAAAAGCTCCAGCGTCTCTTCCACGCGAGGCCGAACCACGCCTGTCAGAATGGAGCGTGGGGCTTGATCCGAGATGAGTTGACCATCTTCGCCCATGCGCGGCGCATCAATCATCAGATTGTCTTCATTCAGGCTGGCAATCGCGCTGCCATGAACGATTTTGAGGCGTTCAGCTGCAGCAGCCGTAGTTCCAAGGCAATGGGCAATATCATGTGTGACATGGTCGGACCCGATAGGTACAGCATCGACATGGATTAAAGCGCCGGCATGGAACAGTGCCGCCGTGGTTGAGCGCGCGCCCATATCCACCACCAAGGCCCCAAGTTCCAGATCATCTTCTGCCAACGCCCCCAAGGCTGCAGCATAGGGCGCAGCGACAGAACCTGAAATCGTATAGGTCGCCCGCTCCACACACAGCACAATATTGCGCCATTGTGGCGTTGGAGCTGTCACCACCGTCACCGCGACGCCTAAACGACGCCCCAACATACCGCGTGGGTCGCGCACTTTCTGACCATCGACAACAAAGAAACTTGGCGTAGCATGTAGAATCGAACGGCCATCGAGACGCACCTGCGCAAGCGCTGAACCAACAACGCGACGGCGCTCTTTGGGACCAATCTCGGCATTGGCGAAGGTGATTTCGCCATGGGCTTGCTCGGCTCGGACGCCAAAGCCTGAGACCGAGACAACCACTTCACTGACAGTCACGCCAGACATGCGCTCCGCTTGCGCAATCGCTGCCCGCACAGCCTTTGTAGCGGCTTCCAGATCGACAATCGCGCCATTACGCACACCGCGAGCAGGCTGGGTGCCCACCCCTGCCACCCGTAAGGGGCCGGTACCTTGGCCGGTGCTGCCAATGAAACAGGTGATTTTGGACGCGCCAATATCGAGTGCGGCCAACATAGCAGCGCGAGGTGCCGGAGTTCGACTTTCGACAGCAGCGCGTTTGGTTAAAGAGGACATGTTTGTCTCATTTCGGTGTGCATCAAGCCTTTTGAGCGGACTTCGCCGCTTCTTGAGCCTTCGTCACCGACAAACGTTCTGGCGTCGGGCGGAGAATAAGGGTGCCTGATGTTCTTAGATCAAGGCGGGCGAATTCGCGGTCTAGAATTTGATGGCTAGCTTGTAGCGTTTGCACGTGCGCCAAAGCTTCTGCCATGCCGATTTCAGGGAGCAAGATATCGCTGCCCGACTTTAAACGAAGAGTCCAACGACGATCACCAACCCACAGAGCCGCTGACGTGCGGCTGGCTACATCTGGTGACGCGCGCAAAGCCTCAAACAGCGCTGGAGCCTGCGGGCCGGCATTGGACCCAACAACCAAAGCATAACCCTTGGCAGACTTCGTATTCTTTGCTTCGCCCAGCTTGCGACCTGTGCCATCCATAAAGGACAAATGGCCTTGGTCTTGCCACAGGGCAGTGGCGGCACGCGGGGTGATGAGGATTTGGATTTGGTCCGGCCAAAGGCGGCGAACTACGACTTGCTCCACCCACGGCAATTCTGCGACCCGTGCTCGAACTTTGGATGGATCAATCCCAAACATGACATCATCGGCCATAACGCCGGATTTCACTTCCGCCTCAGCACGTTGATACGCGCTCAAATGCGTGCCGTTGGGGGCCTGCACATTGATGACGCGAACCGCAAGCCCTGCGCTTCGGGCAGTATTGCCAGCACTGGTCTGAATGCCGCGCCCCATATCGTCCAAAATGCCGAGGCCCGCCGCCAAAAGCACGAAGATCACAAAGACTGACGCTAAGGTAAAGCCAACCAAGATCTTACGCATTGGGCCGTCATATTGGGCAGCGCGCATGCGGGCATGAGCCCAAGCGCCCAATTTCATAGTCCAAGCATGGCCATCGGTACGACGGGGTGAGCGAGGCCGCCCACGCGGCACCGGGGCGCGCTTCATTGGTGCACGGCGCGTTTGTCTCATCGCGGGCATGACGCGTCCTCCAACATCCATTTTACGAGGTCATTAAATGACAGGCCGATATGGGCCGCCTGCTCGGGTGCCAATGAAGTTGACGTCATTCCGGGCTGGGTATTGATTTCCAACACCACCAAACGGTTGGTGGCGGGGTCATACCGGAAGTCCGTCCGAGTCACACCGCGACAGCCTAGCAGTTGATGAGCGCGCACGGCATCGCGCATCGCCTTCTCATGCACCAAGGCAGGCAAATCGCTTGGGTTAACATGATGGACAGAGCCGCCAGTTGCATATTTGGCGTCATAGTCGTAAAACTCATGGCCGGTACGGATTTCCGTCACCGCCAAAGCTCGATCGCCCATGACGGCAACTGTTAGCTCACGGCCCGCAATAAATTCTTCAACCAGCACTTCATCGCCAGACCGCCAGTCGGGGTCGAGCAACTTTTCGGGAGGCCGATTTTCGCCTTTGCGCACGATGAAGACACCAAAGGACGACCCGTCCGCATTGGGTTTCACCACATAAGGCGGCTCAAGTGGATGTTCGCGGGCAGCATCACGGCGCGACATCAATTTACCCGCGGGCACATCAAGGCCGGCAGTGGCAAACACAGCTTTGGCCTTTTCCTTATCCATCGCGAGGGCTGAGGCCAGCACTCCAGAATGGGTATAGGGAATATTGGCGATTTCCAGTACGGACTGGATCCGCCCATCTTCGCCCCACGGCCCATGCAGGGCATTGAGTGCAATATCGGGGGAAGCAGTTTTCAGCACAGCAGCAATGTTGCGGTCGACGTCAATTTCAACGACATCGGCACCCAGCGCACGCACAGCATCGGCACAGGCCTTGCCGGAGACAAGCGACACAGGTCGCTCCGCTGACCAGCCGCCCATTAACACCCCTACCCGCACGCCCCTCATGCTGCGTCAATCCCTTTAAACTTGGGGCACGCGTCGGCACCCATCGCAATAATTGAGGAGACATGAAGGATTGAGGTGAATCGACCGTTAAAGTCCGAACACTTTGATGCAGAAATCATTTGGGTTTTTCATTGAAATTTCCACAGGCTTGCTCAGCCCGGCAATTCGCCGCCTCACGCTTGCCCAAACACTCGCAAATAAAGCGCCCGCAACATGCCAGCGGTCGCGCCCCAGACATAATGGTCGCCATAGGGCATGGCGTAATAATAGCGGGTCTGGCCGTTATAGTCGCGCGAATGGCGCTGGTGATTGGCGGGGTCCATAAAAAAAGCAAAAGGCACTTCAAAAATCGCATCGACTTCGCGCGGGTCGGCGACAAAGTCTGCTTGATGTGAAACGAGGGCCACAATCGGCGTCACCCGAAACCGGGTGACGGTCTCATAGGTGTCAGACGCGCCTAGGACGCGGACATGGTTAGGATCAAGTCCCACTTCTTCACGTGCTTCTCTCAGCGCAGTTGCAATCGCGTCAGCATCTTCATCCTGACGACGCCCACCAGGAAAAGCGATTTGGCCAGAATGGGTTGGCATATCGGCCGAGCGGCGGGTTAATAGGACCGAAAGCCCTGTGTCACGCGTGATAAGCGGCACGAGGACAGAGGCATCTCGCAGGCTTGGTTGAGCGGGTCGTTCGCCAGATAGGTCAAAATCGGAAAAAGGTGGCGGTCCGACCAGATCATCCAGTGGGGCTAAGCGCCGCTCAAGCAAAGCAATCAAATCCGCTTCGCTCATCCTTCTTTGCCCTCAACCAGGCCCAGATCGAACGGCGCGCCTTGGCTGGTTAGCGACAAACGCTCGCCCTCCAAATGGGCCCACTCGACGAGCTCATAAAAAGGCGCACGCAAGATGCGGGCATTCAATCGCCCCCGCACCCGAACATAGGGTCTGGGTTCACCGGTTTTAGGATCATGTTCTACCCACAAGGGATTGTTGGGGCCGACCACAACTTGATCGCCAACATTGGTGGTGACGACAATGCTGGGGCCGAGACTGGTGTCGAGTTGATCTACCCGTGTCCCCAAAAAATGCGCGTCGGCCACATGAACGAAGACTTTCTCGCCCGGCGTAACCAAATAGGTCTGGCCATCTTCATCCTTACGCAGAATGGTTGAAAAGAGGTCGATCATGGGCTGGCGGGTGATGCGCACTTTTTCATGCCACCAAGATCCATCGGCCCGAATTTCCATGCCGATATCGCCGCAATGGGCCGGATTCCATTTTTCAACGGGCGGCAAGGCCAGCTCGCGCCCATGCTGGCCCTGCAAACGCATTAACTCGGCCAACAAATCTGCAAGGGGACGTGGATCACTCATGCAAACAACTTAGGTTTGTTCCAAGGCGATGACCAGATCAGGCAGCACTGATCGACACAAGAAACCTCTCTGAAAAGACACTCGCACAACACCCTTGAGTCAGGCTAGGCTAGGACGATGAGTAATATGGTCAATCAAACCCCATCCGACGAGACCACTGGACGCATTGATCGCGCCCTTGAAACCATGGCCGCGGTCCGCGCCGGGGTTGGCGGTGCGATCCTAGGGCAACAGCGGGTGATCGATTTAACCCTCGCCACGATCTTGGCCGGTGGCCATGGTCTGTTAGTTGGTGCGCCGGGTCTTGCAAAAACCCGTCTCGTGGAGGCCGTAGCCATCGCAACCGGCCTTGATTGGGGCCGGGTCCAATTCACGCCAGATTTGATGCCTTCCGATATCATCGGGTCCGAGATCTTGGATCAAGACAGCGCCGGCAAGCGCAACTTTCGCTTTGTGCGCGGTCCCGTGTTCACCAGCCTCTTGATGGCAGACGAAATTAACCGGGCAAGCCCACGCACCCAATCTGCGCTGCTTCAAGCCATGCAAGAAGGCCAAGTCACCGTGTCAGGCGTGACCTACACTCTGCCGGAGCCCTTCTTTGTGTTGGCGACGCAAAACCCAATTGAGCAAGAGGGCACCTATCCCTTGCCCGAAGCGCAATTGGACCGCTTCCTGTTACAGATTGACGTGCCCTTCCCGGATCGGGAGACGGAGCGGCAAGTTTTACTGGCGACGACGGGCGATAGCGATTTAGTTGCCAAGCAAGCTCTTAAACCCGGTGAGTTGGCCATTCTTCAGAGCTTTGTACGCACTATGCCCGTGGGCGAAAAAATCCTCGACGCAGTTCTCGACCTTGTCCGATCCGCTCGGCCGGAAAGTGCCACCGATCCTGAGATTCGGGACCTCGTCGCCTGGGGACCAGGGCCACGTGCAGGCCAAGCCCTAATTAAGGCTGCCAAGGCGCGGGCCTTCCTTCGGGGCCGGGTCAGCCCAAGCTTGGATGACGTGACCGCGGTTTCGCGCGCTGCTTTGGCTCACCGTATGTCGCTAACCTGGCGGGCACGCGCTGACGGCCTCGATTTGGCAAAGCTGATTGACCGTTTGGTTCAAGAGGCGCTGCGACCCGCATGAAGCCGAGCCAAGAGGCTTTTATCCCTGCCAAATTGGCTGGCGATGCCCAGATTTTGGCAAATGGCCTGCCTGCCCTTTTAATGGACGCGCGCAAAACTGCTGCCAGCTTGATGCTAGGTGCCCACGGGCGACGCCGCGCTGGCATGGGTGAAGCCTTTTGGCAGCACCGCGAACTTCTCGATGGAGAGAACCTAAGGCAAGTCGACTGGCGACGTTCCGCACGCTCTGACCGGCTCTTTGTTCGCGAGATGGAGCGCGAGAGTCCTGCCTCTTTGCAAATCTGGGTCGATACAAGGCCGTCGATGCTGTGGCGCAATCAGACAAGTCGCCCCACCAAGGCCGAACGTGCCCTCGTTATCGCGCTGGCACTGGCCATGGCCGCAAAGGCCGGGGGTGAGCGGGTCAGCACGCTATTGGGCGGCCAAGCGCTGGGCAAAGAGGAAGCATTTCTAGAGGCATTAATTGCGAGAGGCGCGCACTTTGACTCGCAAGCTCCGATTGATGATCGGAAACAGTCGCAGATCCTCATTGTCAGCGACGGCCTTGAACCAATTGAGGTCTGGGCAGAACGCTTGCGTCGCCTGTCATCGGGTGCTCTGCCCGTCCTCTTTGTTCTGATCCGCGACCCAGATGAGGAGGCCTTCCCATTTGAAGGTCGGGTGTCCTTTATGGCACCTGGAACCAACACGCCCGTGATCATCGGCCAAGCCGGCGCTGCGCGGGACGATTATCAGCGCATCTATCGGCTCCATGGCGAAGCAGTCAGGGCTGCCCTTGCCAGCATGCGGGGTCATTTGGTCACACATGCCACCGACCAACCTGCTTTGCCAGTGACCCTACAGGCGGCGGCCTTGTTGGACGGTCGCGGTGCCTCCAGCCTCGGAGTGGGCTGAAGCATGTTCACGCTTGGCCCTTTGGGCATCACAACCCCTTTTGCTTTATTAGCCTTGGCCGCCTTACCGCTGATTTGGCTGGTTATTCGCGCACTGCCACCTGCACCGCGTGAGCAGGTCTTTCCGCCAACTGCTCTCCTAGCCAAACTACCAAACACCGAAGAAACCCCGAAAAAGACCCCACCATGGCTTGCTTGGTT
>JBEAVQ010000106.1:0-8617 GCA_041160865.1 Pseudomonadota bacterium | reverse complement strand
CTGATCTCATCCTATGTCGACGCAGGGACGCTCAACGTCGATGGCATTTTCGCGCCGCGCCAACTCAATGTTCTAGGCGGCACAGTTTCAGGGTCAGGCACCATCCTAACCCAATCCGGCGTCTTGGTTGCAGGGGGCATTTTGACCCCGGGTGCGGTCGGTGGTGTCGGCACGTTGTCTGTCACCGGGGGTGCAGGTTTCGGTAGCACAGGTATGCTGGGCATTGATTTCGCCGGCCTTACATCAGCAGACCGTCTAAATGTCACCGGCAATCTCGTGCTGGGTGGTGGCTTTGCCGCGAACTTCCTGAATGGCTATGTGCCGGACTTTGGCACCAGCTGGACAGTAGCTTCCGCTACGGGCACGACGAGTGGCAGCTTTGCCATGATTGCATCGAACTTGCCCGGCGTCTTACGTGCAACGCCACGTGTGGTCGGCAAGGATGTTTTGGTCGACATCACGGCCCTGCCTTATGCGACCTTCGCCGCATGCGCCAGCGTACAATGTTCTAGCTTGGCATCGCTCCTCGATAGCAGCCGCGCCAGCAATTACAGCGCCTTGGCTTCGGTCTACCGCTACTCGGATCGTTTGAATGCGGTAGAGGCGGGCAATTTCTTGCGATCCTTGACCCCATGGGACAATGGGCTCGCCGCCCAATCCATGTTGCGGACGTCTGAATCCATGAGCGCGATGATCATGGGCCGCGTTGCTCAAGTGCGTCAAACCGGCGCGCAAGGCGCCAATTGGGGCGGCGTGCAAATGGCTGCTATCAGCGGTGGCACGGGCGATGTTCTGCCGGTATCGAGCGGTTCTGACACAATGAAACCTGGTTGGAGCGTGTTTGGTGAGGTTCGCGGCTTGCGGGCGAATGCAGAGGCCCAGCAAGGCTTTGTCGGCGCAAGCACAGAAACAGTGACCGGGCTTGTCGGGGTCGACTATACCCAGAAGAATTATGTTCTGGGTGCCGCACTTCATCTGGCCAATGGCACCAGCAAACTGTCCAATCGCGGTGCCAAGACAAAGTCTGACGCGGTTGCAATGTCGGTTTACGGCAGTGTGTCTGGGCCTGTTCTGGCCTTGGATGCCTATGCATCACGCGGTGGCGGCAATTTGGACATGATCCGGGCTGCTGGACCCTTGGCAGCATCGGGTTCTACCGACAGCACCTTGACCAGCTTCGGGGCCGCCCTCAGTGCCACCAATAAGACAAGCTGGGGCTCTTATGTGCCCAGCGTGTCGATGGCTTATGACAAGGCTGTCATCGATGCATACCGCGAATCTGGCCCAATTGGTCTGACGATCGGGGAGCGCACGGTCGAATCGTTGGTCGCGCGATTGGGCGTGACCGCCTATGGCGATTTTGGCTCCGCCGGAACTATTAAGCCGTGGGTTCGGGTCGCAGTTGCGCATGACTTCCAAGCTTCGGACACCGGCGCAACCGGTCTGGGCTTTGCCTCTGCCGCGGGTGGGGCTGTGGCGAATGTTGCGGGCCTTGGCCAAGATGAGTCCTGGGGCGAGCTTGGGCTTGGCCTTGAGGCGAAGGTGAAATCGGCCACCTTGGGCCTAAGCTATGAGACCACCATTGACCGCACCGATGTGCGCGTTGAGCAAGTGCGCGCCCGCGTTCGCGTCGCTTTCTAATCAGCGTCACGTGTCAGACAGCCAAGCCTAGGGCGATAAACTCTAGGCTTGGCGTCAGACAGCCTTGGGCTTGCCAAGCCCCGCGAGTCCATGGCAGCTTGTCCCTTCTGACCGCCAGTGTCGTTGGACTGTCTGATGTTTGAACAGCAAACTCATCCCGACAAGCATATCATCGATATCCTGATCGAGGAGCGGGCACCAGGTCTCGCGAAATCGGTCTTTTGGCCGATCATGCGGGCGTCGCTCAATAAGCTGCTCGACTATGATCAAGCCGTCACGATGGCCGATACAATTGCGTCTTTGCCGGGGCTGCCAGCTCTAGAGGAAGTGGCAGAGCGCTTATCAGTTCGCACGCAGACCCATGGTTTCGACAATATTCCCAAAAGCGGAAGATGCGTGATTGTGGCCAATCACCCCACGGGAATTGCCGATGGCATTGCTGCTTGGGATGCTATTAAACCCATTCGACCTGATTTGATCTTTTACGCCAATGCCGATGCCCACCGCGTTTCGGCTGGATTTACAGATGTGTTGGTGCCCGTTGAGTGGGAAGAGCACAAGCGCACACGTGAGAAAACGCGTGAGACCTTGCGCTTGACGCAAGGCGCTTTTCAGGCAGAGCGGGCAATTTTTATCTTTCCAGCCGGTCGATTGGCGCGTCATGTGAACGGCGTTTTACAAGATCCAGAGTGGATGAGTTCGGCTGTTTCCATTGCCCGTAAGAACCATGCCCCGATCGTACCTATCCATATGACTGGCCCATGGAGCTTTTGGTTTCACTTCTTTGATAGTTTCTCCAAGGAATTGCGCGATATCACCTTGTTTAAAGAGCTCTTAAACAAGAAGGGCCAGCTCTTCACCCTAACAGCCGGTCCTGTCATCCCGGCAGAGCATCTTCTGGGCGATGCGGCTGAAGTCACCCAGCATCTAAAGACCCATGTCGAAACTGTGATGCCAGTCCAGCCAGATGCACCGTTTGTGCCTTTGACTGTGCCTCCATCGGATTGAATCTCGCCACCAACTCGGTCGGCTTATAGCAGCCTGAGTGGCTTGGCTTTCATTATGACGCGTTCCGCGCTAGTCTAGGGACGTTATGAAATTCCTTGATCAAGCAAAAATCTTCATCCGTTCTGGCGACGGCGGTAACGGCTCGTCTTCTTTCCGGCGCGAGAAATATATCGAATATGGTGGACCAGATGGCGGCGACGGCGGTCGCGGTGGCGATGTGGTTGTCGAAGCTGTGGACGGACTTAACACGCTCATCGACTATCGCTACCTGCAGCACTTTAAAGCTGATCGTGGTCAAAATGGCATGGGTCGACAAAAGCACGGAGCATCAGCGGAAGATCTCGTCCTTAAAGTGCCCGTCGGGACGCAGATTCTGGAAGAAGACCACGAGACCTTGATCGCGGATCTGGCTCAAATCGGGGACCGCGTTATCCTGGCTAAGGGTGGCAATGGCGGCTGGGGCAATTTGCATTTCAAAAGCTCGATCAATCAAGCACCCGACCGTGCCAATCGCGGCCTTGAAGGCGAAGAAAAATTCATTTGGCTTCGACTGAAGCTAATTGCTGATGCTGGCTTGGTCGGTCTGCCGAACGCGGGCAAGTCCACATTCTTAGCGGCTGTGTCGTCAGCCAATCCGAAAGTGGCCGCCTATCCCTTTACTACGCTGCACCCAAATTTAGGGGTGGTGATCCTGGGGCCTGATACGCGCTTTGTCTTGGCCGATATTCCAGGCCTAATTGAAGGGGCGGCTGAAGGTGCAGGCCTTGGTACCCGCTTCTTGGGCCATGTGGAGCGCTGCGCCGCTTTGATCCATCTGATTGACGGCACCGAGGAAGATGTAGCTCTGGCTTATCGCACCGTTCGGGATGAGCTTGAGGCCTATGGCGAAGACCTCGCTCAAAAGCCAGAGATCATTGCCCTGAATAAGATTGATGCATTGAGTCCAGAGGAAATTGCGGAAAAGCGGGCCGCTTTGTCCAAGGAGGCCGGGCGGACTGTACTTGCGATTTCTGGGGTGTCGCACTCTGGCGTGCGCGGGGCATTGGGTCTGTTATGGCGTGAAGTCGCAAAGTCACGCGGGATTTTGTCCCCTGATCTGAATGATGTTGACTCATTCGGTGAGCCGATGGCTGAAGCCAATGAGGACGGCTGGGTACCATGACGCATCAGGCTTTGCGTCAAGCTAAACGCATTGTTCTGAAGTTTGGGTCCTCGCTGATCATCGATCCAGCAAGTGGGGAAGCCCGCGGCGCTTGGCTTTCAACCGTGGCGCAAGATGTGGCGCAAGCTCGAAGCCAAGGCCAGCAGATTGTGATTGTCTCCTCAGGCGCGGTGGCGTTAGGGCGCGGGGCGCTAGCCTTGCCAGCGGGCAAGTTAAAGCTGGAAGAAAAGCAAGCTGCCGCTGCGGCGGGCCAAGTCCGCTTGATGGCGGCTTGGGGTGAGGCGTTTGCGAAACAAGGCATTGCAGTGGCCCAAGCGCTCGTCACGCCGGATGATACTGAACGGCGGCGGCGCTGGCTGAACGCCCGGGCAACCCTTGACACCTTGCTGGCTTGTGGAGCCGTCCCGATTGTCAACGAGAATGATACCGTCGCCACCGACGAGCTGCGTTACGGGGACAATGATCGGCTGGCCGCGCGCGTGGGGCAAATGGTCGGAGCAGATGCCCTGATCCTTTTTTCCGATGTCGATGGCCTCTATGAGGCCGACCCTCGGCAAAATCCCGCCGCCGCCCATATTGGTGAAGTACGTGATATCACCGAAGCGATTGAGGCTATGGCCGGGGGAATCAATCAAAAGGCCGGTGTTGGCTCCGGTGGGATGCGGACCAAGATTGAGGCGGCGCGTATCGCAACGGCTGCTGGTTGCAGCGTCGCTATCAAGGACGGCTATTTAGACCATCCTTTCCGCCGTCTGCTCGAAGGCGGTCGTTCGACATGGTTTATCCCTGCTGCTGACCGAGAAAGCGCGCGACGGGCTTGGTTGGGTCATAGCCTTAATCCAGCAGGCAGTTACTGCGTTGATGCCGGGGCGGCTAAGGCCTTGAAGAGAGGGGCTAGCTTGTTGTCCATCGGCGTGACCTCCGTCGAGGGGCAGTTTGAGCGCGGTGACACAATCGCCATTAAGGATGGTACAGGCCGTGTTATCGCCCATGGTATCTCTGCTTATTCCTCTTCTGATGCCCTGCACATTCTTGGCCGCCATAGCGACGAGATCGAAGATATTTTGGGTTATGCGGGGCGGCCAGCATTGGTACATCGCGACGATTTGGTGTTGGCCTAAAGCCTAGGTTCAAGCCACCCAGCGCTTTTCATTCAGTTCACGGTCGATAGCTTGGGCAAAGTCCTGCTTGGTCAGAACCACGCTCATTGGGTCCAATCCCTGCTTGCCAATCTTGCGTGCGACATAGCGCTGCAATTGCCCGTCAGCACGAATACCGGTCAGCCGCTTGAGATAATTGATCTGAGCAGAAGTTGGCCGACTAACCGCGGGCAAAGCCGCGTCTCCTGCGTGCGATGGTGTCCAATGCTTGGCTAACTTCCTGGCGACATGATTTGTGGAGAGGCTTTTTGCCTCCAAGGCTGGCAAAAAGGATAATTGCATCGCCATTCCATTCTATGTGTGTTGCTTTCGATAAGAACAAGATAGGAACAGAAATTTGAGTCTGCAAGCGGAATTTACCAATTTCGGCAAAATGTACGTCCGAATGTGACGTTATATGATCAAGATTCAGCAGTTTGGATCGTCTAGACCTTGTTTCAAGACTGCAATTGGGCCTTAACCTACTCCGAACGAGGGAATGGCGTGGACTTGGGAGCGAGCATGGACGAGCATCTGATAGTTGGCTATGACGGAGTGAAGACTTTCGTCGCTGATTTTGATCCAGTAGGGGCCTATACCGGCCCTCCAGTCATGTGTTTGCACGGCCTTACGCGGAACCATAAAGATTTTCTCGGTGTGATCGAACCGATTCGCCGGATGGGTCGCAGAGTACTTGCACTAGATGTGCGTGGTCGTGGTCGTTCGGATTGGGATCCTAATCCAAACAATTATAACCCCCTTGTCTATGCCCAAGATGTTTTGACCATTTTGAACCGCTTGGGCCTAAAGAGGGCGGTGTTTCTGGGCACAAGCATGGGCGGGATAATCACCATGCTGGTCGCCGCAATTTCCCAGTCGACGGTTGCTGGCGCAATCTTGAACGATATCGGTCCTGAAGTTGATCCAGCTGGGTTCAAGCGAATTCAGGGCTATGTGGGAAAAATTGGGCGGGCTGCTAATTGGGAAGAGGCTGCTGCCATGATTGCTGTTATTGGTGAATCCGCCTTTCCAGGTAAGGATGGTGTATTTTGGGAGGATTTTGCTCGCAAAACCTGCATTGAAACCTCTGAGGGTATCCTATTTGATTATGATCCCGCCATTGCTAAAGTCGCCAGTTCTGGCGGGACAGAGGCCATCCCGACCTTGTGGGATCAATATGCGGCCTTAGCCCCAATCCCAACGGCTGTAATTCGTGGAGCGCTTTCGGATTTATTGTCTGCCGACATTGTCGAGCGGATGAAGATTGCTAAGCCTGATCTCATTACGGTAGAGGTCCCTAATGTTGGTCATGCGCCAACCTTAGAAGAACCCGAGGCATGGACGGCGATTGAAGCAATTATTCGTCAGACAAAATAGGCTGACCCCGCGATTTTTTACTGAGTAACTAATCACTGGGTAAGCGTCAGTTTTGTAAACTTTAACGTAACCTCTTACCAGCTAAGATATCGCTCACAATCTGAAGCGCTGATAGCGATCGAGGCAGGCTCGATAGCTGGAGATATCAGCACTGGACTGGGGAGAGTAATGATGTTGTCTGGGCTGAATAAAGTAGCGATATCCAAAAAGCTACCAATGGTAATTGCGGGCCTAGCGGCGCTCGCGGCGGCAATGACGGGTGGAGCCGCCTATCTAAATTCTCAAAGCAATATTAATTCCGAGACCCAACACTTGCTCACTGAAACAGCAAATTCGCGGGCGGAGGCAGCAAAGGCCTTCTTCGACGCCTCAGGCGCACAGGCTAAGGAAATGGCGTCCAGCGCAATCATTGCTTCGGCTCTAGATCGCTTCTCTGCCGCATATGCGCAAATGGGCCCAGATGCTGAAGCGCAACTTCAAGCCATCTACATTGACCAAAACCCCAATGCAGCCGGCCAAAAGGAAAAATGGGACGCAGCCAACAATGGCACGGCCTATGACGCCGTCCATGCCGAATTGCATCCTTGGTTGCGCAATCTACTGCGTACCAACGACTATTATGATATCTTCTTGTTCGATGCGAATGGTCAGAACGTCTACACGGTATTCAAAGAGCGCGACTTCGCGACTCAATTGGCGAGCGGCAAGTGGAAAGATTCCGGTCTTGGCGTTCTTGTTCGCGACGTGATTGCTGCTGGAGCGAATGCCGAGCCAAAATTGGCTGACTTTAAACCATATGCTCCTTCCGCCGATGTGCCTGCTGGCTTTATCGCCGTGCCCATCAAGGGCGGGGATGGCGAGCTTAAGGGTGTCTTTGCGATCCAATTGTCGATCAACAAGATCGACGCTGCGATGAAGCAACAGCCTGCCAACGGCAAAACTGGCGAAAACACGCTGATCGGTGAAGATTTCCTCGTTCGCAATAACTCGCCGCACTCGAAAGAGCCAACGATCCTGAAGTCAAAGCTAGAAAATGACCTCGTTAAGCAGGGCTTCGAAGGCAAATCCCTCACCACCATCACCAACGATACGGATGGCAACTCTGTCGTGTCAGCATTTGTACCGTTTACAACGCTGGGTGCAAAGTTTGTTGTCGCGTCGGATCAAACGGTGGCTGAGGCACAAGAGCCGCTCCGCGCATTAGCACTCAACATCCTGTTGGCCACTCTCCTATCGATGGGGGCTGCGGCTGCTGCAGGCTTCTTCTTCGCCCGCAGCTTGTCTAAACCGATCTCGGACCTCACTGACAGCATGCGGACATTGGCTGGCGGCGTGACCGGCATGATGGTTCCAGGCCGGGATCGTGGCGATGAATTGGGTGAAATGGCTGAAGCTGTTGAAGTCTTCCGTGAAAACGCCATCGAACGTATTGCTCTAGAAGCAGCAGCAAGCGAAGAGACCAAGATCCAAATGCGCCGTGCAGAAGCTATTGCTTCAGCAACCCAAGCTTACGAGCAAGTCGCTGGCGACATGCTGCGGACTGTGGCTGCTGCATCGGCAGAGTTGGAAGCAACCGCTCAAGCCATGACGGCGGCAGCTGACCGCACCAACATGATGGCATCCAGCGTGGCTGCTGCCGCCGAAGAAAGCACGGTAAGTGCTTCGACTGCTGCGGGTTCGGCTGAAAGCCTCACCACCTCTATCTCGACCATTCAGTCGAACGTGTCTGAATCGAGCTCGGTCGCGATTGAAGCAGTTCGTTTAAGCGGTGAAGCCCAAAGTGCTGTTAGCGAATTGGCCAATTCGGCTCGCCGCATCGGCGAAGTGGTTGAACTGATCAAAGGCATTGCCGACCAAACCAACCTCTTGGCTTTGAACGCCACCATCGAAGCGGCCCGTGCCGGTGAAGCTGGTCGTGGGTTTGCCATCGTGGCGCAGGAAGTCAAAAACCTCGCCAGCCAAACCGGTAATGCGACTGAGGACATCGCAGCTCAAATCGGTTCGATCCAAGGTGCGGTGGATGGCGCGGTCAGTGCTATGTCTCGGATCGAAGCCGTTATTACCCGCATCAACCAAAATGCGGGCATGATTGGTCAGTCGGTGGATATGCAGGCAACAGTCACCCAAGAGATCGCCAGCGCGATCACCCAAGTGGCTGCCGCATCTCAATCGGTGGCTTCGGATGTGACGCGTGTGACTGAAACCGCCGGTGAGACCGGTGCTGCTGCAAGCCAAGTCTTGGCCGCCAGCCGCGAACTCTCGGTCCAAGCTGCAAAGCTGGATCAAGAGA
>JBEAVQ010000105.1:0-7907 GCA_041160865.1 Pseudomonadota bacterium | reverse complement strand
GATTAACCCCGCTTACCCATCCCCAAACAGTGTCGCCGCTGCACCAACAACGCCCTCTCGTCAGAGATGGGCTTAGGTTATGGGAGGTTTGGTGGGAGGGGGATAAGTTTTGTTTTGTCCCTGTTCCTAGACCCCTTCACCGGCTTCGCCGGCATCGGCGTATACGCCGATACCCCGCAAAACAGGAAAACGGCACCGTAAGCAGTTGGGGCGTGCCGCTTACCTGCTTGCGGGGTAGCGGCGCATGCGCCGATGTGTCCCGAAGGAACAGAAGGGACTTCGCGCAGTTGCACGATGCTCCGAGCGAAGAAAGCTACGTAGGGCAGGGACTATAGCGCTTGCAATATGTTACCAGAATGATATCATACTGATACTGAATGAAGGAGCCTAGAATGTCTCGGACTGAAATCAACCGCACTGTTGAGCGTCCCACCCTGTCTTTACCCGGCGTACCCTTGTTTCTGGCATTTGTGCTGGCGATTGCCTTTTCGATCTATCTGTTCGTGACCGGGGCGGGTGACACCTATTTCGGCGCGGCGATCGTCCTGATCGGCTTAGGGTCTTTTGGTATGGGCGGCTTCTATTCCATCCAGCCGAATGAAGCGGTGGCAATTTTGTTGTTCGGTGCCTATCAAGGCACCGACCGCGCAACTGGCTTGCGTTGGGTTTGGCCTTGGTTAACGCGCAAGAAAATCTCCATGCGCGTCCGCAACGTGACCTCTGACAAACTCAAAGTGAATGATAAGGACGGCAATCCGATTGAAATCGCTGCCAATGTGGTGTGGCGCGTGCAGGACTCGGCACAAGCTTTATTTGACGTTGATGATTATGAGCGTTTTAGCCGCATCGAGATTGATACTGCCCTGCGCGATATCGCAGCCCATTATTCCTATGACCATGCAGCAGAAGGTGAACTGACCTTGCGCGGCCATGCCGAAGATGTGGCAACTTTGTTGGGTCAGCGCTTGAATCAGCGACTAGCCGTGGGTGGGATGGCCGTTGATGAGGCCCGTATCTCCCACCTCGCTTATGCTACTGAAATTGCCGGTGCTATGCTGAAGCGTCAACAAGCCCAAGCCATTCTGGCCGCTCGACAATTGATCGTGATGGGGGCTGTCGGCATGGTGGAAAGTGCGCTGGAGCAATTGTCTGCCCGTGGCGTCGTGACCTTGGATGAGGAACGCAAGGCCCAGATGGTTTCTAACCTCTTGGTCGTGCTGTGCGCGGATCGTGAGGCGCAGCCTGTCGTCAACACCGGCTCCCTCTATTAAGGCTGGATGTGAATTATGGCTGCCAAGCCCCGAAAGCCGTTTCTCGTGCGCATGAGCCCGCAAGTGCTAAGCGCGGTAGAGCGGCTGGCGGCCGCAGAGTTTCGCTCTGCAAATGTTCAAATGGAAGTGTTGATCCGCGAAGCCTTGGCCAAACGCGGCATCGTGATCAAGCCTGAAGCTAGTGCTGATGAAGAGTGAGTGTGCTTCACTATAATTTTACAAAAATGACGTAGGCGTCACTTTACGAAGCTTCGACAATTTGGTAGAGAGCTTTTATGACAGAAACTTTCCTCTCCCGTATCGGCTATGATTTTGGAGCAGCGGCGCGTGGCATTGGCCGCTTGCTGAATAATAAAGAAGACACCAAAGCCGTTTTTGAAATCATGCGCGCGCTGTCTGGGCGTTCTATCCCCAATGGCTATGCGCGCCTGTTGCGCTCGCAAGAGGGTGGTCGCATCGCTTATGACCGGGTCGAGCTGCAGCCGATCCTCGACGATCATGAAACCTTGGCAAAGCTGCCTGAAGGCAGTGTTGGCCGCGCCTATCTCGCTTTTGTGCAAGGCCGGAAAATCTCTGCCGAAGGTTTGGCCGAAGAAAGCCGGTCAACGGGCAATGAAATCGACTCGCTCCATCCGTTTGCTTGGTATGGCCGACGGATGCGCGACGTGCATGATCTGTGGCACGTCCTTAGCGGCTATCAGACCGATGCTTTGGGCGAGGCCTGTGTCGTGTCATTCTCGTTCCCGCAGACCAAGTCTTTGGGCTTTGCCTTGATCGGTTTTGCCGCAGGGCGCGAGCTTCAGCGTCTCTTGCCTAGCCGCCCCGTGATTAAAGCTGTGTGGCAGGCCTATCAGAATGGCCGCAAGGCTGCTTGGCTGCCGGTCGAGCACTATGAACGCTTGTTGGCTGAGCCCTTGGACGCGGCGCGCAAGCGTCTGAACATCGCGCTACCATCTTATTATCTGGAAATCCCAGCCAGCGAACGCGATGGCGTTCCAGCTAACCTAAAGGGCATGGTTGTGGCCGCTTAACGCGGCCACATCGACCTTTTCTTTACTGCTTAGGCTACCCGGACACGGTGGGCTGCTTCTGGCAAATCTGCGCCGAAGCAACGCTGGTAGAACTCAGCCACAGTTGGCCGTTCTAGCTCATCACATTTGTTCAAGAAAGTGAGGCGGAACGCTAGCCCGACGTCTTCGAAGATATCTGCGTTCTGCGCCCAGGTGATCACAGTCCGTGGGCTCATCACGGTGGAAATATCGCCATTCATGAAGGCGTTCCGGGTCATATCCGCAACCCGCACCATCTTGCCCAATTCAGCGCGCTTAGCTGGATCTGTTTCGCCCAGTTTGGCCGCCACAATGTCGGTCTCAACGTCATGGTCGAGATAATTCAGCGTGGTGACAATTGACCAACGGTCCATCTGGCCTTGGTTGATCTGTTGGGTGCCATGATAAAGGCCCGTTGTGTCGCCCAGACCAATTGTGTTGGTCGTGGCAAACAAGCGGAACGCCGGGTGCGGCTTGATGACTTTGTTTTGGTCCAACAGCGTCAAACGGCCTGAGGCCTCCAACACGCGCTGGATCACGAACATTACGTCGGGGCGACCGGCGTCATATTCGTCAAACACCAAGGCGACATTGCGTTGCAGCGCCCAAGGCAGAATGCCTTCGCGGAATTCAGTGATTTGCTTTCCGTCTTTGAGGACAATGGCGTCCTTGCCGACCAGATCGATCCGGCTGACGTGGCTGTCTAGATTGACCCGCACCAATGGCCAGTTTAGGCGGGCAGCGACTTGCTCAATATGGGTCGACTTACCCGTGCCGTGATAGCCTTGGATCATCACCCGACGATTATGCGCAAAGCCTGCCAGAATGGCGCGCGTAGTTTGCGGGTCAAACTTATAGGTCGGATCAAGCTCGGGGACATATTCGTTAGATTGGCTGAAAGCTGGCACTTGCAGCTGAGAAGCGAAACCAAAAACGTCTTCGACCGAAACAGTCGTGTCAGGCAGAGCGGCAATCAATGTATCAGTCATGGTCGTTATCGGGTCCTCTTAGCGTCTTGTTTGAGGATCAGACGCGCGGCGTCAAGCATGCATTTCTGTTCGAACTGCTGACATGGTGCGCTGTGACATTTTTGCGAGGGATTTTGCTGCGTGTAAGAGCCCAACTTAAGCCCGACGCGCGGTCTTCAGGACCTTATAAGCTTTCACCACCGCATTCAGGCGTGTTTCCGCACTGCGGTCCCCGCCGTTCGAATCCGGGTGATATTGCCGGACCAGCGCCGCATAGGTGCTGCGGACTTTGGCACGATCAGCATGAGCGTCTAGGCCCAATGTGTCGAGTGCTTTCAGAACCGGCGCTGTTGGTCGTGTTTCAGGGCTATCAGGGGCTGCCCGACCGGTCGCGCGGCGGCTAGCCAAGGGGTCTCTTGGATCCTCTCCCGCTGCCGCCTTTTTATAGACATGGGCGTCTGGGGAATTCGCACTCGCCCGAAACGTCCATGTAGGCCTGCCACCATGGGAAGCAGCTTCGCGATGCGCGCGGGCATCGTCGTCTGTCATGCCTTCGAAGAAGTTCCAGTTTTTGTTGTAGAGCGCGGCATGCTTCTCGCAGAAGTGCCAGATCTCGCCCGGATTATCGCGGCTTTTAGGCGCACGATTGGTTGCTTCGGCCCCACATCCATCGTGCTCGCACAGTTGGACATCGGGGTTTACTTTGACAACCGGGGGCTTTCGCACCCGAATGTCCACAAATTTAGGGCGGTAGGAGAATGAATCTGTCATGAGGGTCCTAATATGCGTTTGACCGCCGCTTCAGACAAGGACGAATGACCGATGGGACCCGTGCAAATACAGATGCGAAAAAAACTGACCGAGGCCTTTGCGCCGTTAGTCCTTGAAGTAATGGACGAAAGTGCCAGCCACGCAGGCCATGCTGGGGCCGCTGTTCATGCCGCGAAACAAGGCGGCGCGGCGAGGGGTATTGGCGAGACCCACTTTTCGGTCACCATTGTCAGTGCAGCGTTCGTGGGCCTTAACCGGGTTGCACGCCAGCGGGCCATCTATCAGGTACTCGCCGAAGAGTTGGCAGGGCCTGTCCATGCTTTGGCGCTGAAAGCAGATGCGCCAGCTTGAGGGCTTAGTCGGCCCGGTCGCGAGCTTCAAACACGGGTTGGGGTTTGATAAATGGCGCGGTCTCGTCCTCTTCTTCTGAATATACCACTTTGTCCGCTGAGGGCAGAAAGCGTGCCAGGATCAAGAGGCCCAGAATAGCTGAGATCACCGAGCCTGCATAAACACCAAGGCGCGTAGGGGTGGCGAGGCTTGGGTCCTTAAAAGCTAAGGCACCGATAAACAGGCTCATGGTAAAGCCAATACCTGCGACGCACGCAACGCCCACTATTTGAGGGAAGGTGCCCGGCAGCTTGGCCCGCATCAGCTTGGCAGCGACAAAACCGCTGAGCGCGATGCCAATCGGCTTGCCGAGCACAAGGCCAAGCGCGGCACCCAAAGTCACGGGATGGGTGAGGTATTTCTCCGCCCCTGCGAGATCGACGCCCGCATTGGCAAAGGCAAACACCGGCATAATGCCAAAGAGCACCCAAGGTCTGAAATCATGCTCAGCCTCATGGAGTGGCGATTTGTCATGCCGGTCCCGCATTGGCACGCAGGCGGCAACCAGAACACCCGCAATCGTGCCACTCACGCCGCTTTGGTGCATGAAGACCCACAGCACGACACCGATGAGAACATAAAGGCCGATGGAGCGGACTTTAAAGCGGTTCAAGGCGATCAGTACGCCCAAGACAATACCGGCTTGCACCAAATAATCTATATGGAGAGTTTCTGTATAGAAAAAGGCCACAATCACGATCGCGCCCAAATCATCCACCACAGCAACCGCCAGCAGAAACGCTTTCAGGGCAGGGGGCACACGATTGCCTAACAGGGACAAAACACCCAAGGCAAAGGCGATATCGGTGGCGGCAGGAATGGCCCAGCCGTGACCGAAGCCCGCCGGGGCTGCGAAGAACAAAAAGATTAGCGCGGGAACACCCATGCCCCCTGCGGCGCTGACAATTGGCAAAATGGCTGCGGCGGGATTGGATAATTGCCCTTCCAACAGCTCTCGCTTCAGCTCAAGGCCGACAAAAAAGAAAAAAATCGCCATCAGACCATTCTTGATCCAATAGGAGAATTTCATCTCAATGCCGCCATCTGTAGGCCCGACAGTTACGCTTGTGTCGAGAATGGCCTGATAGAGTCCGGCAAGTGGGGAGTTGACAACAATCATGGCAGCTATCGCTGCGGCGACCAGCAGTGCGCCCGGCACGGCTTCTTGTGGCAAGAAGCCAAAATACTTCGTGTCAGAGGATGTGCTAGCCATAATGGTTCCTTAGCTACCCGTGTTCGGTTTTACGCAATTGAGATCAAGTATGACGTATAGGCCACAAATCCGGCCAAGAATACAAATCCTTCCCAGCGCATCAGTTTCAGGCCCGAGCGCGCAAAGAAGACCAAAAGGGCCGTTGTAGCCAGTAAGACCCAAATATCAAACTGGATGATTTGGGTTGGGATTTCGATCGGATTGACCAAGGATGTAGCCCCAAGAACAAACAGAACGTTGAAAATATTGGAGCCAACGATATTCCCATAAGCCACGTCAGCGTGTTTGCGAAGGGCTGCCGTGATGGAAGTCACCAGTTCTGGCATGGACGTACCCACAGCGACCACGGTGAGCCCGATAATGGTGTCAGACACGCCAAAACCTTTGGCTAGGTCAACCGCACCTGCGACGAAGAAACGAGCGCCAAAAATGGTGATTGCAATCCCGCCAATGGCTAAGGCCAAGGGCAAGATAATGCCCTTGGGGCCTTTGGGGGCATCTTCCACACGGTGCTCTAACACCAAGGCGGCCTCATCGGGATGCCGCTTTTCTTCTCGGTAAACATAATAGACATAGGCTAGCAGCGAGACGATGAAGAGAGCACCCACCCAAGCAGGGATGAAACCGACGAGTACCACGCCGAGTAAGGCAAAGCTGGAGGCGATCAGCATCAACACATCACGTTTGAAGCCTTTTGGGTCGATCACCAAAGGAAAAATGACGGCTGAGGCGCCCAAGATCAGAAGCACGTTGGCGATATTGGACCCGACCACATTGCCGACAGCAATCCCGGGCGACCCTTCGAGCGCAGCCGTGAGACTGGTCACAAGTTCGGGTGTTGATGTACCGAATCCAACCAGCGTGAGACCAATGAGAAGTGGGGAGACGCCCAAGTTCTTGGCTGCTGTCACCGAACCGCGGACCAGGAGATCACCCCCAATAACCAGCATAACCAAACCGATGGTCAAACAGATTGCGATTTCCATATTGGGGACCTTTATTTCGCTGCTGGCAGAAAACGGTATGGCAGGGCCTTCTCCATGACGGACAGCGCCTTCGGAGGCAATCAAATTCGTATGAAAACTCTGTGATTGAAAAGTGACAATACTGTTGTTTGTTTATGCTCTTATTGCGCCAAAGCCCGTGGGGCGTTAGGTTTAGGCCATGTTTCAAGCGCAGCCATCCTTTCCTGTTCCGCTCAAACGGACCGTGGCGCTGGTTGGCCTCATGGGTGCGGGTAAGTCGTCTGTTGGACGTCGTCTGGCCGCCCAGTTGAATGTGCCTTTTAAAGATGCCGATGATGAGATTGTGATAGCCGCTGGACGTCCAATTGCTGATATCTTTGCAGAGCGTGGGGAAGATGAGTTTCGGGCGGGGGAGCGGCGGGTGATTTCTCGTATTCTGGAAGAACCACCTCATGTCCTTGCGACAGGTGGCGGCGCCTTTATGAACCCAATCACGCGCGTGATGTTACGCCAGCGGGCGACTACAATTTGGTTGCGTGCGGATTTGGAGACTTTGCTCAAGCGCGTGTCGCGCCGCGATGATCGTCCATTATTGCGGGCCGGTGATCCCCGCGAAATCATGGAAAAACTGATGGAAGTTCGCTACCCCACCTATGCTGAGGCAGACATTGTTGTGGAGTCTCGTGAAGGGCCACATCATATCACGGTCGATGCTGTCATCGCCGCCCTGCGCGCGCATGGGGATTTGGAGAGCGTGGCGTGAAGCAAACCATTCAAGTGGCCTTGGATCAAAGGTCCTATGCTGTCGATATCGGCCAAGGCCTATTGGCTGAAGCGGGCGCGCTGATCCGCCCCTTGATGAAGCGGCCTCGTGTGGCCATCATCGCGGACTCCACGGCTTGGGCCCTGCACGGCGCTGTTTTTTCTAAGAGCCTTACTGAGGCCGAAATCCGCTGGGATTTGATTGAGATCGCCCCGGGGGAGGGCAGCAAAAGCTTTGCGAGCCTCGAGCGGGTGACTGAGGAGCTTTTGAAGCTCAATCTGGAGCGCTCTGACCTTATAATTGCCTTTGGTGGCGGGGTTACGGGCGATTTAACAGGCTTTGCAGCAGGCATCACCAAGCGTGGTATTGATTTTGTACAAGTGCCGACCACCTTGCTGGCGCAAGTGGATTCCTCTGTTGGCGGCAAAACCGCGATCAATGCCAGCGCCGGCAAGAATTTGATTGGGGTGTTCTGGCAGCCACGTTATGTCTTGGCAGACCTTGCGACCCTTGCAAC
>JBEAVQ010000104.1:0-15448 GCA_041160865.1 Pseudomonadota bacterium | reverse complement strand
AATTACCCAAATGTGGGTCACCATGGATAACACCTGTTGCCATCATCGGCACCCACCAAGCCTTGAACAATAAAGTCGCGATGCGGTCGCGCTCTTCTTGTGGTGCATCCTTGAAGGTCAAAAGAGGTGCACCTTCCAACCACGTCATTGTTAGAAGTCGACCGGTTGACAGTTCATCAATGGGCTCTGGGCACGCAATGTCGGCCTGTTCCCCCAAGAGATCGCCATAAAGCCGCATATGCTGGCGTTCGCGCGTGTATTCGAGCTCTTCGCGCAAACGGTCCGTGACCTCTTCGACCGCTTCGCTGGGGTCGAGGGATTTCTCAAAAGTCCGAAAAAGGCTGAGCAAGGACTTGAGTTGGGAAACATCAGACTCAACCGCACTCGCCATGTCTGGATACTGCAATTTGCACGCGACTAATCGACCATCATGGAGCCTAGCGCGATGGACTTGGCCAAGTGAGGCAGCGTGTGCTGCTTCGCGCTCAAAGCTCGCAAAGCGGCTCTCCCAGTCGGGGCCTAATTCGGTGCGCATCCGCCGTTTGACAAAGGGCCAGCCCATAGAAGGCGCGTTCGACTGCAGGGCTGCGAGCTCTTCGGAATATTCTGGGGGCAAGAAGTCGGGAATGGTGGCCAATATCTGCGCCACTTTCATCAACGGCCCGCGGGTTTTTCCAAGGGCTTGGCGCAGCGCAATGGCTATGGTTTTGTCGGCATCATTGCCGCCAGCTAGTCTCTGGGCTCCAAAAGTGGCCGCAGCCGCGCCCATATTCACCCCTACACGGGCGACCCGGCTGAGCCGGCCACTTAATCGATTGCGTTCACGATCTTCGCTCATGCTATCTATGTAGGGCGATAGTCTGCCCGAAGCGAGGTCTGGGTATCAGTTTGCCGCCAGAAACAGCGCGACTTCAGTTAGGGCCCCGCGCGCGTCTGAACTCGTTGCAACGAAAATCTGCCAAACATGGGGCAAGCCGGGCCAGATGCTCAAGCGTGCTTCAACATCGGCTGCCCAAAGCGCATCTGCAAAGGCTATGGCTTGGTCCCGCAAAGTCTCAGCACTGCTGACTTGGATCAAGGTCGGTGGAAATAAAGCCAGCTCTGACGGTTTCCCCATGAGTGGTTCAACCAAGGCATCATCTGGCGCTGCAGAAGCAGCATAGACACTCCGCACATGTTGCATGCCTTCGATGCTTACGATTGGGTCACGCGTGGGGCATTCGAGGCGCGCCGGCAAGGCGGATGTCGTCAGAAAAGGGCTCATCAGCACTAGTCGATCTGGCAAGCGGCCCCCCGTTCGGCCAATCTGGATGATACTCGCCGCAGCCAGATTCCCACCAGCAGAATCGCCTGACACATATAGTCGCTCAGCCGATGCTTCTCCCTCTGGGCCAGTCCTGGCCGCAAAGCCAATGGCTGCCACGCATTCCATCAGACCCGCGGGGAAGGGTGCCTCTGGCGCCAGCCCATAATCGATCGCAAGGACTGCAGTTTTGGTCGCTATCGCCATTTCAGCCAACATCGCCCGATGACTGGCAAGTGACCCTGCGATCCAGCCGCCGCCATGCAGATGGACCAAGCGATGACCGGGAACCGCACCAGGCGGGACCAGCCATTCGCCGGTTATCTGGCCGATTGAGACTGAATCCCGCCTGCATAGGGCCAAGCCCGCACCTGCCTCGCCACGACCATAGAAATCTGCATGCTTGCGTGCGGCTTCAATCGGGTCCGCAGCATCTGGCTGCGTGGCCAGATGTTCAAACATGCCATTGAGCAAGGCCGTGCGAGTGGGGTTTGTCATGGGTGATATCCCTCAGAAGCTGCGCGCGATCGAGACGCCAAAATGACGCGGCGGATCATAAGAAGCAACGCGCAAAGACCCCAAAAGCGGCGACACCACAGACATGCTGGAGAGGGTTGTTTCGTCGGTCAGATTGCGGCCATAGGCGGACAAGGTCATGGCCCCACTAGGCGAGGTCCAACTCACGCCAATATCCAATTTTCCATAGCCCTTTTGAAGGGCATCCGGGGTGTTGAATTCGGTGAAATAGAAGTCTGATCGCCAAGACCCTGCGCCACTGGCCATCACCACCGCACCGCTTTTAAGAGCCTTCTGCCATTGCACCCGAACGCCAACGGTTAAGTCGCTGACCATTGGCAGGGTCTTGCCCTTCAAGTCGAAGGACGCAAAGCCGCGGCGGGGGTCCGTGGTCGAAAAGCGATCAAAGCTCGCATCGAGGTAGGAGAAATTCGCCGAGAGGGTCAGCTCTTTCATCGGGCGGATACTGGCTTCGCCTTCAATCCCTTGAATGGTAGCCTCAGCGGCATTGGCAAGTATTTGGCTCAAAGGCCCGATTTGGACAACCTGCAGATCGCTGTAGCTGCTATTGAATGCGGCAAGGGAAAGGGAGGGGCGATTACCGTTTCCAGTCAGCTTGAGGCCCAACTCGACGTTTTCAATCGTTTCGGGTCGAACGGCTGGGGTAAACGCGCCGAGGTTCAGCGCCCCTGCTTTAAAGCCAGAAGAGACGGAGCCATATACCAAGACACGTTCTTGCGGCCGCCACTCCACGGTTCCTTTGCCGCTGACCTTCGACCATGACTTCGACTGTGATCCCGTTGTGAGGCTGAAGAAGTCGAGGAATTCATCAATCTTCTTTTCATCAGAATTGTACCGGATGCCGCCTCGTACGGTCACCTGATCATTGAGCTTTAGCCCGAGTTCGCCATATGTCGCCCATGAGTTGGAGACGAGGTCGCCGCCACCAGCGAAGCGGAACGAAATCGGGAAATTGAGTGGAAGCGCCGGGTTTAGGAACGCACCGGGAAGTTGGCCCGGTACAGTTGTTACACGCGATTGGTCGAACTGCATTGCCGTCGCCCCGACCAGCCACTGAAGGCGACTGCCTTTTTGAGAGGCAGCATAGACTTCCAAGCTCTTCTGTTCGCTTTGCGTGTCGAGCGTGGTGACTGCGACAGGGCGGGCTGTGCCGTCCTGATCAAACGTAATGGCGCGGTCGCTGGAGCGGATGTCGGCGATTGCGGTCAGTTCAAACGCCTTGAAGCTTCTCTCGAAAATGCCGGTGAGGCTTTTGACCTCCCGCTCGTTGGTGCCAATCTCGGACGTCAAAGTTCGCGGTGCGGCAGGAGGTTTGACCCCGTAGAGGAACTCGGCCGGCTGCGGGAAAGGATCGGGCAAGACCTTGAGGGCGGGACCATTATTGTCTTGCTTAAGGCCAGAAGCGATGAGGCGTAAAGTTCCGCCCGCTAAGTCGGTTTCGATTTGAGCCCGCACAGAGGTTAGACCTTCATCGTCGAAATGATCTGGGCCTGACGCCAAGGTGTTGCTAGCAAAGCCATCGAGCGTCTTGTGCTCAATCGCCAAACGACCCCGTATCTGCGCGCTGATTGGGCCGGATAACGTCAACGCTCCCTCAAGGCGACCAAAGTCACCAAGGGTCAAGGCGGCTTCCCCTTCAAAACTGTCCGTGGGTCGCTTAAAGACCAAATTGATTGCCCCGCCTGTTGCATTGCGCCCATAAAGGGCACCTTGTGGACCGCGCAGGACTTCGACCCGCGCAATATCCAGAAATGCGACCCCGGTCGCTTCCTGGTCCGACAAATAGACACCATCCCCGTGTAGCGCGACGCCGGGGTCACCACCTGGATTGAAAAAGGAATTGCCGACGCCACGAATATAGATCTGGCTGATGCCAAAGTTTGCCGTGTAGGCGAGGCTTGGCACCTGAGCACCGAGGTCCGCAAAGCCTGCGCCGCCCGTAGCGCGCAAGTCATTACCCGTAATGGCCGTTAAGGTTTCGGCGGTGTCGAGCAGGACCGTACTGCGCTTTTGCGCGGTAACCACAATGGTCTCAGGTTCCGTTGCTTCTTGTGCCAAGGCTGGGCCGGCAGCAAAGCAAAGCGCGATCAGTGTCAAAGCGGTGCTTTGAGTTAAATTAGTGCGCCTGATTGGTGGATTGGTCTTCATCGCATTTCCCCTCTTATTTTCAAAAGAGAATGCGGGCGATCAAAGGTATCGTGAAGGACGTTTTGGTTTAGTTGAGGCGGACATTTTCGCTCATGCGGGGCGTTTGCTAGTGCGCTTGATTCCGCCATCTTTGTCGCGCACGACGGAGGCTGCGACAGAGATAGGCGGCCTCCTCGCCCATGACATGTGCCGCACTATGAGCTTGATCATGGCATTGCCGGTGGGCTTCCAAGAGGCTTCGAAAGGTGGTTCCACGAAAGCTTAAATGTCGGCGTAGGGTCGCGGCGCTCACCCCTAGGTGTCGGGCAATGCTGCTTTGGTGCGTCTGGCCCGTATCAAAGGCTTTCATGACTAAATCGACAAAGTCCTGATCCGACCCCATTCGATCAGGTGGGTGCGCTGCATCCGCCAGCCTGCGGTAGATCGCTTCAGTTTCACTTTCATATTGCTGGATCTTGCGAGGCAAAAGCTTAGCTGAGGCCGCTTCAGCCGAATAGACGATTACAACCGCATCCGAATTGCCGAGGCGAATGGGCCGATCAAGCAGCCCTAACATAATTCCAAGGTCGTCGGCTCCGCTTCGGGGTACTTCAATCCAGCGTACATGAATGGCCTCACCCGTCAGCCACAGACACAAGCAATGCAGCACCATGATCCAAAGTTCGCTGTATAGCGCGCCAGACGGGTGCCCCATCGAAGGGCAGGTGACCGCTAAGCGCAGGCCGCTGCGAGTCATATCAATCTGCAAGAGAATTTCAGAATTGAAGAGTTCTGAGGCAATTTTAAAGCGCCGCAAACCGTCGCCGAAGTCATCGGACTGGCTCATGCTCGAGGCCAAAACCTCAAACGTGCCGAACCGATGCGGACGTGAGGCAAGGCTATGAGTCTCTTCCTGATTGTAGCGAATGTTATTATTTAGGAGTGTCCATGTTTGCTCAAAAGAGATCGAAGCTTCTGCACCTGGCCACTCGAGGGCTGACAGGTTAAACAAATCTCGTGCAGCGTCAGCTCCGACTAAGTCGATCAAGTAGCGGACAGGTAAAGAAGCTTTTTTGACGCGGCAGGGCACTGAGACCGATTCCCCCCATCAAGTACATGTTGGGCCGAGCCCAACCAATAGATTCCCAAATCTGGCAAGCAAGTGTGCAGAAGCCGGCAAGCCTTGTCTAGCCATCCATCTCGACGGGCGTGTAGGGCCTCTGCTAGGGAGGGGGGCTTGAAGGAATCGCGCAATGTCATTGCCCCTATCGATCTTTATTATCACCAAGAATGAAGTGGATCGTCTTGGGCCGACGCTTGAATCTGTGAAGGGCTTATCGAATGATATTGTGGTGGTCGATTCAGGCTCGACCGATGGAACGCAAGAGTTCGCAGAGCGTTTGGGTGCCCGGGTAATTTTTAATCCTTGGCCGGGCTATGGCTTACAAAAGCAATTTGGCGAGGATCAGTGCCGCCATGACTGGATGCTGAATATTGATGCCGATGAAGTTGTATCGTCAGAGCTGGCAGCCTCCATCGAAGCGGCGATAGGTAGGTCGGATCTTTCGCCATGCGGGTTTGAAACCGACATCATCGAGATGTTTCCAGGTGAAGCCCGCCCCCATGCCTGGGCTTTTCGGCTAAGCCCAGTACGCCTTTATCATAAACAGGTCGGCCGCTATTCACCTTCGCCCGTGCATGACCGTGTCGATCTGGTGGAGGGAGCCCCCGTACACCGCCTGAGGGGCGTGATCGAACATCGCTCAATCCGTTCACTGGGTCATGAATTGATCAAGCTAAATGCCTATGCCGACATGCAAGCTGACGATTTGGTTCAAAAAGGCCGCAAGATCGGAGCGGCGCGTTTGGTCGCGGAATTCCCGCTGGCCTTTTTGAAGGCCTATATCGCGAGAAGACATTTTGTGCGTGGGCTCTATGGCTTCATGACGGCCATGAATTACGCATTTTATCGCTATCTGCGGCTCGCCAAATATTGGGAGCGCCGCTTGGGCCGATAAGCTTATGGCTTAACGGCCCAGCCTCGCCAGAAGCCTTCGACATGGGCAGCCAAGAAGGAGTCCACGTCAAACTGTGCCTCTTCAGCTTCGCCAAAGGTTGCCATCATCATTGCTACTGCTGCCACCGGGGCACAGAATAATCGTGTGAGAGTTGCAGCATCTGTGCCTTGGGTTTCCTTGGCGGCTAGAGAGCGTTCAAATAGGTTTCGGATCGATGCCTCAACGGGGTCGATAAAGCCATGGCGCAAAAAGGCGGCCAAATCTGGGAAGCGGTCTGCTTCGCCCACTGCAATGCGCCAAGGTGCCAAGGCACCGGGCGCGCTTAGGGCAACACGGGCGTCGCGGACCAATTGGTTCAACAAGGGCTTTGTGGGGCCGCGATGTTCGTCGATTAAACGGCATGCGCCTTCGATTTGCTCGGCAAGTACGCGTCGCACCAATGCTTCAAACAATACCTGCTTTGAGTCAAAGTAGCGATAGACAATTGGCTTTGTTACTCCAATTGCTGAGGCAATGTCAGACATTCGAGTGCCTGCGTAACCATTTTCGGTGAATAATCTTGTCGCCTCGATAAGAATTCGCTCGGCGCGGTCCTGAGCTGAGACCGCCGGTCGGGTATTCAATTTCCCTTTCGGCATAAATAATCCTCCACATTTTCAAATTCGATTTCTTGCTTGTACAATGCGTTGCCTACATGAAAAGGCCTGACTTGCATTAGTTACCACAGGAGAACATTGCCTATTAGATATTTTCCTGTGTTTCATTCGAAATCATTATTTGAATTAAATAATTAGCAGATATCGTCCTGAATCTATTATCTGGAGAATTGGCTCAGAGACACCTATTCATTTTCCGTTCAAAAATGATATAACTTTTGGTAACCGAATTGGGGAAATCGTCAAAAGACTTTGACAAGTCGTTGAGAGTCGTAAATTTTATCGCATTGATTATATTGGAAAAAAATTTTAGCCCGCTGCGCGGATTCGGGAAAGCAAGGTACGAGTGAGATAGCAGGGGTACGCTCGGATTTCACCCCAAGCGATTATTAATTGCACTGGTGCCTTGAATCGCAAGCATATTTTAGCACGTTTGATGCCAGTTTAATCCGGTACCCTCGATTTGGTCGCCGGTTAATGCAAATTATTGTTGCTGCTGCTCTATTTGATGCTGCATTTCGAGCGCAATCGATTTTTGAGGCTTGGTGGCTGCTATAAATTGGTCCGCTCGTGTCCTAGGAGAGCGTACTACTTTCAGGAAGTCACTGTCTAATGAGAGGCGCTCGGCTTGGCGTACATGCACGTCCACTTCCAGCAGGCTGTCGGCATCGCCTTTTAAGACGCCTCGAGTAGGGGGCACATCGGCATAGTCACGACCATAGGCCACGACGACATGGCGCTCATTGGCCAACATGTCATTGGTTGGGTCAAATCCGACCCAACCTTGTTCGGGCAAATAGCATTCAACCCAAGCATGGGAAGCATCTGGAACCGAACGGATTTGGGTATCCTGTTCAGTTCTCGCCAGATAGCCAGACACGTAGCGCGATGGCACGCCCCAATGGCGGGCCACCGCCAACATGATGTGAGCGAAGTCTTGGCACACGCCCTTGCGGTGCTCTAGAGCGGCATCAATTGGGCTATCGGCGGCGGTAAAGCCTGGCACATAGTCAAACGCCCCATAGATCTCCTTATTCAGGATGCGCAGGCCGGTCAGTGGATCAGGGGGCAGCACCAAAAGGTCCCGTTCACGCATAAAGGTCTCTAGGTGACCGGATCCATCCACAAAGGTCGAAGGACGCATCATGTCATAATAACGGCTTCGAACTTCATCGCTGCGCAAATGAGCCCACGCCCCCGGGTCTACTTTCTCTGGCAGGGGCTCGGTCCGTTTATAAGTCTCAACCATAGCCCGTGAGCGAATAATGAGCTCGGAATGTTTGGCCGGTACGTCAAAATGATAGACGATATTCCCGAGCCAATCCCGATACGTCATCATTTTGGCGCGGGGCTCAGTCACAATATCAAACCCGACAAGGCGCTGCATTGGCAAGGTCAAGGGCTGGAGCCACAATTCCATCACACTTTCACGAACGGGTGCGGAATAGGTATAGCGGGTCTCGTGCGTGATCTCGAGGCGCATCAACGCACTCCTAAAGTGCTGGTTCCGGGCAGCCGGTCTGCCAAGGAATAGCTGATAAAAGCCGCATGAACGGCCTCAGAGATGGCGATACAATCGTCAGCGACTTGGGCGATAAAGGCTTGGCCATTTTTGCCTGTAACTTCATCTAACACCGCAAAATTTAGCCGTGCTGCTAAGCGACCTGACAGGCGGGTACAGGTCTCGCGCGCGCGCTCATCGGCCAGAGCACCAACCGCCTCGATGTGTTGGGCAATCGTATTGGCGCAAAAGCGCAAGGATCGGGGGAAATACGGGTCCAACACTAAAAAATCGGCAATCTGATCGCGCCGAAAAGTCGCTGTCTTCACCCTCAGATAAGGTTCAAGACCACAACACATACGTAGCAACTGGACCCAGCCGAAATCGCCAATGGCTGCCTGCTTTTCGCCAAAATGCAGGTCGAGCAAGCGGACAATCAACTGTGCGCGTTCTACCGACCGGCCTATCGACAGGAAGTGGAAGCCCTCGCCATGGCTCATGGTACCAGAAACAATGCCTTTGAAGGCATGCAAGTCATTGATCGTTTCGTCAAAGAAGCCAGCCGAAATTTGACCGAAATTTCGCTTAGTTGCGGTCTCGCGCACCCGGAAATAGAGCCGGTTAAGACGCTCCCACATTTCGGTGGTGATTTGATCGCGAACTTGGCGAGCGTTTTCGCGTGCTGCAAAGACGGCGGTATGGATGGACGAGAGATCGCCTTTGCCGCCAAAGGTCAGAAGGCGGGCCTCTTCTAAAGCATCCATACGCGCAGCCATAGGTGCCGCACCCAAGGCCCGCATGGCACGCTCTGTCGTCATCTCAGCTTCTTCGGCCCCGGCCTCTAGCCCGGCAGTTAGGGTGATTTGAAGCACCCGGCAGGCATGCTCTGCCCTCTCGGTATAGCGGCCGATCCAATAAAAACTATCTGCAACGCGCGATAACATCATGTCCGTGCCCGCCCATCACTTGGACCTGATAGAACCCAAGTATCTTTAGAGCCGCCGCCTTGGCTCGAATTCACCACCAGCGAACCCCTGCGCAGAGCCACGCGTGTCAGGGCACCCGGGGTTAGGGTCATCTTAGCGCCGCACAGGATGAAGGGGCGCAGATCGACGTGGCGGGTTTCAACAGCGCTATCAATATAGGTCGGTGCGGTTGAGAGCGAGATGGTTGGCTGGGCGATATAATTATCTGGGTCTGCTTTGATTTTGGCAGCAAACTCCTCAATCTGCGCTTTTGTGGCGTGGGGTCCGATCAACATGCCATAGCCGCCACTCTCGCCAACCGCTTTGACCACTAATTTGTCGAGATTGGCCAAAACGTGCGACATCTGGCTTTTCTCACGACACAAGAAAGTCTCAACGATATCAATGATCGGGTCTTGATCGAGATAATGTTTGATGATTTGCGGGGTATAGGCATAGACAGCTTTGTCATCGGCGACACCGGCGCCTGGCGCATTGGCGATCACGACATTGCCCGCACGATAGGCGTTCATCAAACCTGCGACACCTAATGTGGAATCGGGTTTAAATGCTAAGGGATCCACAAAGGCATCATCGACGCGGCGATAAATCACGTCCACGCGCTTCAGACCTGACGTCGTGCGCATATAGACGACATTGTCATGGATCGCTAAGTCGCGCCCTTCGACCAAGGGCGTTCCCATAAGGCGCGCCAAAAAGGCATGCTCGAAGTAAGCAGAGTTGAAGACACCAGGGGTCAGCACCACGACCGTGGGGTCTGGCTGATATTCACTAGCCAAGCTCTTTAGCATGGCCAAAAGATCATCGGGATAGGTCTCAACCGGGCGCACCCGTGCTGCACGATATAGGTCTGGGAAGGCACGTTTGACCGCATCGCGGTTGGACAGCATGTAGGAGACGCCTGAAGGGACGCGAAGATTGTCTTCTAGGACCACATATGCACCGTCTTCGCGGCGGATCACATCGGTACCGCAGATGTTCACATAGGCACCATGAGGCACTTCGACGCCTAGCATTTCACGACGATAATTGGATGAGCCTAGAATCAAATCCCGCGGCACATAGCCATTATTGATGATGGCTTGGTCACCATAAATATCGGCTAAGAATAGGTTTAGGGCTTCTAGCCTTTGCTTAAATCCGCGCTCTAACTTGTCCCACTCTGCCGCCGGAATAATGCGCGGCAGAATATCGGTTGGGATGATCTTTTCCGTCGAGTCTTCGTGGCCATAGACAGTGAAAGTCACGCCTTGAGCCATAAAGGTGCGGTCAATATTGGCTTGAAGATCGCGCAGGCTTTGCGGCGTTGCTTGGCTTAGGCGATTATAGAGACCAGCCCAACCGGGACGTGGGTCGCCCTTGGCGTCAAACATTTCATCATAGGCAGCCCCCAACTGATAGCCTTCAAAAGGCCCTTCTTGGCCGGGGCGCGGTGGCGCAGCCATATCGCTTACTTTGTCAGGCGCGCGCGCCATGGTGTTTCCCCTTGTACGACCGTACTCCACGGGCGAGAGCGCTTTGTGTCAAGCGGACTGAGTGTGTCTTGCGCAGGGCTGCCTAAAAAACAGGCACATCCAACTTCAGGTAAGTTCGGCAAACAGCACTTGCTCCCACCACCCCATGCCTGTTAGCCTGTCGCCAAGCTGACAAAAACAAGATGATCAGGAGTGCTAGGGATGCGGTTTGAGGGCTCAAAGAATTATGTGGCGACGGATGATTTGAAAGTCGCGGTCAATGCGGCCATCAAATTGGAGCGCCCCTTGCTGATCAAGGGTGAGCCGGGAACCGGCAAGACGGTCTTGGCGATTGAAGTGGCAAAGGCCTTAGGCATGCCGCTGCTTGAGTGGCATATCAAATCGACCACAAAGGCCGTGCAAGGCCTATACGAATATGATGCGGTAACGCGCCTGCGCGACAGCCAATTGGGCGATGAGCGGGTCAAAGACGTAAAGAACTACATCAAAAAGGGCAAAATGTGGGAAGCCTTTGAACATAAGGGCCGCTGTGTTCTGCTGATCGACGAGATTGATAAGGCTGACATCGAGTTTCCAAACGACCTCTTGCAAGAATTGGATCGCATGGAGTTCCATGTCTATGAAACCGGTGAGACCATTAAGGCGATTGAGCGCCCCATCGTGATCATTACTTCGAACAATGAAAAAGAATTGCCAGACGCCTTCCTGCGTCGTTGTTTCTTCCACTATATCAAATTCCCAGACGAAGACACCATGCAAGCAATCGTGGACGTCCACTTCCCCGGTATCAAGAAGCGATTGATCGCCAATGCGTTGGCAAGTTTCTATGACATGCGCAAAGTACCAGGGTTGAAGAAGAAGCCGTCTACTTCTGAATTGCTCGATTGGCTCAAGTTGTTGGTCACAGACGATATTGACCTCGACGCCATCAAGCAAAAGGACCCGTCAAAGCTGATCCCGCCCTTGCACGGTGCTCTTTTGAAGAATGAGCAGGATGTTGCCTTGTTTGAGCGCTTGGCGTTTTTGGCTCGGCGTGAAAGCCGGGGTTAGAGTCCACGTCCTGTTAGGATAAATACACATGTTCCAGCGCTTCTTCTCAGAACTTCGCGACGCCAAGGTTCCTATCAGTCTGAAGGAATATCTGCTTCTGATGGAAGCGATGGATAAGGAAGTGATTGAGAGCGACATCACAGAATTCTACTATTTGTCGCGCTCGGCACTGGTTAAGGACGAGCGTAATCTCGACAAGTTTGACCGCGTCTTTGGCCATGTCTTCAAGGGTTTGGAAAAGACAAGTGAAGCGCTCGGAGCAGCAATTCCTGAGGATTGGCTTCGCGCCCTGACGGAGAAATATCTCACTGAGGAAGAGAAGGCGGAGATTGAAAGCCTTGGCGGCTGGGAAAAGCTGATGGAGGAGACGCTGCAAAAGCGCCTCGAAGAGCAAAAAGAGCGGCACGAAGGCGGCAATAAATGGATCGGCACTGGCGGCACCTCACCTTTTGGGGCCAATGGTTATAATCCTGAAGGTGTGCGGATCGGCCAAAAGGAAGGCCGCCATGGTCGCGCGGTCAAGGTTTGGGACAAGCGCGAGTATAAAAACCTCGACGATCAGGTTGAGCTGGGCACCCGCAATATTAAAGTCGCGTTGCGCCGTCTGCGTCGTTGGGCCCGAGATGGAGCCCCGTCTGAGCTCGACCTCAAAAGCACGATAGATACCACGGCAAAGAACGGCTATCTCGATGTTGTCCTGCGGCCAGAGCGACGCAACACTGTTAAAGTTCTGATCTTCTTTGATATTGGCGGTTCGATGGATGCCCACATTAAAGTCTGTGAGGAATTATTCTCTGCCGCTCGCACCGAATTCAAGCACATGGAATATTTTTACTTCCATAACTGCGTCTATGAGGAAGTGTGGAAAGACAATCGTCGCCGCACGGCAGAAAAACTTCCCACTTGGGACGTATTGCACAAATTTCCGTCTGACTACAAAGTCGTATTCGTTGGTGATGCGACAATGAGCCCATACGAGATCACCTATCCTGGCGGCAGCGTGGAACATTGGAACGAAGAGCCAGGTGCAGCTTGGCTGAAGCGCGTGTCCGATGTCTACCCGCATCTCATCTGGATCAATCCCGTGCCAGAGCGGCATTGGGACCATACGCCTTCGGTGAGCTTGATCCGCGAGGTGATCGGGCGAGACCGCATGTTCCCGATGACAATCCAAGGTCTTGATCGGGCCATGCGGGAATTGGGGCGGTGAGTCTAGCTCTAAGTTGATTGCCTTGTGAAGGCCAACAAATCAGGCAAGGTTAGCATGTCTTTTAATGGAGCGTGCTGATGTCCATCGCCCGATTAAAGCCTATTGTTATTGGCCTTGCCTTCTCCCTCGTCGGGCTTGGCGCAGTTGCTGCTTCGCCAGATGTTTTTGCCAAGCTCGATGGGGACCAGGATGGGCGTCTGATAAAGACCGAATTGCAAGTGCCCTGTGATCGCGAAATTTTTGCGTCTTCGGATCGCAACGGCGATACCATCATCGACCGTCAAGAATTCCAGACTAGTGGCGACATGGCGACCTATGAAGATTAGGGCGGTGTTGACGACAAGGGTGTTTCGCTCCGCTGGCTTGAGTTTCGCGTCGGCCGCTTTGACCTTCAAGACGGGACGTTTATCACCTGCAATGCAACACAGGGGCAATATCCGCTCGAAGTTACCGCCTCCCGCGCCGATATCGAAATGGCTAAGCAAACGATTCAAAGTCGGCTGGTCGAAGATGCCGCCCGCAGTGCCAAACGCTAGCCTACCTGCCCGAAGCGCCTCATGAGGGGGTATGCTGGCTGACATGCTCACCTCACAAGAACCGAACTTGGCAGACGCGCAGGCAACGCTTACCCGCGTCTTTGGACATAACGCGTTTCGAGGCCTGCAAGCCGATGTTGTTGCCCAAATCCTTGCTGGTGGCGACGCTTTGGCCGTTCTGCCAACAGGTGGGGGCAAGAGTGTCTGTTATCAAATCCCGGCCCTGCTGAGGCAAGGTGTTGGTATCGTCGTATCGCCCTTGATTGCCTTGATGACTGACCAAGTCGAAGCCTTGCTTGCAGCAGGGGTTCGCGCGGCTCGACTTGATTCAAGTATGGCGTGGGAAGATAAGCAGGCGGTGTTTTCAGCTCTCGAAGCGGGCCGCTTAGACCTTTTATATGTGTCGCCAGAAGGTCTGTCGTCTGGGGCCTTAATCGAGCGGTTAGGCCGCTATCCGATTTCGCTCATTGCGGTGGATGAAGCCCATTGCGTCAGTCAATGGGGTCATGATTTTCGACCGGACTATCGCCGCCTCGGCGCATTGCATGAGGCGTTTCCCGGTGTGCCGCGCTTGGCCGTGACCGCAACTGCCGATGTGCGTACGCGCGAAGACATTCGCAGGCAGCTGCATTTGACGCACGCCCCCGAATTTGTGGCGAGCTTTGATCGCCCAAATCTTATCCTTTCGACACGGCGCAAGGATAGCCGCACAGCAGCCCGAATTCTGGACCTGGTTTTGGCACGACAAGGTCTATGCGGCATCATTTATGTGACGGCGCGCAAGGAAACTGAAGAATTGGCTGCCAGTCTGAGAGACAAGGGCGTCCACGCGCTAGCCTACCATGCCCAGATGTCGCCTGATCTAAAGGCCGAGCATTTGCGGCGCTTTCAAGAAGAAGATGGCGTTGTGATGGTGGCGACCATCGCCTTTGGGATGGGCATTGATAAGCCAGATGTCCGCTATGTCATTCATGCTGACCCACCCAAAAGCATTGAAGCGTATTGGCAGGAAGTCGGGCGTGCCGGTCGCGATGGCTTGCCAGCAGAAGGCATTGCTTTTTACGGGTTCTCCGATCGCCGTTTCATGGCTGAACGGATTGATGACTCACCTGCGCCCGATGAGGTAAAGCTGGTTCAGCGCTCCAAGCTCAATCAGCTCTATGGATTCCTCGACGGGCTTGCCTGTCGACGGGGCGGGGTCCGGCGCTATTTCGGCGAGACAGATGTTCAAGATTGTGGGCAATGCGATGTCTGTACGAACCCTAATATGGGCCATGATTCGAGCCAATGGGCGAAGATGGCGCTGTCTGCAGTCATCCGGTGTGAGGAGAGTTTTGGACGAGGTCGGATCATTTCCCATTTGATCGGTGCAGAGCCAGACGGGGCGCTTGAGACCCGGTTTGCCGAGCGTACGACCTATGGTATTGGCAAGGGAATCAATAAAACTGCGTGGCGTCGAGTATTAGATCAACTCTTGTTTGACGGAATTCTGGCCGAGCAAAATCGTGATGGCTTTCCAATTCTCACCATCGCCTGTCCTGACCTTGCACGATCGGTATTGAAGGGTGAGGCCCCCGTTTTCACCCGCGAGGACCCAGTCCAAGCAGGCGGCTCCAGGCGTGCGGTTGCCAAGTTGGCCTTGGATGATGATCTCGACCCCGAGACCTTGGCTGTCTACCGCTCTTTACGGACGTGGCGCCTTGAAACCGCGCGTGCCGCCGGTATCCCGCCCTATGTGGTGTTCCATGACACCGTTTTGCGTCAAGTTGCTCTAGCACGCCCAGCGACGCTGTCGGCCTTGATGTTGATCTCCGGAATAGGCGAAGCCAAGACTAGACGCTATGGCCAATCTATTCTCACACTTTTGTCAGCCGCCTGATTTACAGTCCCGAAACGTAATTTTGTTAACGT
The DNA here is from genome assembly GCA_041160865.1 of Pseudomonadota bacterium. Classification (GTDB taxonomy): domain Bacteria; phylum Pseudomonadota; class Alphaproteobacteria; order Caulobacterales; family Aquidulcibacteraceae; genus Aquidulcibacter. The sequence continues at coordinate 138 of JBEAVQ010000104.1, read as the reverse complement.
AACGCATAGTAATCTGGGCAGGAGGCCCGATGATATGACGCTCCGTGTCTTGTTTCTGGTCTTGGCTGCTGCAAATTCTGCACTGTTGACAGCATGCGCTGGCGGTGGTGGTAGTGGAGGCGTTGTCCAACCTTCGCC
>JBEAVQ010000103.1:0-7978 GCA_041160865.1 Pseudomonadota bacterium | reverse complement strand
ACACATGACTATAAGCGCAACGGCACAACCACGCTGTTTGCCGCCCTCAATGTGCTTGATGGAACCGTTATCGGGCAAAACATGCAAAAGCATCGCCATCAAGAATTCATCCTATTTCTCAATAAAATCAACGACGACGTCCCAGCAGGCAAGGCCGTCCATATCATCTTGGACAATTACGCCGCCCACAAACACCTTAAAGTCCGCGCTTGGCTGGACCGCCTCACGCGCTTACCTTCCACTTCACGCCAACTTCATGCTCGTGGCTCAATGCCGTAGAAGGCTTCTTCGCGATTCTCACAAAACGACGCCTCAAACGTGGCGTCTTCCACGCCGTCGTCGATCTTCAAGCCACCATCAACCGCTTTATCGCCCAACATAACCAACAGTTAAAACCCTTCACATGGACCGCTGACTTCAACGAAATCATCGCCACCTTCAAGCGAGGGCACCAAGCGTTAGATTCTATCCACTAGACACCTTTGACTCCATTTTGGGTTTGATCTGCGGGGGCAATAGATCGTGTCCCACAGTGTCATGATCTTATTCGAGCGCAACTAAAGGATCGCCAAACACCTCAAGCCAAAATCATGGACGTTCGCGCTAAGCAAACCAAGATGATCTTGAACCTTTATCAGCATGCCGCCCACTATCGCCATATTGAGAAGGATAAACGGGCTGGACGGGACAACCCAAGAACCCCAGACATGCCCCGCAATCGGGGTAAGGGTCTTGAATTGGGCTAAAAGCTGCCTGTCAAAGTTCCAATTAAATGCTTCGCGCGCGCCTCAATCACGGACAGTATCTGATCAAACACAACAGAGTTAAGGTTATCAGTAGTGAACGACGCTATAACCTTCCTTGCACGCGGCGAAATTTGATTTGCACTATCGCGTAAAGTTTTTTCAAGGTTGCGTTTGGAAACAATTGTGTCAGGCACGAGTTGGTGCCAATGGCGCAAGTGAACCGTTTCAGGGTCATATTTGCCCCCGATTTTCATCGCCATTTTTCTGGAAAAATTGGGGTAGATATCCGTGCACAATAAATCATAAGCTGGCGCAAGCTGTGGTTTTCTGGCGTTGTAAATCAAGGAGTGGTTTTTACCATGAGCATCAGCATTGCCAATTAGATAGTTGAAAATCAGTAACCGAATAAATTGAATAATATCTGCCGCTGGCTGAGCTGAGTTTTGCCTTAAGATGTTGAGTGATGCCTCGACGTTCGGGCCGCCTTCTCGCTCGTATTTGAGTTCTGGTGCAATCCCTAATGCTTGGCAAAAATCTTCTTGATGAACGCGTGTGGTATTTCCGCCAATGGTAATTCGATCATATCGTTCAACCAAATAACAAGGCACAGCATCGACATATATGATGGAAGCATTTGGCACGTTTAAGCCCATTGCTTTGGCAAGCCGCATACAAAATAGTTCATTTTGAACGCTGTCTTCTATGCCCTCTATCATCGGCTTTAAAATATGTGTTGTGGGCACATTGCCCTTCATGATCGCAACTTTTCCGCCGATATAACCAACAGCGAGCTTATCTTGCGCCCCTGCCAACGATAACCGCACGCCATCTTGTCCTGCCAACATTGGACGACGTTTGATAATCTCAAGAATTTCTTTTAGGCGGGTATCGTCGAGAATCTCGGGGTCTTCTGTTTCTTCTTTAACCAAAAAGTCTATTGGTCTCAGAGAGAGTGCGCCCGCACATTCACCTCCGATTGCCTCAAGTAGTCCAAATGCGTTTTTTTCCGATACACCCAAAAACCGTGCCAGATTTCTTCTGGGGTTTTCGTCGGGTAATATCCCAGAGAAAAACGAACGTGTAATGCCATCCTCAATAGCCGCTTGTGACAATGGCATAGACAGTGAGATCGCCATACCGTTGCCGTCAATATACTCAGCGTCATATTGAAACGATAAGGCACCTCCCTGTGTTTGACTAAGGACACCAACTTTTACGTCTGACAGAAAGACATTGAGTTCGCGGTTCATGTTCAACCCCACCCTGAACCATCGCCGTTTCCACGACCACTGCCCATGCCTCTGCCAACGCCTTCCATTCCCAGAACGTCTAAGGTTAGGCCAAGCATTGAGAAAACCGTGAGCGCTTTACCCAAATGGCAAGATTCTTTGCCTTGTTCGAGTTCTCGCACAAAACGAACGCCAACGCCTGCAACTGCCGCTAGTTGCTCTTGCGTCATGCCTTGGCTCTTGCGAGTGAATTTGATTGTATCGCCGATTTCAGAGGCGCTTCGTATAACTGCCATTGATCAACCCTTTCGGGACTATTGTGGCATAAAACTGTTTCAACGCAAGAAAAACAACCTGATCGGGTTGTTTTAAGCATAATTCATAATATAAAGCAGAAATAGTCCCGAACGGGACTGTTTGTTAAAAACTTCCAAATTCAGAATGGTTCTTTAAGAGTTTTCGCTCAAGCATAGCCGACTGTGGCGTCTGGCAGTAATTTCGCAAAGAATTTCTTTGCTGTGACGCCGCCATATTCGAGCGCGGCTTTTGCCAATTTCGACCTGTCCATTTGGGTAGTTTGCTGGCCGACCTGGTTTAGCACGAGGTCTACGTCTTCCGCCATTTGAGACAGATTATTCACCGCATCAACCAACAAGAATTCTTGTGTTGGCTTTGATGGAAAATATGGCTTCATAGCAAAGCGAAAATTACGCCCGCCCAGCTTAAAAGCTCCATGCTGTTCAGGGCCATAAGAATGGTCTGCTTGGGTCAGGTAGCGATTCAGGCAAATGGCCAATCCGCTTGGCCAGCATTGCCAAGTGCTCGTGTAAAAAGGCAAGGGTTATTGCCACGTGAGACAAATGTGACAGACAGGAAAATTTATTGAAGGTCCTTGTCAGCGGTCATTTGAGAGCACGTCATTCGATCATGGCCTAGTCAGAGCGACAAAGCTTTTGTTCCCGATAGACCGAAGTAGGGTCCAACCATCTCAAATAAGCTCTTTAAATCAGTGTTATTAGCAAAGCGAAACTCTAATCCACGGTCTATCAGGAACGCAGAGATCATACGGCTTGGCCCAGATTCTTAAAGTCAAGCTAGGAATTGTTTGGCGAGATCAGAGTATGAAGTTCATTTCAGACTCCACTCTGCTTCTAGCATACATTTCGCTTGCCAATTGTAATTGCGATTGACAACAGCTTCCAGAATGAGTTGGCCAGCGATTGCGTCCCCATGCATCCGAATTGTTCGTTTTCGGAAACCCTATCTCGAGTATGGTGTGGAGCGGCGCATGACTTCGCGTGTCGCCGTGCCGATCTATTCAGTAGCCAAGGCACTTGCGGACGCGTTCCGGAATCCAAAGCTGGTTGATCGCTCTGTTGCCACGGCGAGCCTGCGCAGCGCCATAACTCAGCGAAAAGCAAGCCCACCAGAAATCGCACAAGCCGCCGTCGACTGTGGAGCTTGGAAGGTTATACGCCCCTATCTTGAGGCGATGACGCACAATGGTTGATATTCGCAAGAACGTGGCTGCTGGGGCCCGTCATCTGTACCCGCTTTATCAGGCGGAGATAAATAGCCGCAATCAACGAGCATGGTTCGAGGCTGCCGGTGTTCAAAATGCGGGCACAAATGCCAAGCACGCCAAGCCGCAAGCAACCAACTCGAGCTTTTAAAGCCGGGGCTGAGCCAACGGAGACTAGAAACGAGCGCGTTACAACATCATATATAAGTGATTGAATGCAGATTGTTCCATCATTTATATATGATCCATAATTGTTAATTCAATCATGTATAAGTGCTAGGCCATTGGGGAAGGATCATGGCTATGCCCCCCGTTCAAGCCTTATTGGCACGCAAAAGCCTCGACAAACGGCTCCCACGCTTGCGTGAGGAGCCAATGCCTATGCCCCGTGCCGGATGGATCAAGGCCATCCGCGAAGCCTTGGGGCTTACCGCCCAACAGCTTGCCTCACGCATGGGGGTAGTTCAGTCGCGCGTTAGCACTATTGAAAAAGCTGAAATTACCGGTGCGACTACCGTCAAGACCTTGCGTGCAACAGCCGAAGCAATGGGCTGCACGTTTGTTTATGCGATTGTGCCGACAAAACCGCTCGAAGCCGATGAGCGCGAAGCCCTCATTCCATCCTAAATCACCTTTCGTCGTGAGTTGAATGAAGCCGAACAGGTCAATATTGCCGCCGCGATGAAATGGTTACGCAGACGAAAGCGCGACGTGCTGGATGAAGCGTTCCTGCGTCAACTTCATAAGCGCTTGTTTGGCAAAACTTGGCGATGGGCCGGACACTACCGAACAAGCGCGCGCAACATTGGCCTTGATCTCGCCCAAGCGATTGATGACACGAAATTCTGGATTGCCAATAGCACCTTCCCCGCACATGAGATCGCCATTCGCTTCAGTCATCGCCTTGTCTTTATCCACCCGTTCCCCAATGGAAATGGACGCTTCTCGCGCCTCGTGGGTGACCTTTTGGCAATGCATTTAGGCCGCCCACCTTTTTCCTAGGGTAGTCAGAACCTCGTCGACGCCATGACAACGCGGCGGGCCTATGTCGACGCGTTGCGAGCAGCCGATGCGCACGATTTGTCGCCCCTGATTGTCTTTGCACGATCTTGAACTCGCAAGTCGTCTCATCAATATGGGCTTACCTGGGACCAAGCTGCGCGCGGCTCAACCGCGTTCAGTAACGTATCCACCCAGCCGATATTCTGGACGTCCATCTCGCTTCGGGCCTCACCGTTCGCGCAGGCCTCGCGTCAATGTTGGTGTGTCCAAGTCGAAACCCGGTGCCGTTTGGAAAGCCAAGATTCAGTGAAACGGATAGGGGGCTTGGGTGGAAGGGTCAGATAAGAGTCTCCCAAATCCACCGCCATTCTCGCTCCGTCTAACCTTCGAAGAGCGCGCCCAATTGGAACAAGAGGCTGGGGACATGACTTTGGGTGCATATCTTCGCTCATGTCTGTTTGGCCAATCCCGCCCCGCCAAGGCGGCGTAGCTAATCGTGACCGCAAACAGCGTCATGATCTTATTCAAGCGCAACTAAAGGATCGCCAAGCCCTCCAAGCCAAAATCATCGAGGTTCGCACCAAGCAAACCAAGATGATCTTGAACCTTTATCAGCATGCAGTTCATTATCGTCATCTTGAAAAGGACAAACAGGCTGGGCGGGATAATTCCAGCCCCTCAAACATGCCGCGCGCGCGGGATACGGGGTTGGAGTTAGGATAAGGTTTCTCTTGTTTTGTCCTATAAATGATAATATAATGTTACTTATTGGCCTGAAATCAAGAAAGCAATATAATGTTATCACTTACAACGCCCGCTAAGGCTCAGTCACTGATAGCGTCCCATGTTCGGGATAGACGGGTTAATCTCGGCCTTACCCAAGCTGGGTTAGCCGCGCGAGCTGACATTCCTTTGCCTACATTGAGGCGTTTTGAACAACAAGGCTTGGTATCGCTAGAAGGTCTTTTGAAAATACTTGCCGTAGTTGGGGGTCTGGATGAAATCATCAAAGCACTTGAAGTCTCACAATCAGAATTTTCCACAATCGAAGATGTATTAAAAACGCAAGAAAAACCTAAACGTAAAAAAGGCTGGCGTACATGACCTACACAAACGTCAAAGAAATAAAGGTCGATTTGGATTTTGGAACGTCGCAATTTTATGTTGGGCGGTTAGCCATACGTGATGGTATTATCTATTTTGAGTATGATGCGCACTTCATTAAATCTGGCCTTGAAATTTCGCCGTATCGCCTGCCCTTGAAAGCAGGCCTCACACGCTTTGAAGCCAATATCTTTGAAGGCATCTGTGGGGTTTTTAATGATAGTCTGCCTGATGGTTGGGGACGATTATTATTTGATAGAGCCGTGCGTTCTCGAGGCATTATGCCGGAAGAATTATCACCGCTTGATAGGCTTGCCAATGTCGGCAAGAACGGCGTCGGTGCGTTGGTTTATGAGCCTGATATCTCAGATCATACGGTCGGTCTTGAATTCGATCTTGATAAAACAGCGCAAGACGCAGATGTCGTCCTCAACGGCCATTCTGATGACTTTATCGTTGAATTGCTCGCGCGCAACGGATCGTCGCAAGGTGCAAGGCCAAAGGCGATGATCGGCGTGAACCAAGCGCGTGACACTCTTATGAGCGATGCGCTGTCACTACCGGATGGCTTTGACCATTGGATAGTAAAATTTCCAAATTCATCTGATGGCAGTGATGCTGGTGCCATCGAGTATGTTTATTCAATCATGGCAAAACAAGCTGGTTTGCACATGGAAGAAACGCACTTGTTTCCATCGAAAAAGTCCGTTGGATTCTTTGCGACCAAAAGATTTGATCGAAACGGAACACAAAGATTTCATGCGCACACAGCATGCGGAGTATTACATTCTGATTTTCGTACCCCAAGCCTTGATTATAGTGACCTTATTACACTCACGCGCGCGCTCACACGTGATGTGCGCGAGGCTTATAAAATGTTCAGCTTGGCGGTGTTCAATGTGCTCACACACAACCGCGATGATCACTCAAAAAACTTTTCGTTTTTGATGAATGAACAAGGCGAATGGAAGCTTGCCCCCGCTTACGATTTGACCTTTTCAACGGGGCCGAATGGCGAGCAAAGCACAAGCGTAATGGGCGAAGGGCGCAAGCCTAGCGTTCAACACCTTACTAAACTTGGCAAAGAGGCTGGGCTTGATGATGGAAGAGTCAAACAAATTATTGAACAGACAAAAGATGCACTTTCATCATGGCAACATCTCGCCATTGAACATGGGGTTTCAAAGGCTAATATCGCGCTCATAAAAGGGCGGTTTAATTCATAGAATTGCCCGTCATCAAAACATTTGGCACAGATTTGGCTGTGACTTAGAGGAGGCTTGGCCCCATCTGATGGTTGATGGTTAAGCGGCTATCAAAGCTTGATGCATGATCGCCGAAGATAAAGACCATCTTTGATGTATGAGGTCCGGCACCCAAACCAGGCCGGGAGGGGAATGCCTTGCCGATCCGAACGAGCAGCGACCATGGTTCTTTTGTTGATTGTAACCACGCTGTCCTGACAACACACAAGATCGCCAGCAAGCCCCGCGCCACCCTTCAGGTCGGCAAACAGGCCTTCTATCAGCAAGTCGAGATGCCCTTTAACGCGGCTTATGATCTGGCCTCACAGGTCATGTCCCTCAACATGCTCGGCCCCGAAGCCGAAGAGGGCATCGGTGCGTTCTAAGGCAAACGTGCGCCGGTTTGGCGTTAGCCTTTGCGCGCCAACCAAGCCTCGTGGGACATTTCCCAGTAGAAGGAAGCTCTAACCGTGCCGTCGGGGCGGATGGCGTCGCGGTGGCCCATGGGGACAAAGCCTGCCGCCTCTATCACCTTCGCGGAGCGGGGATTGTCGGTGGCTGCGGTAACGCCGATCAGACGCACATTGAGCGCCTCGAACATCCAGTTAAAGCTGCCCGCCGCGCCTGATTTTCCGCCACCGAGATTTTGCAGGTCCGCGCGTCTTGCCCCGGCAATTTCAGCCGAGGCCCTGTCTGGCCAGACGGTAAAGCGCGAATAGCCCGCCACCTGTCCCGCGCTATCGAGCGTCACAACCAGCACAGCTTCGCCAAGGGCCTGAAGCCTTGCGGTATCGGCGATCCAAGCACCGACGGTCTGGGGATTGATCGGGCTGGGCAGGTCATAGATCGGGGCTGAAACGGCCGGATCGCTGAGTAGGGCGACCAGCCCATCAATATGGGACGGCCCCGCCAGCCGCGCGCGGGGCCCCAGCAAAGACAGGTCCGCCGACCGCACCGCTTGGCGGATCGCGGCCTCTTCCGCAGGGGTCGTGGTCAGAACGGTCTTGGGCGGCGCACTCATGGCCTCGGTTTTCCGTCATCAAAACATTTGGCACAGATTGGGCTGTGACTTAGAGGAGGGTTGGCCTCATCTGATGGTTTAAGTTTAAGCGGCTAGTTGTTGATGTTGCA
>JBEAVQ010000102.1:13111-15962 GCA_041160865.1 Pseudomonadota bacterium | reverse complement strand
CAAAATAACTTCCTTAAGGTAGTCCTCTCCTGACCGCAAAACAAAAAGGGCCACCCGCGGGGTGGCCCTTCGTGCAATCAGGAGACGATGAAAGCCGCTTAAGCAGCCTTCTTCGCGGCCTCGCCGCCAAAGCGGCCATAGAAGGTTTCGCCGTTTTTCGCCATGTCTTTCAAGAGCTTGTTTGGCTTAAAGCGGGGGCCGTATTTTTTGGCCAGACGCTCTGCTTCGGCAACGAAATTGGCGATGCCGATGCCGTCCATGAAGCTGACGGTGCCACCTGTGTAAGGCGCAAAGCCCCAGCCCAGGATGGAGCCGATGTCGGCGTCGCGTGGGTCGGTGATGACGCCCTCTTCAAAGCAACGCGCAGTTTCCAGGGCCTGACGATAAAGAAGGCGGTTCTTATATTCCTTCACCATGGCAGGATCAGCTTCATGCACTTTGGTTGCCACGACCGAGGTCAGGCCCGGCCAGATCGCCTTCGTGCCGTCTTCCTTATAGTCGTAGAAGCCCTTCTTGTTCTTGCGACCAAAGCGGCCAAGGCCTTCGACCATTTCTTCAATGATCAATTGGCTGGGTGTCGCCACCCACTTGTTGCCAAGGTCTTTCTTGGTTTGCTGACCGACTTTATAAGCGAGGTCGAGGGCGACTTCATCGGCCATCGACAAAGGCGGCACCGGCATACCGGTCATGCGACCAACATTTTCAATGATGGCTGGCTTAATGCCTTCGGCCAGCATTTCTTGGCCTTCCTGCACATAGGTACCAAAGCAACGGCTGGTGTAGAATCCGCGGCTGTCATTGACCACAATCGGGGTCTTTTTGATCTTCAAGACGTAATCCACCGCCTTGGCCAAGGTTTCCTGGGTGGTTTTTTTACCCATGATGATTTCAACCAGACCCATTTTATCGACAGGGCTGAAGAAGTGAACGCCAATGAAGTTCTTGGGCCGCTTGGACGCGGTAGCCAAACCTGTGATCGGCAGGGTCGAAGTGTTGGAACCAAAGACCGCATTGGGGCCCATCATGGCTTCAGCCTTCTGGGTCACATCGGCTTTGATTTCGCGGTTTTCAAACACGGCTTCAATTACCAAATCCGACTTCTTGACGTGGGCATAGTCGGTGGTTGGTGTGATGAGAGCCAAGACGGCATCGGCCTTTTCTTGGGTCATTTTGCCGCGAGAGACCGCCTTATCGAGCAGCTTCTTGGAGTAATCCTTACCCTTCTCAGCCGCTTCTTGGCTCTGGTCGATCAGCACGGTTTCAATGCCGGCCATCGCCTGCACATAGGCCACGCCTGCGCCCATCATGCCGGCACCTAGAACCGAGACCTTTTTGATCTCATATTTGTCAAAGCCTTGAGGACGGTTGGCACCCTTGGCGAGGGCCTGTGTCGACAAGAAGAGCGAGCGCACCATCGCTTTCGCAGATGGGCTTGCCATATTTTTCAAGAAGTAGCGGGTCTCGATGCGCAAGGCCGCATCCATGGGCACTTGAATGCCTTCAAACACCGCGCTCATGATTGCTTTTTGGGCGGGGTAATTGCTGTAGGTGGTCTTCGACAACATCGCATTGCCCCCTACAAAGGCCATGCCACCGCCGGGAGAGTATGGGCCGTCCTTCACGCGGTAGCCTTTAACGTCCCAAGGCGCTACGGCGGTCGGATTGGCCAAAACCCAAGCTTTGGCTGCTGCGACGGTTTCACCCGCTGGCACAACTGCGCCTACAACGCCTTTTTTCAAGGCCTCTTGCGGGTTCATGCTGGCACCTTGCAACAGATGTGGCATGGCATTCATCACACCGATCAGGCGGGGCAAACGCTGGGTCCCACCAGCACCAGGCAGAAGGCCGACCTTAGCTTCTGGCAAGCCGAATTGGATCTTTGGATTGTCTGCCGCGACGCGGTAATGGCAAGCCAGCGCGATTTCGAGACCACCGCCGAGTGCCAGGCCTTCCAGCGCACAAGCCACCGGCTTGCCGCAGGTTTCCAGCGCGCGCAGCGACCGGTTCAAGCTAAAGCCCTGTTCGAAAGACTTCTTCAGTTTTTCATCTTCCGACAGCTTCTTGTCGGCATCCATGCTGCCGCCACCGATTTCGCCAAGGTCAGCGCCAGCGCAGAAGCCATTGTCTTTGCCAGAGTATAGGACAGCACCTTTGATCGCAGCATTGCCTTTGATCTCAGCGACCAATTCTCCCATCTCCTTCATCACGCCACCGGTGATGGTGTTCATGGTCTTGCCGGGAACATCAAATGCGATGTGCAACACGCCATCAGCATCGAGGTTGGTTTTGAAATTTTCCATAAGACTATCTCCAAAATTCAGGGTCTTGGCCTCGCCATGGGGGCAGGCGGTAGGCCAGCAAGCGGGCAGCGATGCTGCCCGCGTCACAAGTCAGGTGGGTCTTAAACCCGCTGGATGATGGTGGCAGTGCCCATGCCTGCGCCGACGCACCGGGTGATGAGGGCCGTTTCCTTGCCAGTCCGCTCCAACTCGTCGAGAACGGTGCCGAGGATCATGCCGCCGGTCGCACCCAATGGGTGACCCATGGCGATGGCCCCGCCGCACACGTTGATTTTGTCGTGCGGGATGTTGAGGGCCTGCATGAAGCGCAGGACGACCGAGGCGAAGGCTTCATTGAGTTCATAAAGGTCAATGTCTTCTGGTTTCATGCCAGCTTTTGCCAGTGCCTTACGGGCCACAAATTCTGGGCCGGTCAACATGATCGAGGGCTCTGAGCCGATCGAGGCCATTGCAACGATCTTGGCACGTGGCTTCATACCAGTGGCCTTGGCCATCTTCTTATTGCCGATCAGAACTGCCGAAGCGCCGTCAACGATGCCAGAGCTGTTGCC